>CAIUUR010000568.1 GCA_903902345.1 uncultured Geobacteraceae bacterium | reverse complement strand
GATCCTCAGGCTCCTGTTCAAGGAGGGAGGGAAGAGCGGTAGATATGAAGTGGAGTAACATGGTTGATTGACAAAGTATATTCCTTACGTTAGTATTATATCGTAAGGAAATACTTGGAGGCGACATGAACTCGACGGTAACTGTCAAATATCAAACAACCATCCCCAAAGCGGTACGAGAAAAACTCGGGATTGCCGTGCATGATTCTCTTGAATGGATCATGGACAAAGGGACGGTGACCGTTCGACCGGTTCACAGCACTTTTCTCAGTTATCAGGGGAGCGTGAAAGTCGGGAGCGGTAACATCTCCACTGATATCGAATCTGCTCGTGATCTGCGCGTCGAGAAGTATCGATGAAAAAATATATTATCGATACCAATGCACTGATTTCGTTCGTCACGGATCGAAACCTGGTCCAACAGGAAGCGGTCACCCCATTGTTTGCCGATGCCGCCGGCTTCAAATGTACTCTTATCTGTCACCAGTTTGTCCTGACTGAATTCATCTTTGTCATGGACAGGGTTTACTCGATTTCCAAAGAGACTATAAACAGTATGGTTCGTGAGTTCATTGCCATGCCCGGGGTCGAGGTTCGCCATCAAATGGATCTGGCGGTTGTCCTCTCGCTCTGGCCGTCCAGGATTGCGGACTTCGGCGATGCCGTTGTTACCGCTACGGGAAGAGAGGTGAAAGGATCAATCATCGTCACGTTCGATGAGAAGCTGAAATCATCCCTTCACCGCATGGGGCAGGTAGTCTATCCAGCATAATCGTAGAGGAGCAGACCTTATGAAAGCGGCGATCCTGACGTTGAGCGACAAGGGAGCACGGGGTGAACGGGAGGACCGTAGCGGTCCGGCCCTGGAGAAATGGCTGGGGGAGCGGGGGGTGACGGTACTGCATACCGAACTGGTTCCCGACGAGTTGGACATCATCTATGTGAAGCTGGAAGGGTGGGCGGATAGCGGCGCCTTCGATCTCATCCTCACCACCGGCGGCACCGGCGTCTCCCCCCGTGACGTGACGCCGGACGCTACCCGGAAGATCGTGGAGAAGGAGATTCCGGGGTTCGGCGAGGTCATGCGGCGGGTCAGCATGGAGAAGACCCCTCATGCCATGATCTCCCGCGCCATCGCGGGGATCAGAAACCGGACCCTTATCATTAATCTTCCCGGGAGTCCCGGCGGAGCGGTGGAGAATCTGGACGCGGTCTGGGGTGCGGTTCCCCACGCCGTGGCCAAGATCAAGGGGGATCAGAGCGACTGCGTCGCGCCGGCTTAAATAGTCTGGGTCTTGGAGAGGTAGTACTCGTACGTTCCGTCGTAGGTGAGCATTTGCCCATGGTCGATCTCGAATACCCGGTCTACCAGCAGCCGGAGGAAATGCCGGTCATGACTGACTAATAGTACTGTCCCGGTAAATTTTTTCAGTGCTTCCAGCAACATATCCCGAGAACGGATATCCAGGTGGTTGGTCGGCTCATCCAGAATCAACAGATTGAGAGGGCGCGCCAGGAGCGTGGCCAGAACTACGCGGCTTTTTTCTCCGCCGGAAAGATTTTCGATCCGCTTTTCCACGGTGTCCCCCGAAAAGAGAAAGGCTCCCAGCAGGTTGCGGATCACGCCGATGTTCGCCAATGGCATGACATCCTGGAGCGTTTCGAATACCGTCTTGCGCGGATCAAGGACCTCCAGCGCGTGCTGGCTGAAATATCCCACCTCCACGTTGGCCCCCAGAGTGAACGTCCCCACCGTGGGCTCCGTCTGCCCGGCGACTATTTTTAAGAAAGTCGATTTTCCCGCACCGTTGACTCCCACGACGGCGATTTTGTCCTGTCGGCGGACTATGCCCGATACCCCGCTGAATACGGGATGTTCCCGTCCGTCGATCGTCTCCCACACTTTCCCCAGTTTTTCCAGGGCGACAACGTCATCTCCGCTGCGGGGCGGTTCGTTAAACTCGAATTTTACCGCTCGCTCTTCAGGGGGGATTTCAATTCGCTCGATCTTTTCGATCTTTTTTACCCGCGACTGAACCTGAGCTGCATGGGAGGCCCTGGCGGCGAAACGGGCGATGAACTCCTCCTCCTTGGCCAACATATCCTGCTGACGTTTGTGGGAGGCAAGCAGTTGCTCCCGGCGGATATCCCGCTCGTTTTCGTAGTAGTCATAGTTGCCGCTGTAGGTGGTGATGGTACTGTTTGACACCTCAACGATGCGCGACACGACGCGATTCATGAAATCCCGATCGTGACTGGTCATGAGCAATGCGCCGTCAAATTCATTGGCCAGCCACTCCTCCAGCCAGATGATCGATTCCACGTCCAGATGGTTGGTCGGTTCGTCCAG
>CAIUUR010000567.1 GCA_903902345.1 uncultured Geobacteraceae bacterium | reverse complement strand
GCCGCCGGTGTGGAGGAACGGGTTGCCGCAGCAGTGTCGCAAGCCGTAGCCGCGTCCATAGAGAGCACGGTTTCCCGGGCCGTCGCTCAACCGGTGGCCACAGCCATAGAGGATGCCGTGGCGTCCGGTGTCGCTCAGCCGGTGTCTGCCGCCATTGCCCGGGCCGTGGCGGCGGGTGTGGAGGAGCCGGTGGCGGCGGCTATCACGCAGGCGCTGGCCGCCGGTGTGGATGAGCGGGTTGCCGCAGCAGTGTCGCAAGCCGTAGCTGCTGCCATAAAGAGCACGGTTTCACAATCGGTCTCCCGATCGGTGGCCAGGGCCATTGAGAAGGAAATTGCCGAGGGGGTAGAACAACCGGTGGAGGAGGCTGTGGCGCGGGCTGTACGGACCTCCATCGAGAACAGTGTGTCAGATGCGGTAGCACAACCGGTGGCAGATGCCATTGGGAAGGCAATGGCTGCCGGCGTCCAACAACCGGTGGTCGAGGCCGTTGTGCCGGTGGTGGCTGTCCCCGTCGGGAAGCAGGAACATGCCGACCAGACAACTTCTGTCAGAATAGAGCACTCCATGGCTTCGGACTGTACCCATTGCGGCAAAAAGATGAAAGTGGGAACAGCAACAAAGGGGGCAAATGCCGGCAAGAAATTCTGGGTTTGCTCTGATTACCCCTCCTGCCGGAATATCTCACCGATTTCCGGCTAGTGTCGTGCAAGATAGTGACAAAGCTCTTTACAAACGACGATCAGTAGATTATAGTACCACTTCTTTGCATGGAGAGATGTCCGAGCGGTTGAAGGAGCACGCCTGGAAAGCGTGTGTACGTTAACGCGTACCGAGGGTTCGAATCCCTCTCTCTCCGCCATTTTCAATAACCCTGCCGAGGCGTCGCGCCCGGCAGGTTTATCCGTTTTTACGGATGTTGTGGGTACAACTGATAGCTGGGTCCCGCGCAATGGAAGGCTATGAACTCCGCCAGGTCCGGAAGGAAGCAACGGCAGTAGCCGACTCCGTGTGCCGCGGGGCAACCCAGCTATCAGTTGTACCCATAACTGTATGAACTCGGAATCCGGACTGGTTTTTGGGGCGCACATGTCGGATGGAGTCAAGGATAAAAAAAAGCCGTATACCGTTCTAGCCTTGAAATATCGGCCCCAGACCTTTGCCGACCTGGTTGGACAGGAGCATATCTGTCGGGCCTTGACCAATGCCCTGGCCTCCGGTCGTGTCGCCCATGCCTTTCTCTTCACCGGCGCCCGTGGGGTGGGGAAGACCAGTTCCGCCCGGATCATGGCCAAGGCCCTCAACTGCGAGCAGGGGCCATCGACGGAACCATGCAACGTCTGCTCTGCTTGCCACGAGATCACCGACGGGATCTCGGTGGATGTGCTGGAGATCGACGGCGCCTCCAACACCGGGGTGGATGATGTCCGGGAGCTTCGGGACACCATCCGCTATCTCCCTGCCCGTGGCCGCTACAAGATCGTCATCATCGACGAAGTCCACATGCTTTCCACCAACGCCTTCAACGCCCTGTTGAAGACGCTGGAAGAGCCCCCTTCTCACGTCAAATTCATCTTCGCCACTACCGAGCCGCACAAACTCCCCATCACCATCCTCTCCCGCTGTCAGCGGTACGACTTCAAGCGGATTCCGCTGAAGAAGATCGTGGCGCAGTTGGAACACATCGTCCGTGAGGAGAAGATAAGCGTCACCGAGACCGCCCTGACCATGGTCGCCCGGAAGGGGGACGGGAGCATGCGGGATTCCCTTTCGACGCTCGATCAGGTGTTGGCCTTCTGTGGTGAAAATGTCCTGGATGAGGATGTGACGAGCCTTCTGGGGGTGGTGGACCGGGGGCTCCTGCTGGAGACGTCAGGGTCAATCTTTGCCCATGACGCTGCGGGAGTTCTCGACGCGGTGCGGCGGGTGGACGCCTTCGGTTACAATATGCGCCAGTTCTGCCAGGAGCTCATCGAGCAGTTTCGACTGCTCGCCATCCTCAAGGCGGTGAAACAGCCGGGTGAGCTCATCGATCTGGCCGACGCGGAGTTGGCGCTGCTGAAGGAGCAGGTGTCCCCCCTCACCCTGGATGATCTGCAGCGACAGATCTCCCTCCTCATCAAGGCCGAAGGAGAGATGTCACAATCCTCCTTTCCCCGGCTGGTGCTGGAGATGGCCCTGATCCGGGCGGCAACCATGGCGCCGGTGATCCCCATCGGTGACCTTCTGGAACGGTTGAAAAATCTGGAGCGGGTAATTCGGTCGGGTGAGGCCGTCGCCGGACCGGCAACACGGCTGGAAAGGGAGGCTGTTACGCCATCCCGGCCAACTCCCTCCGCTCCCGTGGCGGCCCCCCGTTCCTTTCCCACTGCCTCTTCCCCGTCGTCCCCCCCCTCTCCGTCACCATCGTCGGCAGCCAGGAGTTCATCCGAGAATTCGGGCGACTCCTGGAGCGGTTATGTGCTGTATGTGAAGGAAAAGAAGGCGCGTCTCGGGGCATTTCTGGAGCATGGTCACCCCATCGGGATCTCGCCTACGAAGGTTGAGGTGGGGTTTCCTGCCGATTCTTTCTATTACAGCAGTCTCTCCGAACCCGATGCCTTGGCGACCTTGACCTCTCTAGCCCGGGAGCATTTCGGCGGAGCTCCGGAGCTCAAGCTGGTCAAGTTGACCGACAGCGGTGCAAACCTTCCTCCGACGGTTCATGAAAAAAAAAAGCTTCATTCCCGGGAAAGTCTGAAACAGGCTGAGGAAGAGCTGAAGAAGCATCCTCTTGTGGCCGCCGCGGTGGAGATTTTCGGTGGCAAGCTGGAGTTGGAAAGAAGTAAAGACGGTTTGTGAAAATGTAGGGGCACGGCGCGCCGTGCCCAACGCGAAAAACACATCACCATTATCAGGAGGCGTTACCGATGTCCAAAGGCTTGGCCCAGATCATGAAGCAGGCGCAGATGATGCAACAACGGATGGCGAAACTGCAGGAAGAGGCGACGGAGAAGACCGCCGAGGCCACTGTGGGGGGGGGAGCCGTGGCCGTCACAGTCAACGGTAAAAACCAGATCCTCAGCCTGACCATCCAGAAGGATGCTGTGGATCCGGAGGATGTTGAGATGCTGCAGGACCTCATTACCTCGGCGGTTAACGAGGCGCTCAAGAAAGTTCAGGCCCAGATGGCTGAGGAGATGGGAAAGGTCACCGGCGGTCTTAGCATTCCGGGGCTGTTTTAAAAGAGACGTTCAAGGTTCAAGGTTCAACATTCCAAGTTCAAGAACCTTGAACCTTGAACCTAGAACTTGTGTTTTTAGAACAGCAGTTTTGCACTAATGCTAAACAGTCATGCTGCTTTTTTTACTATTAGTGAAACTTTCGAAATGTGGTAAAAAAATGTTTTATCTGAGCGGGCAACTATGCTACATTCCTCATCGTCGTTGACCCGGCTCCTCGCCGAACTCCGAAAATTACCGGGGGTCGGTGAGCGGACCGCCATGCGACTCGCCTTTCATCTGCTGAAATCCCCCGAACACGCAGTGGCTCTGTCGGAATCTCTGCGGGAGGTAGTGGAGCGGGTGGGATTCTGTTCTACCTGTTTCGGTATTACCGAAGACGACCCTTGTGCCATCTGTACCGGTTCCCGTGATCGGGGCAAGATATGCGTGGTGGAGGAGCCGCAGGACCTCCTGGCTGTGGAACGGAGTCATGCCTATCATGGCCTCTACCATGTACTGAACGGGGCGCTCTCCCCCATGAACGGTGTCACCCCCGGTGATCTGCGGATTGCGGAGCTGCTGGGCAGGCTTCGGGGGAGCGAGGTAACTGAGGTGGTCATTGCCACCAACTTCTCCGTGGAGGGGGAGGCGACGGCTCTCTACCTGACCCGGCTCATCAAACCGCTGGATATCCGGATTACCCGTCTCGCCCATGGGATACCCATGGGGAGCGATCTGGAATATGTGGACACCGCCACGGTTCAGCGGGCGCTGGAAGGGCGTAACGAAGTCTGACTGTTTGTTGTTTTCGTCGTTGCATACATCAGGGCATACCGCACACTAAAGGGAGGAACGCATGAGCAGAAAAATGGTAACCATCGATGGCAATACCGCCGCCGCCCACGTGGCCCACGCCACCAACGAGGTGATCGCCATCTACCCCATTACGCCGTCATCGGTCATGGGTGAGATCTCCGATATCAAGAGCTCCATGGGTGAGAAGAACATCTGGGGTTCGGTTCCCAGTGTGGTGGAATTGCAGTCTGAAGGGGGCGCCGCTGGCGCGGTTCACGGGGCGCTCCAGGCTGGCGCTTTGACCACGACCTTCACTGCCAGCCAGGGGCTGCTCCTGATGATCCCCAATATGTTCAAGATCGCCGGTGAGCTTACCCCCACGGTCTTTCATGTCTCGGCCCGCGCCATCGCGGCCCAGGCCCTGTCCATCTTCGGCGATCACTCCGACGTCATGTCCTGCCGTTCCACCGGGTGGGCCATGCTCGCCTCCAATAATGCCCAGGAGGCGATGGACTTTGCCCTCATCTCCCAGTCGGCAACCCTCCGGAGCCGGGTCCCCTTTCTGCACTTCTTCGACGGTTTCAGGACCTCCCATGAGGTTCTCAAGGTTGAGGAGTTGACCTACGACGACATGCGCGCCATGCTGGATGACGATCTCATCGCCGCTCATAAGGCTCGCGGTCTTTCGCCGGATCACCCGGTCATGCGCGGCACCGCTCAGAACCCTGACGTCTACTTTCAGGGGCGGGAGACAGTCAACCCCTTCTATCCTGCCTGCATCACCATCGTCGAAGAGGAGATGAAGAAGTTTGCGGGAATCACTGGTCGCGAGTACAAACTCGTGGATTACGTGGGGGCTCCCGACGCCGACAAGGTGATCATCATCATGGGCTCCGGGGCCGACACCGTCCACGAGACCGTGGAGCATATGATCGCCCGGGGTGAAAAGGTGGGGGTGGTGAAGATCCACCTGTATCGTCCGTTCCCGCTGGACGCCTTCATTGCCGCCATCCCCAAGACGGTGAAGAAAATGGCCGTCCTGGATCGGACGAAGGAGCCCGGTGGCCTGGGTGAGCCGCTTTACCTGGATGTCAGGACCGCCATCGGCGAAGCCATGGCCGACAAGAAGTTCGAGTTCAAGGGGTATCCCCTTATCGTGGGGGGACGTTACGGCCTCGGCTCCAAGGAATTCACCCCGGCGCAGGTCGTGGCCACCTTTGCCAATCTGGATGCGCCCGCTCCCAAGAATCACTTCGTGGTGGGGATCATCGAGGATGTCACCGGTTGCAGCCTGGAGATCGATCCCACCTATTTCAACCCCATGACGGGGATCTACCAGGCTATGTTCTACGGGCTCGGTTCCGATGGTACTGTGGGGGCCAACAAGAACTCCATCAAGATCATCGGTGAGCTTACCGACAATAACGCCCAGGCCTACTTCGTTTACGACTCCAAGAAGGCCGGCTCCATGACCACCTCGCATCTGAGGTTCGGCAAGGAGTACATCCGCGCCCCTTACCTGGTGCAGGAAGCCGATTTCGTCGCCTGTCACAACTTCTCCTTCCTGGAGAAATACGACCTCCTCTCCAAGGCCAAGATCGGCGCCACCTTTCTTCTCAACTCCGCCTTTGACGCCACCGAGGTTTGGGACAAGATCCCCTGCGAGGTGCAGCAGCAGATCATCGACAGGAAGCTCAAGTTCTACGTCATCGACGGCGTCAAGCTGGGGAACGAGATCGGCCTTGGCTCCCGCATCAACGTGATCATGCAGACCGCCTTCTTCAAAATCTCCAACATCATCCCGCTGGAGACCGCCGTGGCGGAGATCAAGGGCGCCATTAAGAAGAGCTACGGTAAGGCTGGCGAGAAGGTCGTGGAGATGAACTATCGGGCCGTGGATGCCGGGCTGGATAACATCTCCCAGGTTCTGGTTCCGGATGCGGTTTCAAGCACTATCAACAAGCCGCCGGTAGTTGCCGCCAGCGCGCCACAGTTCGTTCAGGAGACCAGCGCCCCCATCATCGCCGGACTGGGAGACGATCTCCCCGTTTCCAAGATGCCGGTGGACGGCACCTTCCCCACCGCCACTTCCCAGTATGAGAAGCGGAATATCGCCAACGATATCCCGGTGTGGGACGAGGTTCTCTGTATTCAGTGCGGCATCTGTTCCTTTGTCTGCCCTCACGCCGTCGTCCGGATGAAGGCCTACGATGAAGCGGCACTGGCCGGGGCTCCCGCCTCCTTCAAATCCACCGATTGCAAGATTCCCGAGATGAAGGGGAAGAAGTTCACCATCCAGGTAGCCGCGGAAGATTGCACCGGCTGCGGCGCCTGCTCCTACAACTGTCCGGCCAAGGATAAGGCCAACCCCAGCCACAAGGCGATCAATATGGCCTTCCAGCCCCCCCTGCGGGTCCAGGAATCGGCCAACTGGGAGTTCTTCCTCACCATCCCGGATGTGGATCCCACCCAGGTCAAGCTGGAGTCTCTCCGGAGCAACCAGCTGGTTCGACCGCTCTTCGAATTCTCCGGCGCCTGCGCCGGCTGCGGCGAGACCCCGTACCTGAAGCTTCTGACCCAGCTCTTCGGGGACAGGGCTCTCATTGCCAACGCCACCGGTTGTTCCTCCATCTACGGCGGCAACCTCCCCACCACCCCCTACGCCAAGCGGGCTGACGGGCGCGGACCGGCTTGGTCCAACTCGTTGTTCGAGGATAACGCCGAGTTTGGTTTCGGTATGCGGCTCACCGTGGATAAATTCACGGTCATGGCTCATGAGCTGCTGGAAGAGTTGGCTGGCTGCTCCTGCAAATCCTGCGATCCGGTGAAGGCGCTCATGGCCGAGATCAAGGGGGCCGACCAGTCCAATCAGGCAGGCATCGAGGCTCAGCGTGGCCGTGTAGCTGAACTGAAGAAGTCGCTGGAAGGGTGTCCCGAAGTCACGGCCAAGCGACTCCTCACCGTGGTGGACTACCTGGTGGACAAATCCGTCTGGATCATCGGCGGCGACGGCTGGGCTTATGACATCGGTTACGGCGGTCTGGACCATGTCATTGCCAGCGGCAAGAATGTGAACATCCTGGTCCTGGATACGGAGGTCTACTCCAACACCGGGGGACAGGCGTCCAAATCCACCCCCATGGGGGCAGTGGCCCAGTTTGCCGCAGGTGGCAAGCAGCTCTTCAAGAAAGACCTGGGAATGATGGCCATGTCCTACGGTTCCGTCTATGTGGCCAACGTTTCCCTGGCCAATCCCAACCAGTGCGTCAAGGCCTTCCTGGAAGCTGAAGCGTACGACGGACCGTCGCTCATCATTGCCTACTCTCACTGCATCGCTCACGGCATCGACATGACCACCGCCGTGGACGAGCAGAAAAAAGTTGTCAGCTCCGGTTACTGGCCGCTCTTCCGGTACAACCCGGCCCTGGCTGCCGAGTGCAAAAATCCGCTGCAGCTGGACAGCAAGGCGCCCACCACCAGCTTCGAGGATTTTGCCAATGGCGAGAACCGTTACAAGTCTTTGAAGAAGGTCAACCCTGAAGGGGCTGATGCGCTGATGAAGAAGGCGTCCAAGTGGACTGCGGCCCGTTTCGCCTATTACCAGAAGCTGGCAGCCCTCACCTTCGAGGACACGTGCGAATAGCAGATAGAAGTCAAAGCAGGAGAAGTATAACGAACAACGGGGATGTGCCGGCAGGCGCATCCCCGTTGTTCGTTCTTGCGATCGGGCGTACGGCCGTACGCCCCTACGTGGAGAGGAAGAGATTGATGGAGCTGTTTTGAGTTGGAATTTAATCGTTCGTAAGTTCTTGCGTTTTGATGGACAGGTGGTGCAACGCACTGTAATGCGGATTAGAACGTCCCCTCCCCCCTGGTGGGGGAGGCCTGCCCTGAGCGAAGCCGAAGGGGACAGGGTGAGGGGGAGTTTTGCATGGTGCGTACTATACAATTATTTTACTATCAGGCGGCGTTGCGGGTTTCAGACTGTGACGCCATTTCTTTGCGAAGGATTGCGTTCAAGCGACTTTGATAACCCTTCCCCGCCAGCTTGAGCCAATGAAGTACATCTGAGTCAAGGCGCACAGTTACGGTCTCTTTCAATGGCCGATAAAATCTGCCGACTACCGCAGTGCTCCAGTCGGTTACCTCCGGTATATCCGAGGTATCGATAGTGTCATCGGCCATCGCCGCAATGGCGTGTAGTTCCGTCTCAATTTCCGGCGTGATTGTGCCGTCCGACACTACTCTGACCATATCAGGCTGTTTCTTATTTTTCGTTTTCATAGCTTCTCCTTTCATGACTCGTGGGTCGTCTCGCCGATATGATTCTGATTATTTCCGTATGGTCGGCATATCGGGTGACATGGACAACCAGGAGCAGCAGAACCCCGTTGATTTGTCCCATGGTTTGCCAGCGTTCTTCACCGTCAGTAACTTGGTCGAATCGGGTAAGGCAGTGTGGATCAAAAAAGACCATCTTTGCGGCGTTAAAGCTAACGCCATGCTTTGCCTTGTTCCCTTCGTTTTTGAGCTCATCCCATTCGAATATCATGTTGTTCTTGTACCGTATATTTACAAAAATGTAAATACAAGCCGTAGATGGTGTGCCTTTGCTCCAGAAATATTTTAAAACTTCTTTACAAAACCTCTGCATTTTTGATAGCTTTGAAACGATTCATTCCTCATGATGTGGGGAAAGCTGTTCATGTTTTTCCTCACAGCATCCCTCCGTTTTGATTTATCACCTTTATATATTTCCATTTTTTGTTACTTGCAGGAAGAGTGTCGTTCTTTGGCCGCAGTGGTAAACCCGTGGGAGCCGTGCAACGCTGGAAACCACCCCTCACCCCGACCCTCTCTGTACGGGCGTACGGCCGTACGCCCCTACGGGGAGAGGGAGTGTTTGATGGAGTTGTTTTGAGTTGGAATTTAATCGTTCGTAAGTTCTTGCGTTTTGATGGACAGATGGTGCAACG
>CAIUUR010000566.1 GCA_903902345.1 uncultured Geobacteraceae bacterium | reverse complement strand
GACTGGAGCAAGTACGGTGTCGGCCGTGACGACCGTTGCGCCCAATGCATGATGCACTGTGGTTTCGAACCCACCGTCGTCAGCGAGATTTCCAAAAGTTGGAAGGATATGCTGGAAATGGCGATCTGGAACATGGGGTAGCAGTTTCAACCCTTTTGAAACCCTAGGAAGGAACCGGAAAACAGGACGCAAATCAACAGCTTAAAGCTTGACTGCCTGACACTGACCCGCTAATCTTTAGGAAAGATTGAGCGGGTTTTTTAATTCCATTCCTACCCATGGCCTACCTTTTGCCCAAGTGCCGGTTTGCTAGGTAGGAAAACAGGGAGACGTAAACAGTAGGCCTAAGCTCTTTTTCACCAAATATTCTGTTGACCGGCCATATTGACGGCTCAGTCATCGTAAAGCATTACTCATGTCTCACCCCCGAAGACATCAAACCGACCCTATAGACCGTTTGGCGCGTTAAACATTGACTTCGTGGCCCTCGTCGTCGGTGATCCTGAACACCTCGCCCAGATATCAGCATTGCGGGTTTATGTTGACGCACGGCGACCAATTTTGTTATAGAGATGGATTATGACATATTTAAAATCAAGACTACGCTATTTCCTGCATGGCTTCGGTTCTCTGGTGAGTATCTTTCCAGGTGAACCGATATCATCTTGCAAACCTCGCGACAGCTACTACAAACCCGCAAAAAGTGTTGAGGATGCTTTTCGTTCAGACTGGTCAAACCTTGGCAAGGATATGAACAAGGCCGTCAACAGGGTGCTGAATGGCGAGGCATAGCGCCATACAAAAAAAAGCCCAAACGAGGGGAACCGGAATACAGATAAGCCATGTTAAAACTTCCGCTTTTTCCGCCATGTCAAAAAATCAAAGACCTCGCTCTTTTACCGGAGCGGGGTCTTTTGTTCTCCGACGTGCCGGCGGTGTTAGTCGGAGTCGCGGGGGGAGAGTATCAGGTTAATGCCCTTGAGTATTTCAGCTATTCGCTTTACTGAAAGCGTACCGACGTATTCATCCAGTTGAGTCTTATCAACGGTGAAAACCTGCGAAACATTGACAACGCTTTCCTTGGGTAAGTTCGATTCCTTTTTACCGAGCAGTACGTTACCGGGAGCGGAGGCGCGTTTGAGGTTGGTAGTAAGGGGGCAAACCACAACCGTCTTGATCTTGCTCCGGTTGAACAGATTGTTTTGTACAATGACATGCGGGTGCTTGAATCCGGGCTCTGAACCATCAGGCTCATCAAGCTCTATCCAGTAAATATCACCCTGATTGATTACCATTCCTCCCTCACGATACGACGATGCTGTTGGCGCGATTTCCGGCGCAGAATTTGTTCTGTTGCGTCTGGTTCATCCGAGTAGGCAGCATTGATTTGAACAAGCATTTCCTTATTGTTCCGGTGCTCAATGAAAGATTGCAGGGCAAGTGCCACAAGCTTGCTCCGTGAAACCTTCATCACTCGGGCAATCTGTTCAGCCTGATCGAAGAGAGTCTTTTCAATGGATATGGCTGTTTTTATCGCTTGCATGGTTATACCTCCCGATGCCTTAAAGTATAACTTACGGTAATACTACAGTCAATACCCAGGTGATCGACACCAGTGTCGGACCGGACCATGGCGCTGGAGCCTTCGAGGTGGAGCAGTTCCACCTTACTGCTCGTTGGCAGAGAATTGACCACGTTCTCTCCGTCCTTAAATTTCACCCCAATCCCCTCTTTTTCTTGATGTTTTTAAATCATTAGAACCTTTGACCGCCTCTCCCGTCTCATGTACATTAAAGCTGATTTTAGATCATGCGAAAGTACCAGCTATTCCCGTTGACGTTATAACCATATAAAAACGCGGTTCTTTTTGAAAGCTCGTTTCTTAATAAAATTCTTAAAATAGCAGTAATATCGATTTATCCCGACTGAATCGTGGTCGTATGTTTTGGAGGCAATGTAACACGTAACTCTATATTATTATTC
>CAIUUR010000565.1 GCA_903902345.1 uncultured Geobacteraceae bacterium | reverse complement strand
ACTTCTTCATGGTCACCAAAAATCCGGCCTTCGGGGAAAACGGCATCATCCTCTTCGCCGACTGCGCGGTGAACCCCAACCCCAACGCCCAGGCCCTGGCGGAGATCGCCGTGGCTACGGCGAGAAACTGCAAGGCATTCCTGGATGTGGAGGCCCGGGTGGCCATGCTCTCCTTCTCCACCAAGGGGAGTTCATCCCACGCCGACATTGACAAGGTAACCGAAGCGGTGGCCATTGCCCGACAGATCGACCCGACCATCCAGATCGACGGCGAACTCCAGGCCGACGCCGCCCTTCTCCCCTCGGTGGGGGGGAAGAAGGCGCCGGGGAGTCCGGTGGCGGGCAAAGCCAACGTCCTGATCTTCCCCGACCTGGACGCCGGCAACATCGGCTACAAGCTGGTGGAGCGGATCGCCGGCGCCGAAGCGGTGGGGCCGGTTATCCAGGGGCTGGCTAAGCCGGTGAACGACCTCTCTCGGGGCTGTTCCGTGGAGGACATTGTCAACGTCACCGCCATCACCGCCGTCCAGGCACAGGGATAGCCCACTTTTCCCTCACCCGGCCGGCACGTATCATAACTCCCCCTCCCCCTCTTGTCTCAAGAGGGGGAACGTTTTCCTCCGTAACCCCTCAGTGGAAAAAGCAGCGAGACAGAAAAAATAAAATCCGGCACACGGATGAACACCCTAACTCTGTCATTCTGAGCGATAGCGAAGAATCTGCTGTTGAATCAAGCAGAAGCAGATCCTTCCCTCCGTTCAGGGTGACAAGCAAGGAAGTCATCCGTGTGAAATGCTTTTTCCCCGCAGATCCAGAAACCGGTTCACCTTGCGACTATCCCCGCCGAAAAGTTTGTTTCTGAGCTCGGCGGCGGCAACGATGACCACCAGGGGGCGTACCCGCAACCGGGCCTGCAACGTCTCCATGATGCTCTCCGCGCATGAAGCGCCGCCACCAACGGCCGCATAAACGGTAACCCGATCGGAGAGTTCATCAGGGGACTCCGCCACCAGGTAGTAGTCAATGACATCGGGGATAGTGTCCATGACGGCATTGATGGCATTGGCGTAGAGGGTCGTCCCCTTCACCTTGAGCAGCTGTTTTTTTCTCCCGAGAATCGGACCCAGGCGCGGAGAGTTACTGCCGCAGGCACAGGGGGTATCATCCAGAAAGCTGATGTCGCCCGTCCTGAACCTGACCAACGGCATTCCCTGAATCCCCAACGGTGTAACCACGACCTCACCGGTGGCTCCGGAGGGGAGCGACTCCCCCCGGTCATCCACTATCTCGACGACAGCCAGCTCCGGAGGGAGGTGCCCACCCTGCTGAGCGATGCATTCACAAAAGGAGGTGGTCGTCTCGGAGGACGCATAGGTGGAGAAGAGCCGTGCGCTCCACAACCGTTCCAACTCCTCCCCCAGTGGAAGTAATCCCAGGGAACAGTCCCGGATCGGCTCCCCTATGGCGATAATCCTGGTGACGCTGTTCATGACAGGATCGATTCCTTCATGAAGCAAGAACCTCCCCAGCTTGACCAAAAAGGAGGGGACACCCACAACCACCGTGGGCCGGAGCCGGCGGATGAGCTCCAGATGACTACTCAAACTCCCCAGACCGTTACGAATAGCCGCAGCCCCGATCTTTCTGACCCCCGAGAAATACGCCAGCCCTGCGATGAAACAACGATCCAGGGTGCAGGTAAGGAGCACGACATCATCAGCGGTCATGCCGCAGCGGACAAGAGCGATTGCCTCGTTGCGGGCAAGGCGGAGCAGATCGTTTTCGGTATACATGATCGTGGTCGCCCTGCCGGTGGTGCCGGAAGAAAGTACGATATCGACGATGTGCGACCGGGGAACGGCCAGGAAGCTGTCGCTTTGCAGGCCCAGAGTTACCTTGTCCGTGCAGGGGATGCCCGAAAGTGAATCCAGGGTGATCCGGTTTGGATCTATCCCTTCCGTGCGAAAGAGAGCCTGATAGTAAGGGGAGTAGGCGGCAACGTAGTTCAGGTGACTCCGGAGACAGAGTTCCTGCTCTTCACGCATTTCCTGAAAACTGTAAAATTCCGGTCGTTGCCGGTAAGCACCTGTCGTCATCCGTTGCACCATTTCTCTTGGCAGAAGCCGTCAGCACCAAATCCGAGAAGAGAAGCCTATCACCGAGCTCGGAAGTTACTATTACACGGTTTCGAATGATTAACCTGAGGTGAGTTCCAAGTAGGGGCGCCCATGACTGCCGGTTCAAGGACTGGATACCCGCAAGGGGTATCCCTACAAATAATAGATGACAACTACCTTGAGGTGAGATCGTCGTTACCGCGAATTACCTGAGGAGTTGGGAACTCAGGAACAGGGGTTAGACTTCTTTCGTGGGGAGACCGGCGATACGCCGGATCATCCCTCCAAAAACAAGGTGATGCAGGGGTACCAGGGCATACCAGTAGATCCTTCCCCAGAGACCCCGGGGGCGGAAGGTAGCGGTCTGATGCAGGATATTTTTCTCATCGATCCTGAACTCGAGCCATGCCTCGCCGGGCAGTTTCATTTCGGCAAGTAGCAACAGCCGGCGCCCTGCTCTGTCAGCCAGAAGCACGCGCCAGAAATCAAGGCACTCACCGGTATGCAGAGTCACGGCGCTGGTCCTCCCCCGCCTGAGACCGACGCCGCCGAAAGCCTCGTCGAAAAATCCCCGGAGACGCCAGAGCCAGTTCAGGTAGTACCATCCCCTATCGCCTCCTATCCGCCATATCCGTTCCAGAACGGCGTCGGGATCCGCAACCTTCAGCGATCTTTGGTCGCACAGACAGCCGAATTCGGGAACCTGAACAAAATCGGAGAGATGAATGTTCAACCGACCGCTGACCATGCTGTCCTTCCAGCTTGAAAGGAGGCTGTTCTGCTCTATGGCCTCAAAGGCCGCCAGAATGGTGGCTTTGAAATTTCCCGGTTGCAGATGCAGAAGCTGCATGATCTCGTTATCCCGGCAAACAACCTCCACCTTCATGCTGTTCACCAGATTCCGCGCCAGAGTAAAGGAGGTCGAAGTGACAAAATAGAGCCAGTAGGATGAGAGGCGCGGCGTCATGACCGGAACCGTCACGATCGCTCGTTTCAACCCGCGAGCATCCGCATAGCCAAGGAGCATCTCCTTGTAGGTCATGATATCCGGCCCGCCGATGTCAAAACTCCGGTTGTAAGTCGCCTCATTCTTGAGACAGCGGAGGAGGAGTTCAATGACGTCGCTGATACCGATGGGCTGGCAACGGGTGGAAAGCCAGGCAGGGGCGATCATGAAGGGGAGCTTTTCCACCAGATCCCGGATGATTTCAAAGGAAGCGCTCCCCGAGCCGACGATTATTCCAGCCCGCAGGGTTGTCAGGGAAAAACGCCCGGAGGCCAGGATATCTTCAACGTGCTTCCTTGAGGCCAGATGCCGGGACAGCGTTTCCTTGTTAACGATGCCGCTGAGATAAACGACCTGGCGCACGTTCAGGGCATCCATCCTGTCGCGAAAGTTGATCGCTGAGGTTGATTCCATCTCGTCAAATTCCCCGGAGGACGACATGGAATGGACCAGGTAGTAGGCGCAATCGATCCCCTGGGGAATGACATCCAGGGACGGGCGGTGGAGAAAATCCACCTCCAGGACCTGTACGGCTCCCTGCATCCCCGGCGGGGCGGTAAACCGGCTACGATCCCTGACGCAGCAGAACAGTTCATGTCCCTGGGCGATCAACCGTGGCAGGAGTCGTTTACCGATGTAACCTGTAGCACCTGTCAGCAAGATTTTCATGGCGCACCTCTATCCGACTATCGGACATCTACGACAAAACAATCTCCAGCGAGGCGGCCAGTTCATCCACGATACTCCTCGCCGCACGGTAATTAAACTTTGTCAGTGCTGCCGCCAGCTCTCCCCCCTTGCTTCCCAACGGAGTACCCTGCAACAGTTCACTCACTGGCGCCACCTCTATCCGTGCCTGCATACTGTTTTTCATCAACAGCTCATGGAGCCGGTTGAGTAACGGCGTCACTGCCGCAACGTCGACAGAATGGCCAACGACAAGCTGTTCCCGGACAACGGTTTCAAAAAAACCGGGGAGCAGCGATGCCTCCCCTAACGCCTCTGTCAGCACCCGCTCCAACTCCATCAACAGTTCGTCCATACCGGCGGTGTCGCTACTGTTCAACAGTTCTTCCACCGCACCAGCCGCAGTCGCCACATCGCCGGCAGCAAGGTTCCCGGAGAGCCCACGGAGACGATGCGCCAGATTCAGGGCCACCGCCGTCTCCCCCGTGGTCAGGGCCGTTCTGATCTCGTCAACCACCCCGCTCTGACTACCCACAAAACCCCGGAGCAGCGTGAGGTACAGCGAACCGTTTCCTCCGAGACGCTGCAGCGCAACCGGCAGATCAAAACCCCGCCAAGGGTGGATATGACCTTCGGCCGCCATCACGTTTTCCGGGACGAATAGCGCTGCGTCTCCTTCAGGGGACGGAAGAATCCAGCGGATCAAAGCCTGTCTCAACCGATTGACATCAATCGGCTTTGCCAGAACAGCCACCATCCCCGCAGTGAGATCGGAAAATCGCTCTTCAGACATGACGTCGGCGGTAAGGGCTATTATCGGCAACTTCTGACATCCGGGGAGTTGCCGTATTCTTCGGGTAGCTTCGTAACCATCCATGACCGGCATTCGGATATCCATGAGAACGGCGTCATAGCCGGCGCCACTACCCGCCACGGCAAGAACCGCCTCCTCTCCGTCGCCGACCAGCGTAACGACCATCCCCATCTGTTCCAGAATTTCCCGAATCACCTGCTGATTGAGGGGCTGATCCTCCGCCACCAGAATACGTCGTCCCCGCAGTACAGGGAGAGGATTTCCCGGGGGGGCCTCCCGCAACGGAAGATCCGCTCCGTTTCCCCGCTGTAAGAGGATGGTGAAGGTAAAGGTGCTTCCCTGTCCCAACTGGCTTGCCGCCGTTATTGTTCCTCCCATGAGGTCTACCAGCTGCCGGCAGATACTGAGTCCCAGCCCGGTGCCGCCATAGATGCGGGCCGTGCTGCTCTCCGCCTGGGTAAACGGTTCGAAGATGGATCCCAACTGCTCCCGTGTCATGCCGATACCGGTGTCCCGGATGGTGAATTCCAGCGGGACACCTTCGTCCTCGGATGCCGCCAGTCGAACCCCCAGATGGACCTCACCGCTTTGGGTAAACTTTACGGCATTACCCAGCAGGTTGAAGAGTATTTGCCGAAGTCGCATGAAATCGCCCACTAAATACTCCGGGATCAGCAGGTCGATGGCGGCGACAAGCTTCAATCCCTTGGCTTCGGCCTGGCACTCCATCAGGCTGAGGACCTCTTTCAGGGAAAGCCGAAAGGCGAACGTCGTTGCGGCAAGTAAGAGCTTGCCCACCTCTATCTTGGACAGATCAAGAATATCGTTGAGTAACCGCAGCAGGCCGTCGGCGGCGGTCATCATCTTCGTCAGGTAGTCGTGCTGTTGCGGGGAAAGCTCCGTATTCAGCACCAGATTCCCCAAACCGATGACCGCATTCATGGGTGTCCGTATTTCATGGCTCATGGTCGCCAGGAAGGCGCTCTTGGCCCGGTTGGCCGCCTCGGCGCTACGCCGTGCATCCAGGGCGGCCTGCATCTGCCGGTGAGCAGTGATATCCCAGACCACACCGATGAGGGAGAGAATCTTCCCCCCGGCATCGCACTGCGCGTGCCCCCTGCACGCGAGCCAATGCAGGTCACCGGAAGGAAATACCACTGAATATTCGATGTTAGCGGGCTCTGCTTCGGTCACGCAGTTACGCAGCCAATCCTCCACTCTGAAACGGTCCTGGGGCGTCACGACCGACTCGAAGACCGATTGGGGGGAGTGGCCCATAGCCTCGTGGTAACCATGCAGCGCATAGGTTTGAGAACTCCACCAGAGTGGGCCGCCATCGCCGGGGAGTTCGAAAATCCCCACCCCGGCTGCGGTCGTGGCAAGATTAAGTTGCTTGGCCAGGTTGCTCCGTTCCTGTTCTCCCATCCGCTGTTTGGTCACGTCAAGGCAGAGAGTCGTCAGTTTGACCGGTACCCCATTCGGGTTAAAAACGAGATAGCGACGGCCGGTTACCCAGGCGATCTCTCCATTGGCAAGACGCAGGCGAAAGTCACGAAAATTCTTGGCAAGGTCAAGGCAGGCCAGCCGGTAATCCGCGGAAACGATGGCGCGATCATCTTCGTGGACAAGGTTCAGGAATTCTGCATGGCTGATGGTGGGAGTCGATCCCTGCGGGAGTTGCCATTTACTCTGTTGAGACGTGATGGTGATCCGGCCGGTGGCAAGATCCTCGCAAAAGACCGATACCTCCGTAACGGTGAGAGCTTGATCCAGCTCTGAGGATAAATCCGTCACCAGTTGGTCCAGATGCTGTTGCTCAAGGGTCGCCCGTTGGGCGCCCTCGGTGACATCATCGAACACCACCATCAGCGTGTTGATGTTTGTCTTGACGATTTGCACCGAAAGAACCTGGTTGCGGCTCTCCACCGGAATGTGCCATGACTGACAGATCATGCCGCTATCAGCGGGATAGTTAGCGACCACCGATCGAAACCGCGGTTCCAGGGGATCCATAAGCTGAAACAGGTTGTCCAGAAACCCTCCGGCAAGTGGCAAAAGCAACGCCGCCGCCCGGGGGGTAATCATCTCCACGTCACCATTAGCCGAAATTTGGAGCAACGCGATGGGGGCCTGGTACAGAAAATTCAACAGGTCATCGTACTCCGAGTTATTCCCGGCGGAATCACTCATCGACTAAACCAATCGGTGAATCAGCACATACCTCGTCGGGATGTCGGGGGAGAACAACATCCGGAGCTTGACCTTGATGGGGCGCATTTTCCAGGTAAGCACGTAGTCAATGGTCTCGTCCAGGGATATCCCCGTTTCCCCGGCATCTTCAAAGCGTTGGGCTATCAGGTAGTTGTTCATGCAAGGGGCGACAACGGTAAACAGCTCATGACCAAGCACATTTTTCTGTTCTCGCACCGCAGCCTTGGCCTCATAGTCATTATACCTGCAAACAATTCCCCCGCCGGTGAAGCCGATTACCCCGAAACTCAAGCTGTCGATCCCGAGTTCACTCATACTCTCCAGTCGGGCAAGGAGATCGGCCCGGTCAAACGATATCGTACTCTGCTGATTCACAAATCCTCCATTTCCATCAGTTTGACTCCGGCTCCGTACTCTTACGCCGTTTCCGGATGCGCGTAGGGAAGCTTCACGGTGAAGGTCGTCCCGACCCCCACGACACTCTCCACCAGCAGTTCCCCCCGGTGTTTTTCCATGATTCCCCGGGAGACACTTAAACCCAGGCCGGTTCCCTTCCCCACCTCCTTGGTGGTAAAAAACGGATCAAAAATGCGCGCCCTGATTTCCTCCGGGATGCCGCCACCGGTGTCCTCCACCGAGACGTACACGAAGAGTTCGTCATGCCAACTCCTCAGCACGATCTCTCCCAGCTTGTCCGAAACAATGGCATGTCCGGCATTCACCAGCAAATTAAGAAAGACCTGACCCAGTTGGCCCGGATTACAGCAAACCTCCCGATCCGATTCGTACTCCCTGCGGACCGTGGCCACATATTTCAACTCGTTAGCGGCGACGGTGAGGGCGCTCTCCAGACAGGAGACCAGCGTTACCGTTTTGCACTCCGTTGCGTCATTACGAGAAAAGGCTTTCAGTTCCTGGACGATCTTCGTCACTCGTCCCGCCCCCTCCAGCGATTCCCTGATCAAATCAGCGCCATCCACCAGAATAAATTCCATATCCCGGGTCACCGCACGACTCTCTCCCCTGCACGCCGCCGGCTCTTCGGTATCGTTTTTCTCCCCCATCCGGCCGGACGTGACTATCTGGTGGAAATAGTCGGCAAGAATATGCAGATTACTGACGATATACCCCATGGGATTGTTGATCTCATGGGCCACACCGGCCGCTATCAGTCCCAGCGACACCATTTTTTCATTCTCCATGAGCACCTGGTCCTTCTCCCGGCACTTTTTCACTTCCGTCGCTACCCGCTCCTCCAGCTCACCGTTCAGCGTCTCAAGTTGCCGTTGCTGGGACTGCAGTAGCTCACGAGCTTTCTCATGGCCGGCGACTTCAACTTTCAGGATGTCCGTCTGTCGTTGAAGAGCGGACTCGATCCGCTTGAGCTCCAGATAGTTGCGGATCCGGGCGCGGAGAATGGGGATATTGATCGGCTTGGTCACATAATCTATGGCGCCCAGTTCCAACCCTCTGGTTTCATCGTTCTCATTATCCAAGGCCGTGATAAAAATGATCGGAATGGCGTTGGTCCGAAGATCCGCTTTCAATCGGCTGCAAACCTCATAGCCATCCAGCTCCGGCATCATCACATCCAGCAGGATCAGATCGGGACGTTGCCGCAGGGCAAGATCAATCCCTTCCTCCCCCGACAGAGCGCAGAGCAATTCATACCCATCACGCAACAATACGCCAAGGCTTTCCAGATTGTCCGGCGTATCGTCAATAATAAGTATTTTCTGTGTCTGCACGGGGACTCTCCATGGTGGTAAAATATTCATGCGTGATGGCAAGCATGAATGCATTTTTGTCTTTAGGTTGAGGGCGTGAGGAAAAACGATTGATGCCGTTCATGAAGACTTAGAACCATTGAGTCCGGTCAGCAGGGTGCGCCCTTTATCCGTGAGACGATACTGCTGGAGTCGGCTGTTTGGTTTTTCGGGAATCGTACGGGCAATAAGTTCCGCTTCCAACGCCGGACGCAGATACTCCTTGGTGTTGGAACAAGCCACCATATCTTCATCAATGCGCGAGATGAAGTGCTCCTTGAATTCAACATGGAGCCCCTCACCTTCTTTCACCAGCAGATCAATCTTCTCACTATCGATCATGACACGTATCCCAGTCGTTGGTTCTTCACCAGTTCACGCGGTCGCAGGGTGACAGGATTGTTGGCTTGCGCCATGAACCAGGAACAGACCATACGCTTTTTCCCACGACATTCATCTTGGCAACTTGGAAGCCTGGCGCCGGCTCATTACTGTCGTCGCGAATCATAGCCTGATTACCCTGAGTTCCTTTTTTATCCGCTCTATCAGGTGAGGGCTGATGCCCTGTTCTGTTAACAGGTCGATTTTTATCCCCACGAGGTCGGACAACTCACGTTCAAGTCTGATCACTTTGAGAAGGCTCTGTTGTTCCGTAAACCAAACCAGTAGATCGAGGTCACTGTCGGGTCGTGCCTCACCACGGGCATAGGATCCGAAAATACCGATCCGTTCGGCCCCGTGATCTTTCATAAATCTAGCAATGGTTTCGTCGAAAGGTGTTATTTGCGCCATAGGTATGCCCCGAGTAAAGTAACTGCGCTCGGGAGAATATAGCACATATCATTGAGTTCGCTATGATCAAAGATATATCCAATTCTCTCGCTTCCTGTAAGATGCCATATCTACGACTCATCCACTTCAATCAAGCTACATATAATTGAAATTATTCACTTTACTAACGCATAAAATCAAGGGCGTCCTCCTCCCCACTATCATTCTTGCAATCATGCATTCCTGACTCTGCCACCACCCCGGTTATCCCGCACGCCGAGCAGGATCACTCCACCCTTGGCATTGGAAAAAGCCACCATATCTTCATCAATGCGCGAGGTAAAGTGCTCCTTGAATTCGACATGGAGCCCCTCACCTTCTTTCACCAGCAGATCAATCTTCTCACTATCGATCATAACGTTTTCCCAGTTGTTGGTTCTTCACCAGTTCACACGGTCGCAGGGTGACAGAATTATTGGCGCACGCCATAAACCCGGAACAGACCCACAATTTCCCACAACATTCATCGTGGCAACTTGGAAGCCTGGCGCCGGCCCACGAAAGCCCCGCTCTTGTGCTTTTTTCAGAATGGCAACTTTGCCGGGATGAGACATCACCGTTTCAAAGGTAACCTGATTACTACCAATCTGCGGCTACCTGAATCTCCCTCCCCTTCAAGGGGAGGGCTGGGGTGGGGATGGGGAAAAAGCAGAGCCTGAGCCCCCATCCCCCTCCTGACCTCCCCCTTGAAGGGGGAGGAACGAAAAAAGCCGGAGATTAGTACCAATCAGGATTTTCAATGGGATCGTAACCGTTAGGAAGGGAAGGCTCGTGTGTGACCGAGTTACGATAAGGTAGAAAACATCGGCGCGGAGAAGATCGAGCGATAGGCCGGGTTACGGATTACGCCTAACCCGACTCACCACTCTGTCCTGCTTATTATTTCGGTATCCACCGTAAAAGGTTGTCAGCTTGCGGAATTACCAGAGCACCTTCAGCCCAAGCTGGCGATAATCGTCGAAGGCGCTGTCTTGGGATATGAGGATTGATGCGCGGGAAATGGCTTGCCAGATAATCAGACGATCAAAAGGGTCTTTATGCCCCATGCGCGGCAGACGATGAAAGGTCGCCGCGTCGGTTGCGGAAATGGGTAGGATGTCAAAGCCCGATTGTCGAACAATTGAGGGAAAATCATCAGGAGCCACGCCATTGAGTTCCAACTTCCCCATGGCGAACTTCAGCGAAATCTCCCAAAAGGAGACCACACTGACAGAGACCACTACATCAGGATTTCGGATGAGTTCTATGGCTTTAGAGCCCAGACGCCCGGGGTCAAGCAGTAACCAGAGCAGTGCATGGGTATCCAGCAGACAACTCATAAGGAAAGCAATTCGTCATCGCTCAGCTTGAAGTCCCCGGGAATGGAAAAAGACGCCTTGCCCGCCAGAATGCCGAGAGTTCGAGGAGGCTTCCCTTCGTAGCGGTCAAAGGGAACCAATACGGCGATCTTTTCCTTCTTCTTGCCGTAGCTGATAACTACATCCTCCCCTTGCTGAACAAGATCAAGCACTTGGGAAAAATGCGCCTTAAAATGGCCAACCGTCATCGTTTGCATGAATACACCCCCTCTTTGGAACAGTATGATATTTTCGTGACAAGTTGTCAAGCAAGGTTGGTCTTGCCGCCGCACCTCACACCCCCTCAGTGATCGCTGTACCCCAGCACTACCAGAATGCAGCTCCCGTCGGCGATGACGTTGACGCCATGTTTCCGGCACTCCGCTACGGCCCCGGGATGCTCGGCGCCCGGTTGCATCCAGATATTTTTGATCCCCCGGGCGATTGCCGCCGACACCACCTGCACGGTGATGGCGGGAGGGGTGATGACGGAGATGCTCTCCACGTCGTCGGGAAGCTCAGCCACGGTGGCCACGCAGAGCGCCCCTTCTAT
Organism: uncultured Geobacteraceae bacterium; assembly: GCA_903902345.1. Lineage (GTDB taxonomy): Bacteria > Desulfobacterota > Desulfuromonadia > Geobacterales > CAIOGM01 > CAIOGM01. The sequence continues at coordinate 589 of CAIUUR010000565.1, read as the reverse complement.
CTCCCCTGCCCGAGGATTGATACCGTACACCTTCCGACCGTTCTGCTGGTAGCAGCGGAGAACCTTGTTGCCGTACTTATCCCTGTTGGTGGAAGCGCCCGCCACGCCGTAGGCCGGTGATGAAAAAAAAGCTCCCAGATCGTTATCGGTGACCATGTTAGTTCTCCTTTGACATGCCGTTTTTTGACCCGGAAAGGTTACGGGAATCAAGACTCCTACATACCATTCCATGAGAAATAGTTCAATCCCTTTCCTCCCGGTAGCAACCTGCATCAGAACTCCCCCCTCCTGCACCATTCCTCTCGTCAGGGAGATCGATAAAATTAATATTTACTTAATTTGATCTACGTCAAGGACATCCATCCAGCGAAGGAAGAGGATAAGACGCCAATTTACGAAGCTCTTATCGTATCCCCAGTACCGGAGGTTCACCATGCTTGTTTCAGGAGTTGTCATCACCTGCCTCCCCAGCTCATCAGGAGCGCTGCCCCCCCTGGTTGCAGCACAAAGCGGGGTCACGGTTCAGGGCTCCCCCAACGACAGCACGATCATCGCCGTCATCCAGTCGGATACGGTACAGGGGGAAGTT
>CAIUUR010000564.1 GCA_903902345.1 uncultured Geobacteraceae bacterium | reverse complement strand
GGTCCTCCGGACCGAGCCTCTCAAATACATCCAGCGGTACGAAGAGTGGTGCGCCGTCAAGCCCCACCCCAAGACTGTCGCAATCCTCTACATCTCCCCCCATGGCAACACCGAGATCATGGCCAAGGCGGTGGAAAAGGGGGCATCACTCCCCGGCCTAGTCGTCAAGAGCGTCCACGCCAACCACATCTCCCTGGAAGATCTCCGCAACCTCATGGAGGAAGCCGACGCCCTGATCTTCGGTATTCCAACCATCAACCGCGACATCCCCAAACCGATGTGGGACGTGCTGGCCTATCTCACCTCGGTGAAGCTCAGCACCAACATCGGTGCGGTTTTCGGGAGTTACGGCTGGAGTGGCGAAGCATGCAAGATGGCCGAGGATCGGTTGAAGGGACTCAACTTCAAGCTTCCCGTCCCCTTTGTCCGGGCCCCCTTTACCCCCCGCGCCGAGGCGTTGGAGCAGTGCGAGAACCTGGGCCGGGTCATCGCGGAAGAGGTACTCAAAAAGCAGTGAAGAGTGAAAGGTAAGACGTGATCAATACTGAGAGGGGAGGGATGGTGTGCCTCCCCTCTTTGTCTACCCTGCTTGGGAAAAGACACCCATTTATCGTTGGAAAACCGTCTCTCGCAGAGATCGCAGAGAAAAGCGGGAAAATCGAAAGAATATGTCGGATAACCACCGACGGGCCATCACCTTATCGGCGAAATCCTCGACTGACTCAACGAAGTTGATCTTCTCGGTTTCTCTGCGAGCTCTGCGAGAGACGGTTTTGAGTTTGTTATCCGCGGATATCCCCACGATCCGCGTCATCCGCGTTCCATTGCATCTTCAGGTTTTTTTTATGCCCCGTAACGAGTCAAGTTGCACGTGATTATGGATACCCTCGTAACTGCCATCGATGTCGCCATCCCCCTTCACCTTGACTCCACCTATCACTATCTTGTGCCGCCGGAGCTCCTGTCGGAGATTGCCGTGGGCAAACGGGTGCTGGTTCCCTTCGGCCGGCGTCGCCTCATCGGAATAATCCTTGGACAGATCGAATCCGCCGAAGAGTTGAAACCGGTACTCCAGCTCCTGGACCCGGAGCCGCTTCTCTCCCCAGACGAACTGGAGTTCCTCCGCTGGGCTTCTTCCTACTACCTCCACCCCCTGGGGGAAGTGATTCGCGCAGCCCTCCCTGCGGGCCTTCTGACCCCCCCCCGTTCCGGGGATGATAACAGTTCCACCCCGGACCACCGTCTGGCGATCCAGCGGGAACCGTTTTTCCGGGTCAACTCCGCCTCCGAAGCCCATCCCCGCATGGGAGCACGGGCCCTGGCTATTTTCAGCGCCATTGCCGCCACGGTTGAACTCTCCCGGACGGAACTGCGCCGACAATTCGACGAACCGGGACCGCAACTGAAGCGTTTGGTGGAACTGGGGCTCATCACCCGGGAAGAGCGGGAGGTCTACCGCGACCCGTTCCGTGAAGAAGCCGTAGGGCGTGACGAGGAACTCCTCCTCAATGAACATCAGGCGGCGGCCTACTGTGCACTGACTGAAGCAGTTCATGCGAACAGCTTCGCCCCCTTTCTGCTCCACGGGGTGACAGGAAGCGGCAAGACCGAGGTCTACCTCCAGAGTATTACTGCAGCCATGGAACAGGGAAAGAATGCCCTGGTTCTTGTCCCGGAGATCGCCCTCACCCCCCAGCTGGTGAAACGATTCCGGCGGCGCTTCTCCTGCGGCATTGCCGTGCTCCATAGCGGCCTCTCCGACGGTGAACGGTACGACGAGTGGCGGCGCATCCGGCGGGGAGAGGTCAGTATCGTCATCGGCGCCCGTTCCGCCATCTTCGCCCCCCTGTCCCATCTGGGAATCATCGTGGTGGACGAGGAGCACGAACCGACCTACAAACAGTCGGAGGGATTTCGTTACAACGCCCGTGACCTGGCTCTGGTCCGGGGGAAACGTGCCGGCGCCGTGGTGATCCTGGGATCGGCCACCCCGCTCCTCACCACCGTTCATGGCGCCCAGGAGGGAAAACTTCTCCGTTTGGAACTGCCGGAGAGAGTGCGAGGGCTCCCTCTGCCGACGATCACCGTCTCCGACCTGCGAGGCCGAAGGGGGAAGGTCATCGCCCCGACACTCCTGGCGGCGCTCCGCCGAAACCTGGATGCCGGCGGTCAGAGTCTCCTCTTTCTCAACCGGCGCGGTTTTGCCACCTACCTGATTTGCGGCGACTGCGGGCATGTCATCCGTTGCCCCAACTGTTCGGTGACCCTGACCTATCACCGGAGAGCGGACCGCATTGTCTGCCACTACTGCGACTACTCCCTCGCTACGCCGAAGTTCTGCCCCGCCTGCAAGGTGGGAAGTATCACCCTCCTGGGACAGGGAACCGAACGGGTGGAAGAAGAGCTGCGGGAGCAGTTCCCCGAGGCTCGCATCGCCCGGATGGACCGGGACACCACGACGGGAAAAGGGGGCCACGCCAAGGTCCTCAAGGGGGTGGAGGATGGAACCACCGACATCCTCGTGGGGACCCAGATGATCGCCAAGGGGCATCATTTCCCCGGAGTGACCCTTGTGGGGGTAATCGCCATCGACTCCATTCTCAATTTCCCCGATTTCCGGAGCAGTGAGCGGGCATTCCAGCTTCTGACCCAGGTGGTTGGCCGGGCCGGCCGGGGGGATAATCCGGGGCGGGTCGTCGTGCAGAGCCTCATGCCGGAGCATTACGCCATAGCCCGGGCCCTGGCCCATGACAGCGCCGGCTTTTACCGGGAGGAACTCCTCTTTCGCCAGGAAGCGGGCTATCCCCCCTTCGCCCACCTGGCAGCTCTCCATTTCTCCGGCAACGTGGAGGAGTCGGTGAAGCAGGGGGCGATGGGAGCCGCTCTGCTGTTGAACGTGCTCCGCTCCTCCCGCCCCGGTCGGGTGGAGATCCTTGGTCCGGTAGCCGCCCCCCTCTCAAAGGTGCGCGGGCGCTACCGCTGGCAGATCCTTCTCAAATGTCGCCGCCGTGATATGCTGCACGCAACCCTGAAGGCGTTTCATGACGGATGGCGCTCTCCGTCGGGAATCAGGACCGCCATGGACGTGGATCCGGTGGAGATGATGTAATTAAAGAGCCGGCATGGCACGAATGATTTGATTTTTTCGGGTTGAGTTTATATAGTGTGTAGCTCGGTATATCGTCAGCAGGGGAAAAGACCATGATTCGACATATTCTCACCTGGCCCGATCCGGAACTGAAGAAGAAATCAGCTCCGGTTGTGGTCATCAACGATAAAGTCCGGCAGCTTGTCACTGACATGACCGAGACCATGTATGATGCTCCCGGTGTGGGGCTGGCGGCGCCGCAACTTGGCGTTCACCAGAGGGTTGTCATCATCGATGTCTCCGGCAAGGAAGAGCCGCCGGAGCTCATCGTCGCCATCAACCCGGTCATCGTCCATACGGAGGGAGAGAGCTACGAGGAGGAGGGGTGCCTGTCGGTCATTAAATACGCCGCCAACGTCCGCCGCCACGCCTCCGTGGTGGTCAAGGCGCTCAACCTGGAGGGAGAGGAGATCACCCACCGGACCGAAGGGCTCCTGGCGGTCGCCTTCCAGCATGAAATCGATCACCTGGACGGCATCCTCTTCGTGGATCATCTCTCTCCGCTGAAGCGGGAGATCTTCAAGAGAAAGCAGCGTCGCATGACGGAGGCTGCGTGATGGAGCAGGTAGAGGTTAAGGTTGAGGTTGAGGTTGAGGGAAGGTGCTACTCGCATCGGGTGGAGATATCATGACCGGCCTGCGTATCGTCTTCATGGGAACTCCCGAGTTTGCCTGTCCCACCCTGCTGAGCCTCATCCAGCGGGGAGAGAATATCGTCTCCGTGGTCACCCAGCCGGACCGACCCAAGGGGCGTGGCCAGAAGGAAGAGGAGCCCCCTGTAAAGGTGCTGGCCCAACGCCACGGCATCCCGGTTTTCCAGCCGGTAAAGGTCCGGACGCCGGACTCCGTGGAGCGGATCAGGGAGATGGCCCCCGATCTTATCGTGGTGGTGGCCTTCGGCCAGATCCTCCCCCAGAGCCTGCTGGATATCCCCCACCGCGGCTGTATCAACGTCCACTCTTCTCTTCTACCCCGCTATCGGGGGGCGGCGCCCCTCAACTGGGTCATCATCAACGGCGAGAGCGAGACCGGCGTTACCACCATGCTCATGGATGCCGGACTGGATACCGGCGACATCCTCCTGGTAAAGCGGACCCCCATCGATCCCGACGAGGATGCCCGCGCCCTCCACGACCGGATGGCGCTCCTGGGAGCGGATGCCCTGGTTGAAACCCTGGAACTGCTCACCGCCGGACAACTCTACCCCATCAAACAAGACGACTCCCAAACCTGTTATGCGCCGCTGATGAAAAAAGATACCGGTGAGATCGACTGGAGCAGGAGCCCGGTGGAAATCAAAAATCTGGTTCGCGGAACCACCCCCTGGCCCGGAGCTCACACCCGTCTCAACGGTCTACTCCTCAAGCTCTTCCGGGTCAGTACCGCCCAGGAATCCGGGGAACCGGGCGCAGTGCTGGCGGCGGGTAAGGAAGGGATACAGGTAGCCTGCGGCGGGGGAAGCATCATCATCCAGGAACTGCAACTGGAAGGAAAGAAACGGCTGTCGGCGCGGGAATTCCTGGCCGGCTACGCCCTACCCCCGGGGCTTCGCCTCGGCAAGGATATCCTGTGACCGACCCCAACATGCTGAACGAACCACCCCGCAAGCGGCTCTTTGTGGCGCTCATGGGGCTGACCTGCGTCCTCATCATCGGTTTCGCCTATCTCCTCTACTGGGTCCCCACCAAGGGGTTGACCAACATTCACCCGGATCTCCCGCACCTGGCCGGAGTGTTCCTGTCGTTTCTCTCCGGCATCGCTCTCCTGGGAACGCTCCTGCTGGTACTGACCACGGCCCTGGGAAAAGACCTCCTCTTTACCCGGTTCATGCGTGGCGTGGTCATCAAGTTCCTCCTCCCGGTCATCGAACTCATGGGGAGAGCCTTCGGCATCTCCAAGGATGTCATCCGCCAGTCGTTCATCGCCATGAACAACAGCCTGGTTATTTCCCAGAAGCTGAAGGTGCGACCGGACCGAATACTCATTCTCCTTCCCCACTGCCTTCAGCTTTTCGAGTGCCAGATCAAGGTGACCGGTGACATCCAGAAGTGCGTCAAATGCGGCCGCTGCGACATCAAGGGGCTTTCGGAGCTGGCGGAGAAGTACAACATCGCCATCTCCGTGGCCACGGGGGGGACTCTGGCTCGGAAGGTCATCATCGAGAAGAAGCCGAAACTGGTGGTAGCGGTGGCCTGCGAGCGTGACTTGACCTCGGGGATCAAGGATTGTTACCCCCTGCCGGTCATCGGCGTCCTCAACGACCGCCCCTTCGGCCCCTGCTTCAACACCAAGGTGGATGTGGAAAAGATCGACAGTGTGCTCCAGGCGATGATCGGATAACATATCTTTAAGGAGGAAGTCATGTCACTGGAAGGAACAACGGCGCCGGAGTTTCAGCTGGAGGGGAGCGACGGCAGGGTACATACCCTGGCCGAGTATGCGGGAAAGACGGTGATCATCTATTTCTACCCCCGGGACAATACCCCCGGCTGCACCAAGGAGGCCTGCGGCTTCCGCGACCTTTCCCCCGACCTGGCGGAGCTGAACACGGTGGTTCTGGGGACCAGCAAGGACAGTATCAAGTCCCACGACAAATTCATCCGTGATTTTTCCCTCCCCTTTACCCTCCTCTCCGACCCCGATTGCTCCACTATGACGGCCTACGGCGCCTTCGGCGAAAAGGTTCTCTACGGAAAGAAGAGCATGGGGACCATCCGCTCCACGGTCGTCATCGGTCCCGACGGCATCGTCAAGAAACAGTGGAAGACGGTGAAGAAGGCCGAGGCCCATCCCGCGGAAGTGCTGGCGTACCTGAAGGGATAGGAACAGCGGAACTCACAACCCAAGCCGGACAGTCCCGAACAAAATAGTACGCGGATAAACGCTGATAAACGCGGATCAAGCCATGGTTTAAATCAGGTTCTCATCAGATTTTATCCGGACGTGGAGATGCTTCCCCAGGGAATCGCTCCGGAGCAGTTGAAGAGCAAGGGGTATACCGAGAAAAACGGGCGAAGCAGATTTTTATTAAATATTTTCTACCTCTTCTCTACTTAAACCGGTCGCCTGCACGATTGTTGTTAGCGCAATACCCGCTGCTTTAAGGTTGCGCGCAACAGTTTTCTTACCCTCGTCCGCCTCCCGCTTGATTTCTGCTATTTCATGGCTTTGACGCTGTATCTTACGCTGCATATCCTCAAAATCATCAAGAATGCCATCTTCAATCTCCATCTGCTTTCTCATTTCCGGTTCCAGTATCGCCGCCTGTAACCGACGGATGAGGGGCCGATGCTTTTCGGGATACTCTTCTTCCTTGATGTTCAAAATATGCTGTTCCGCGTCAACAGACAGACTCTGGTCGAAGATGCTCAGGAGTTTTTCCAGATCATTACGACGTTTTTGCGCCCGACCACGGGGTTGCGGATCACCTGCTCCGCCCGGTTATTGTCCATCGGAACTTCCGGATAAACCAAGAAGAGGGTGAGTCCTGACCAGTGTTTTTCCAAACTGTTTAACCCGAACGGTTGGTTCTACTTTAGAAGTAAATCCGCAGTTATCTTGCATTTTCCGACTTTTCCGAGTCCCAACAGCTTTTTTTAGGATAAATACCAAAAAAGCCACCCTATTCCGGGTGGCTTTTCTGTTGGATCAAGATAGTGCTACGACGGAGCGGTTACTGGGCCGCCACCGTCACATCGTCCAGGTAGATGTCATTGCCATAGGCGCTGATCCCCACGAAACCGAGATAAACACTCTTCCCCTTGTAGCTGGTCAGATCAACGGTAACCTGCGCCCAACCCGTCGTTCCGTTGTAGCGGGATACGGCCGTCCCCACGTTGCTCCAGGCAGTTCCATTGGTGGAAACCTGCGGCTGGATCCGGTCGTTATTCGTGTAGATGGCATCATGATACATCCAGTAGGTCAGGGTGACCTTGGTGGCGGTGGCAGGCACCGCAAAGCCGGCGTTCCGGTAGATCCTGGTCTGGCTGCCGCTCTTGGAGGTAT
>CAIUUR010000563.1 GCA_903902345.1 uncultured Geobacteraceae bacterium | reverse complement strand
TCCGGGAACATCGAGTTCTGGAATGAAGCCGCGGGGAGAATGTTCGGGTACGCCCGGGAAGCGGTTCTTGGGCGTACAATGCACACTCTTCTCCCTCCCCTCCCCTTCAGAGAGGCGCACCTGCGGGCCTTCCCCCATTTTCAACAGACCGGGCAGGGAACGGCTGTCGGCAAGACCGTTGAATTGGCCGGACTTCGCCGGGACGGGAGCGAGTTCCCCCTGGAACTATCACTTTCCGCGGTGCAGGTTAAAAGCGCTTGGCATTCCATCGGAGTTGTCCGCGATATCAGCGACCGCAAGAAGGCAGAGAAGGCGCTTCGGGAAAGTGAGGATAAATTCCGGACCGTGGCTGACCATAGCTATGAATGGGAATACTGGATGGCTGCCGATGGAACTCTTGTGCATATATCACCATCCTGCCAACGAATCTCCGGCTATACCGCGCAGGAATTCTGGGACGATCCCGGACTGTTGAACCGCATCGTGCATCAGGATGATCTTGAAACATTCCTGCACCACCTTGACGTCTGCGCCAAGGGCGCCGCGCCTGAGAATTGCCACACACCGGACTTTCGTATCAGAAGCAGAAGCGGCGAAGTACGGTGGATAGCACACATTTGCCAGGAAGTCTTTGACTCTGAAGGTAAAACTCTGGGTCGCCGGGCATGCAATCGCGATATCACCGCACACAAAAAAGCGGAAAAGGAAATTCTAAGGAAACAGCAGCAACTGGAAGAGTTGAATAGCGCACTGCATTCCAGCGAAGACAAGTTGAGAACCCTCTTTGATCTGGCCAGTGATGCGATTATTATTCATGACTATGAAGGCAATCTCAAAGAAGTTAACAGTACGGCATGCGAACGCCTTGGATATTCCAGGGAGGAGATGCTGTCACTACATCTTTCATGCCTGGATTTGCCGGAGTTTGCCGCCCAAATACCCGACATTCTCCACCAGCTAAAAAAATCCAAAAAATTGGTTTTCGACTCCATCCACGTCGGTAAAAACGGTTGCCTTGTCCCGGTGGAGGTTTCTTCAAAGGAAATAGTCCTGGCAGGAGAGCTGCTGGTCTTCAGCACCGCCCGGGATATCACCGAGCGGAACCAGTTTCAGAAAAAATTACTCAAACTTTCCAAGGCAGTGGAAAATAGTCCCGTAACCGTGATCATTACCGATCACCTCGGTCTGATTGAGTACGTTAATCCCAAATTCACCGAGATCTCCGGCTACGCGCCGGAAGAGGTCATCGGTCGGAATCCCCGAATTCTCAATGCCGGTGTGCAGCCCAAAGAGCTGTATCGGGAGCTCTGGAGTACGATCCTCGCCGGGCAGCAATGGCGAGGAGACTTTTGCAACAAGAAAAAGAACGGTGAGATCCACTGGGATCATGCGTCTATTTCGCCCATCAGGGATGAACAGGGTAACATCACCCATTTTGTGGCCATCAAGGAGGATGTCACGGAGCAAAAACGGATCGCCGAGGAACTTCTTGTCGCCCAGGACGCAGCCCATGCGGCCAACCGTTCCAAAACCGAGTTTCTGGCCAACATGAGCCACGAGATCCGGACTCCGCTCAACGCCATCATCGGCTTTTCCGCTCTGGCTCTGAAGAGTTCCCTGCCGCCGCGCCAGTATGATTATATCCGAAAGATCAACATGGCGGGGGAGTTGCTGCTCACCGTTATCAACGATATTCTGGATTTCTCCAAGATCGAAGCCGGCCGGATGATGCTGGAACAGATTCCGTTCCGGCTGGAGAGCATGCTGACCAATGTGTTCAGCCTGGTACAGCAAAAAGCAACGGATAAAGGTTTGAAGGTGCGGGTAGTGGTTTCGCCGGAAGTCACATCATGCCTGGTCGGTGACGAGCACCGTCTTGGCCAGGTTATCGCCAATCTGTTGAGTAATGCCGTCAAATTCACCGAGCATGGCGAGATAACGCTGGAGAGCACGCTGCTGACCAGGGAGAAGGAGCGGGTGCAGCTCAAGTTTTCGGTTTGCGACTCCGGTATCGGTATTTCCGCCGAACAGATCAGTAAACTCTTCCAACCATTTACCCAGGCGGACGGTAGTACTACCCGCCGGTTCGGCGGTACGGGGTTGGGTCTCTCCATCTCAAAGCGGATGGTGGAGATGATGGGGGGTGAGATCTGGTGCGAAAGCAGACCGGGAGAAGGGAGCAGCTTCCGCTTCACCGCCTGGTTCGGCATCGGGGAGGGAAACGACACTGATCAGAGTACGCCTGTCGGCCCCGTGACGGGAGAACAGAGAGTGCCATCATTTGATTTTTCCGGTTCCCGTATCCTGCTGGTGGAGGACAATGAGATCAACCGACACCTGGCAATGGAGCTCCTCAAGGAAACAGGCGCTGCGGTATATCCGGCCGTCAATGGCCGGGAAGCCGTTACCATGATTACCCTTGGCGACGAACCCTACGATCTGGTGCTGATGGATATTCAAATGCCGGAAATGGATGGCTACGAGGCCACCGGAATCATCAGGTCCGACCTCCGTTTCGCCACCCTTCCCATCATCGCCATGACCGCCCATGCCATGCAGGAAGAACAGGAGAAAATCAAACAAGCCGGGATGGACGCCCGGATTACCAAGCCGATTAACGCCCAGAGCATGCTGCAGACCATGGGACTCTTCCTTTGCAACCGGGCCCAGGATGGGGATCATGATGATAGCGCCCCCCTCCCGCCATGCCATGACCCGGTACTTCCCGACAGCACGGATCTGGATGTCTGCGGCGCCCTGAGTCGCCTGGACGGAAACCGCAAGTTGTATCTCTGGTTGCTCCGTTCGTTTGTCGAAGATGAGTCTACCGCGGTGCAGGCCGTGGAGGAAGCGTTGCGCGTGGGAGACAAAAAACTGGCCGAACTCCATGTCCATACGATCAAAGGGACCGCCGGCAGCATGGGGGCGGTAAAACTCCGGAATCTGGCGCAGTCGTTGGAAAAGGCCATCGCCGGAGACGAATCACCCCAACGCATCGGGGGCGCTCTTGCCCCCTTTGCCGTGGAGTTGGACCGGTTGATGACGGAGCTGCGAAACCACCTGCCGGCGCTGTTACCGACGAGCAGCGACAGCCTGCCCGGCACGATTGATGCGGCAGCTATCGCTCCGATCCTGGTTCGGCTGCGGGGCTTTATTCAGGGGCGGGACGGCAAGGCGGAACGATATCTGGATGATTATCAACAACAACTGGCGGGACTGCCGGACAAGGATGTGGAACAGATTCGAACCTATCTTAATAATTTCGATTTCGCTGCTGCCGGCGACGCGCTGCAGTTGCTTGCAACGAGGCACGGCATCATGCTAAGCTTTGAAGGGTAGAGGATCCCATCCATGGAAATAACAACTGCTCAGGCAAGCGTATTGATTGTCGATGATGTCCCGCATAACATCAGCCTGCTCAACGCGGCGCTGATGGACGAATACATCATAAAAGTGGCGACCAAGGGACAACATGCCATTGATATCTGCAACTCCATGCCCATTGACATCATTCTGCTGGACGTGATGATGCCGGAAATGGACGGTTTCGAAACCTGCAGGCAGCTCAAGGAAAACCCGTTCACCCGGGCCATACCGGTGATTTTCGTCACGGCCCGAGGTGAGATCCATGATGAATCCAGGGGATTTGACTGCGGAGCCGTCGATTACATTACCAAACCGGTGAGGGCGTCCATCGTGAGGGCACGTGTCAAAACACACCTGGCCCTGTACAGTCGGAACCGTGCGTTGGAACATCTGGTGCAGGAGCGCACCGTCGAGTTGAACAGAAGCCACCTGGAGATCCTGCATAGACTTGGCACTGCCGCCGAATATCGGGATAACGAAACCGGCCAGCATATTGTCAGGGTTTGCCACTTCTCGCGTAGTATCGCTCAGGGATGGGGACTCCCGGAGAGCGAAACGGATCTGCTGTTCACGGCGGCAGCCCTCCATGACCTGGGGAAGATAGGGATACCGGACAGTATTCTTTTCAAACCGGGCAAGCTGAACGACGCCGAATGGAAGATCATTCGAACCCACTGCGAGATCGGCTATAACATAATCGGTAAAAATCAGACCCTTCTTCTTAAAACAGCGGGAATAGTAGCGTTAACCCACCATGAGCACTGGGATGGCGCCGGCTATCCCCAAGGACTCAAGGGGAGTACCATTCCGCTGTTCGGGAGAATCGTGGCTATTGCCGATATGTTTGACGCCCTTATCAGTGAGCGCCCCTACAAAAGGCCCTGGCCCGTGGCTGAGGCAGTCAGGGAAATAAACTCAGTCCGTGAACGGCACTTTGATCCGAAAGCCGTCGATGCATTTTTACAGATGATACCGGAACTGACCGCAGTTCATCAACAATTTACCGCTACGTAGTGACGTCGTGAGCCAACACTGACGCATGACGCTCTTGCCCGCCACAAATCCCCCGAGAAAATAGTGAAAGGAACATCCGATGGACAATAAGAGCCCGATCATAGAAAAAATCAAGAAACTGTTGGCCCTTGCCAACTCCAGCAATGAACACGAGGCCGCCCTCGCTGCTTCCCACGCCCAGCGCCTGTTATCGGAACATAATCTGGCCATGGCCGACATCGACGCCGCCCATAAGCCGGACAAAGCCGACACGGTGGAGATGAAGTTATCGAAAACTCTCCCCAAATGGTTGCGTCACCTGACGGCCGGGGTCAGTGCCGCCTTCGATTGCCAGGCCGTCCATCACCCCGCCACCGGCAAGATGTCATTCATCGGCATCGGAGCAGACGTTCAGATTGCGCTCTACACCTTTGCCTATCTGGACAGAACAGTCCGGCAACTCTGCACTACGTACATGAAGCACCATGTCAGCCCATCCCTGGCAAACCGCCACCGCGAGTTGCACCGCCAATCCTATTACCTGGGAGCGGTATCAACCATCAACAGCCGATTGCG
>CAIUUR010000562.1 GCA_903902345.1 uncultured Geobacteraceae bacterium | reverse complement strand
CGTCCCTAAGGTTTTTTTTGACGGTATCCTGCGATCTTTTGCTATACTCCTGAACGTGGAGGAGGTTCTCCGCAGGAGGTTTACATGGGACCATTGGCGCTGAAGCAGGAAGAACGGTTTACCTATGGTGATTATCTGACCTGGGATGACGGTGAACGGTGGGAACTGATCGACGGGGTTCCCTACAACATGTCGCCAGCCCCACGACTGCGTCATCAGGCGATCAGTCGAGAACTTCTGACCGAGTTTGCACTACATTTGCGAGGCAACTCCTGTCAGGTCTTCGCCGCACCCTTTGATGTCCGCCTTCCCGAGTTAGACGAGAGTGACGATCTGGTGGAGACGGTGGTGCAGCCCGACCTCTCGATCATTTGCGACAGGACCAAGCTGGACGATGCCGGCTGTCGCGGCGCGCCGGACTTGATAGTCGAGATTCTCTCCCCAAGCACGGCGGACAAGGATTTGAAGGTGAAGTTCCACCGTTATCAACGGGCCGGGGTTCGGGAATATTGGATAGTGGATCCCACCGGTTCAACGGTTCAGATCTACACACTTGGAGTGGATGGGAAGTATGGTCGACCGGAGTCATTTAGCGCGGTGGATCGGTTAACCGTGGGAATCTTTCCCGAGCTTAAGATTGATCTTGCCACGGTATTCGCAGAATAGTCGTCGGGTCATGAAACCACCCCTCACCCCACCCCTCTCTGTACGGGCGTACGGCCGTACGCCCCTACGGGGAGAGGGCGTGTTTGAAGGAGCTGTTTTGGGTTGGAATTGGACTGGCGGTAAGGTCCGGCGTTCCATGGAAGAATAGTGCGACGCAAGTTAATGCGGGTTAGAACGTCCCCTCCCCCCTGGTGGGGGAGGGACAGGGTGAGGGGGAGTTTTGTATTGTGTGCACTGGGTGCATGGTGCGCACCATACAATTATTTTGCGATTACGCGGCGTTGCGGTTTTCGGACTGTGATGCCATTTCTTTGCGAAGGATTGCGTTCAAGCGACTTTGATAACCCTTCCCCGCCAGCTTGAGCCAATGCAGGACATCGGAGTCAAGGCGCACAGTTACGGTCTCTTTCAACGGCCGATAAAATCTGCCGATTACCGCGTTGCTCCAGTCGGTTACTTCTGGTATGTCCGAGGTATCGATAGTGTCATCGGCCATTGCTGCAATGGCGTTTAGTTCCGTCTCAATTTCCGGCGTGATTGTGCCGTCAGACACTACTCTGACCATATCAGGCTGTTTCTTGTTTTTCGTTTTCATAGCTTCTCCTCTCATGACTCGTTGGTCGTCTCGCCGATATGATCCTGATTATTTCAAGATGGTCAGCATATCGGGCGACATGGACGACCAGGAGCAGCAGAACTCCGTTGATCTGTCCCATGGTTTGCCAGCGCTCTTCACCCTCAATAGTCTGGTCGAATCGGGTAAGGCTGTGTGGATCGAAAAAGATCATCTTTGCGGCGTCAAAGCTGACGCCATGCTTTGTTTTGTTCACTTTGTTTTTGAGTTCATCCCATTCGAATATCATACCTTTCTTGTGCCATATATTTACAAAAATGTAAATACAAGTCGTAAATGGTATTCCTCTGCCGCAGAAATATTTTAAAACTACTTTACAAAACCTCTTCATTTTTGTTAGCTTCAAAGCCATTCTTTTCTCATGATTAGGGGGAAGTGTTCCATTTACGTTGTTCCCCAGCATTCCTTTCTGAATTATCACCCTTATATCTTCATGTTGTTTCCATTCACTGGCAGTTTCGTTCCCCGGTCGCGTGGTTAATTGGGCGCAGTTGAACTCCAAAACCACCCCTCACCCCGACCCCTTCGACTCCGCTCAGGGCAGGCCTCTCCCCCTGAGGGAAGAGCCATTTACCATGCGTCGTCCCTAAGGTTTTTTTTGACGGTATCCTGCGATCTTTTGCTATACTCCTGAACGTGGAGGAGGTTCTCCGCAGGAGGTTTACATGGGACCATTGGCGTTGAAGCAGGAAGAACGGTTTACCTATGGAGATTATCTGACCTGGGATGACGGTGAACGGTGGGAACTGATCGACGGGGTTCCCTACAATATGTCGCCGGCGCCTCGGGTTCGACATCAACTGATTCTGGGGGAACTGCATCGGCAAGTTGCCAACTGGTTACTCGACAAACCATGTCAGCTGTTTCTTGCTCCCTTCGATGTCCGTCTTCCCGAGGCCGACGAGAGTGATGATCTGGTGGAGACGGTGGTGCAGCCCGATCTTTCGGTGGTCTGTGACAAGACCAAGCTGGACGACGCCGGCTGTCGCGGGGCGCCGGATTTGATAGTCGAGATCCTCTCCCCAAGCACGGCGCACAAAGATCTGAAGGTTAAGTTTGACCGTTACGAACGGGCCGGGGTTCGAGAATATTGGATTGTTGACCCCACCGGTTCAACGGTGCAGATCTATACCGTGGGGATGGATGGAAAGTATGGCCGGCCGGAGGTATTTGGCGCGGTGGATCGGGTTAGCGTGGGAATTTTTCCCGAGCTTGAGATTGATCTCGCCACGGTATTCGCTGAATAGTCCACGTTATGATCTCCCGGATTGAGCTCCTGAAAAAGATCGATGGGCTGCTGGGGCGGTTGGCTGCATCCTCGTTACCGGCCTCCCGTAAGACGGCGACGGTGGCCGAGCCCCACCGCATCCTCGTTATCCGCCCCGGCGGGATCGGGGATGCGGTGCTGCTGGTCCCGGCGTTGGTCTCGCTGAGAGTGCGCTACCACGGTGCTCATCTCACCGTTCTGGCGGAGCGGCGCAATGCCGCGGTTTTTGAGCTGACTTCTGCCGTGGACCGTACCCTCTGCTATGACAAGCCAGGGGAGCTGCTGATCGCCCTGTGCGGCCGGTATGACGTCGTCATCGATACGGAGCAGTGGCACCGGCTGTCGGCGGTGGTGGCGCGGCTGACTCGTTCCTCCCTGAGAATCGGGTTCGGTACCAATGAACGTGCCCGTCTGTTCACCGTCCCTCTCCCCTATTCCCATGACGATTACGAGGCGCTTAGTTTCTATAAACTCCTGGGCCCCCTGGGGTTCGTTCCTCCTGCCACGATTCCTCCCCGCTTTCTGTTTCTTCCCCAGGTCGCCCGTCAACAGGGAGAGGAGCTGCTGGCACCGCTGGCGGGGCGGGAATATCTGGTGCTCTTCCCCGGAGCCACTGTCCCGGAGCGGCGGTGGGGAGTGGAACGCTTTGAGACACTGGCGCGGCGGCTTGAGGGAGAAGGATGGCTGGTCGTTGTCGTAGGAGGGAAGCAGGATGCGGCGGCCGGTGCGTTGATCGCGGGCACCGCCGGGCTGAACTTGGCTGGGCGAACCTCTCTGGCGGTAACGGCTGCGGTCATCGGCGGGGCAAGGCTCTTGGTCAGTGGCGATTCCGGACTCCTTCACCTAGCGGTGGGACTCGGCACCGACACGGTGTCGCTCTTCGGACCGGGGCGTCAGAGGAAGTGGGGAGTGGAGAGCGCGGGAAACCTGATCGTCAACCACCACCTGCCCTGCTCCCCCTGTACGACCTTCGGCACGACACCCAAATGCCCGCACCAGGTGCGCTGTATGGGTGAGATCACCGTGGCGGAACTGTTTCGTGCCGCGATGGGACTCCTGACAAAGAAAAATCGAAACTCACTCAACAAAAATCTTGACATTAATGGCGGATCCTGATAAAAGTTGCCCTCTCATGTAGGCGCGTAGCTCAGGGGTAGAGCACTAGCTCGACACGCTAGGGGTCGGCGGTTCGAAACCGCCCGCGCCTACCAGATTTTCCAAGTCACAGAATTCGTGCGGCGGGGGCATCGACTTTCGATGCCTCTTTCTGTTAAAGGGCCACGAAGATGAGCGATATCCAGATTACTCTTCCCGACGGCTCCCTCCGGACGCTTCCTCAGGGAGCAACGGTGCGAGACCTGGCCGCCGGAATCGGCGCCGGTCTGGCCAAGGCCGCCATAGCCGGCAAGATCAACGGCGAACCGGTGGACCTGACCGCTACGCTGTCTGATTCCGACCGGGTGGAGATCATCACCGAAAAGAGTCCTGAGGCGTTGGGGCTGATTCGCCACTCCACCTCCCATCTCATGGCCCAGGCGGTGCAGAGCCTTTTCCCCGAGACCAAGGTGACCATCGGCCCCTCCGTGGAGAACGGGTTCTACTACGATTTCGACCGGGAAAAGCCGTTTACCCCCGATGACCTGGATGCCATCGAAGCGAAGATGCGGGAACTGGCCGCCAAAGCCATACCCCTGGAGCGGCAAGTTCTTTCCAAAGCCGACGCCGTGGCGCTCTTCACCAAGATGGGGGAAACCTACAAGGTGGAGATCATCGAAGCCCTGGACGTAGAGACAGTTTCCCTGTATCGCCAGGGTGATTTCATCGATCTCTGCCGTGGACCGCACCTTCCCTCCACCTCCTGGTGCAAGGCGTTCAAACTTACCTCTCTTGCCGGGGCCTACTGGCGGGGAGATGAGAAGAACCGAATGCTCCAGCGGGTTTACGGCACCGCCTTTGCGGACAAGAAAGAGCTGGAAGCCTACCTTGCGCGCATCGAAGAGGCCAAGCGGCGCGATCACCGAAAACTGGGACGGGAGCTGGATCTCTTCTCCTTCTCCGATGAGGTGGGAGCAGGATTCGCCATCTGGCATCCCAAGGGGGCGCTGCTTCGTACCGTCATCGAGGATTTCGAACGGAAGGAGCATCTGAAGCGCGGCTACGACATCGTCGTCGGCCCTCAGATCCTCAAGACCGAACTCTGGCAACGCTCGGGACATTACGACAACTATCGCGAGAATATGTATTTCACCCAGGTGGACGAGCAGAGCTACGGCGTTAAGCCGATGAACTGTCTTTCCCACATGATGATCTACAAGTCGCATCTGAGAAGCTACCGTGACCTGCCGCTCCGGTTCTTCGAACTGGGGACGGTGCATCGTCATGAGCGGGCCGGCGTGCTCCACGGACTGATGCGGGTTCGCTGCTTTACCCAGGACGACGCCCATATTCTCTGCACACCGGAGCAGCTGGACGCCGAGATCAAGGGGGTCATCGACTTTGTCAGTGACGTCATGGCCATCTTCGGTTTTCAGTTCGAGATGGAACTCTCCACCCGGCCGGAAAAATCCATCGGTTCGGACAGTGACTGGGAGCAGGCTACCGCGGCTCTCCTGGGAGCGCTGAAAGATTCCGGACGTCCCTACGAGATTAATGAAGGGGACGGCGCCTTCTACGGCCCTAAGATAGACATCAAACTGCGTGACTGCCTTGACAGAAGCTGGCAGTGTGCTACAATCCAGTGCGATTTTACCCTTCCCGAGCGGTTTGACCTCACCTACGTGGATGCCACGGGGGAGAAAAAACGTCCCGTCATGGTGCACCGGGTCATTCTCGGTTCCATCGAGCGGTTCATCGGGGTTCTCATCGAACACTTTGCCGGGAATTTCCCGGCATGGCTTGCTCCGGTTCAGGCAATCGTCCTTACCGTGACCGACAGCCACATCCCTCATGGTGACGCAGTATTCAATGAACTGCGAGCCGCCGGGGTCAGGGTACAGAAAGATTTCCGGAACGAGAAACTGGGGTTCAAAATTCGCGAGGCCCAGCTCCAGAAGATACCGTACATGCTCATCGTCGGGGAAAAAGAGGTAGAGAGCTGTGTCGTGACCCCCCGGTTCCGGGATGGCAAGAATCTCGACCCCCTGACAGCGTCTGATTTTATACGATTTATCACCCAGGAAGCGGAACGCTTTCACTAGGAGGTGCCGCCATAGCTAAACCGACGGTTAATATCAACCAGACCATCCGCGCTCGCGAACTTCGCGTTATCGGTGTCGACAATGAACAATTGGGTATCCTGACGCTGACCCAGGCACTTGCACTGGCGGCAAGCCAGGAACTCGACCTTGTCGAGGTTTCACCCACCGCGGTCCCCCCGGTCTGCCGGATCATGGACTATGGCAAGTTCAAATATCAGCAGAGCAAGAAGCTGGCGGAAGCCAAGAAAAAGCAGGTGCAGGTGCAGTTGAAGGAGGTGAAGCTCCGTCCCAAGACCGACGAGCATGACCTTCAGTTCAAGATTAATCATATCCTTCGCTTCCTGGAAGAGGGGAACAAGGCCAAAGTAACCCTGGTCTTCCGCGGGCGTGAGATCACTCATATGGAGTTCGGCAAGAAGTCGCTGGACAAGATCGTCGAAGCGGTGAAGGATGTGGCGGTTATCGAGGTGCTCCCCAAGATGGAAGGGCGGAGTATGTTCATGATCGTCGCGCCCAAGGCTAAAAAATAAATTCGTTGTAGAAGATATCACAAGGAGAATCCTGATGCCCAAGATCAAGACCAATCGCGGCGCCGCCAAGCGTTTCAGCAAGACTGCCTCCGGCAAGATCAAGCGCGGCCATGCCTTCACCAGCCACATCCTGACCCCCAAGACCCGCAAGAACAAGCGGCAGCTTCGGGGCGGAGCCTGCATCGCCGCCGTGGATCAGAAAAACGTGGCCCGGCTGATACCGTACAAATAGGCAGGTACAAGGTTCTAGGTTCTAGGTTCTAGGTTCAAAGTTCAAGGGATTACTCCTCACCATTGAGTTTCAACCTTCACCCTTCACCCTTCACCTTTTGTCCTTTGCCTGCATCTTCCGTGAACCGTGAGGAAACCGTCTCCCCTTGCGGATCCGGCCTATACCACACAAGGAGTATCTGATGCCACGCGTAAAACGAGGATTCAAAGCGAGACAACGCAGAAACAAGGTCCTGAAACTTGCCAAGGGTTACCGCGGCGCACGGAGCAAACTGTTCCGGAGTGCCACCGAGGCGGTTGACCGCGCCCTAAACTATGCTTTCCGCGATCGCCGGGTCAAGAAACGTGATTTCCGGGCACTCTGGATTGCCCGGATCAATGCTGCCTCCCGGATCAACGGACTTGCCTATAGCAAGCTGATTCACGGGCTGAAAGTGGCGCAAATCGAGATCGACCGGAAGATTCTGGCCGATCTGGCCGTAACGGATCCCAAGGGGTTCACGGCCATTGCCGATCGGGCCAAGGCCGCCTGCTGAGCCGACTGCACGACGAACAAAAGGAAATGGGATGCGTCAGCGTCTCATTTCCTTTTTTGTTGTAAAGGAATTATTTCATGAAGGATCAACTGGAAGCGCTCTCCTCTGCCATGTTCGCTCATCTGGGTTCTGCTACCTCCGAAAAGGAGCTTCAGGAGCTGAAAGTCCGCTACCTGGGTAAAAAGGGGGAACTGACGGCGGTGATGAAGTGCCTTGCCACGCTACCCCCTGAGGAGCGCCCTACGGCGGGGCAGGCGATCAATCGGGTTAAGGAACGGTTCGAAGAAGAATTCACCACACGTCTGACCAGCGTGAAACAGGCGGAGAAACTTCGCCGACTGGCTTCCGAGCGAATTGACGTCACACTACCGGGGCGACGCACCGCCGTGGGAACGCGACACCCGGTGACTATGGTGATGGAGGAGGTCTCCGAGATCTTTGCCGGCCTCGGTTTTCAGGTGGCGGAAGGCCCCGAGATTGAACTTGATTTCTACAACTTCGAAGCGCTCAATTTTCCCAAGGATCATCCCGCCCGTGATATGCAGGATACCTTCTTTCTTGAGGGGGAGCGTCTGCTCCGGACTCATACCTCGCCGGTACAAGTGAGGACCATGCTCCGGCATGCGCCGCCGGTCCGGATCATTGCCCCCGGTACGGTCTACCGGTGTGATTCCGACGCCACCCATTCCCCCATGTTTCATCAGATCGAGGGGCTCATGGTGGATAAGGGGATCACCTTCGGCGATCTCAAGGGGATCCTCACCATCTTCCTCAACCAGTACTTCGGCAAGGGGATCGGGATGCGGCTTCGTCCCAGTTACTTTCCCTTTACGGAGCCTTCCGCCGAGGTGGACATCGCCTGCGTCATCTGCAAGGGGAAGGGGTGTCGGGTGTGCAAAAACTCGGGGTGGCTGGAGATCCTGGGAGCGGGGATGGTGGACCCGGAGGTCTTTCGTCATGTGGGATATGATGCCGATGCCGTGACCGGATTCGCCTTCGGCATGGGGATTGAGCGATTGGCCATGCTCAAGTACGGCATCAATGATATGCGTTTCCTCTTCGAGAACGATATCCGGTTCCTGTCGCAATTTTAAAACCAGGTTCTAGGTTCAGGGTTCTAGGTTCAAGGATTTACCTTGTACCTTTCACCTTTCACCTTTCACCTTGTACCTTGTACCTATTCACCTTTCACCTTTCACCTCTTACCCAGGGTTACTTATGATCATCAGCTATAACTGGCTCAAGGAATTTGTCGACTGCGACCTCCCACCCAACGATCTGGCCGACCTCCTCACCATGCTCGGCCTGGAAGTGGAGGGGATGACGGGTGTCGGCGCCGGGTTTGACAGCGTCGTTGTCGCCCTGGTGGAGGAGAAAGCGCAGCACCCCAATGCCGACAAACTCTCCCTCTGCAAGGTCAATGACGGGGTCGAGATACACAACGTGGTCTGCGGAGCCCAGAATTTTTCCGTAGGTGATCGGGTTGCCCTGGCGCGGCTGGGTTCGGTGTTGCCGGGGGAGTTTAAAATCAAGAAGTCCAAGATCCGTGGTGAGGAGTCCTGCGGGATGCTCTGCTCGCTGAAGGAGCTGGGGCTGGCGGAGGAATCCGCCGGGATCATGATCCTGGACACACCGCGCCCTCTGGGGACCCCCCTCTTCGATGCTCTGGGATTGAAGGATACGATCTTCGAGATCGGCCTCACCCCAAATCGGGCGGACTGTCTCAGCGTCATCGGCGTAGCCCGTGAAGTGGCTGCCAAGCTGGGGGTTGCAATCCGTTATCCCGGTCACGAGCTCCTGGAGAACGGCCCTCCCATCGCCACCGTCGCCGGTGTGACGGTGGAGGATTCCGATCTCTGTCCCCGTTATGCGGCTCGTTACCTCAGTGGCTGCACGGTCGCCCCGTCTCCGGCGTGGCTGGTGAGCCGGCTGGAAGCGGTGGGGATGCGTTCCATCAACAACGTGGTGGATGTGACCAACTATGTTCTCATGGAATATGGTCATCCCCTTCATGCCTTCGACTTTCATCGGCTGGCCGGCGGCAAGATCGTCGTCCGCCGCGCCGGTGAGGGTGAGCTCTTCAAGACTCTTGACGGTCAGGAACGGCCGCTTCTGACGTCTGATCTCACCATTCGTGACGGGGATAGGAGTGTTGCTCTGGCGGGGATCATGGGAGGAGAGAACTCCGAGATCTCACCGGATACCACCGACATTCTTCTGGAGAGCGCCTGGTTTGATCCTTCCGCAGTCAGGAGGAGCAGCAAGCGTCTGGGGCTCCATACCGAGTCATCCCATCGTTTCGAGCGGGGGGCAGACATCGGGATCGTGACTCGCGCCCTTGACCGGGCCGCATCCCTCATGGCGGAGTTGGCCGGTGGAGTCGTGGCAAAGGGGATTCTCGACGTCTATCCCAAGAGCGTTCATCCCCTTCAGGTACCGGTTCGGCTGGCTCGAATTAATGCCGTACTGGGAACGGCTCTCACCGCTTCCCAGGTGGTGGCGATCTTTACCCGGCTACAGTTTGATGTCCGGGAAGGTGAGCCGGGATTCATGACCGTGACGGTTCCCACCTTCAGGGTGGATATCCGGCGGGAGATTGACCTCATCGAAGAGGTGGCCCGGCTTCACGGTTTTAATGCCATCGCGGGAACCATGCCCACGGCCCGGGTCTTTTCCGATCGCCCCCCTCATCGCCAAACCGTGGAGAAATCTCTCAGAGATCTTCTTACAGCTCACGGCTTCAGCGAAGTCGTCAACTTCAGTTTCTTTGGCTCTGATCTGCTGGACAAACTGCTTCTTTCCCCGGATGATCTGCGGCGTCAGACTATCCGT
The DNA here is from genome assembly GCA_903902345.1 of uncultured Geobacteraceae bacterium. GTDB lineage: Bacteria > Desulfobacterota > Desulfuromonadia > Geobacterales > CAIOGM01 > CAIOGM01. The sequence continues at coordinate 11,533 of CAIUUR010000562.1, read as the reverse complement.
CTGCTCAATCCGCTTTCCGACGATCTGGCGGTCATGCGGACATCGCTCCTCCCCGGCCTCCTGCAGAGCGCCGAACGGAACCTGAGTCGCAGGTCGTTGAATCTTCGACTGTTTGAACTCCGGCGGGTCTACCATCCTGTTCCCGGAGAGGAGTTGGCCCATGAACCGCTTCACCTGGGAGCTATCCTGACCGGACGCCGTCATCCGGAAGGATGGAACCACGATAGCGCCGCCATCGACTTTTTTGATCTGAAGGGGGTGCTGGAGAATCTCTTTGCCGACCTCCGGGTCAAGGGGGTGACGTATGATAACGGGACGCTGGAATCGTTCTACCACCCCGGTAAGGCCTGCACTCTCTCCGCGGGGGGGGAGGCCATCGGTTCCTGCGGTGAACTGCACCCGGATGTGTTGGGGAACTTTCTTATCGAACAGCCGGTCTATTATGTCGAGCTCAATTTCGAGAAACTTCTGACGAAATGCGGTGCAGCCATCGCCATCGTCCCACCCTCCCGTTACCCGGATACCTTCAGGGATATCGCTCTGTTGATCGATGCCGATCTTCCCGCGGCCACCGTACTGGAGACCATTCGTGGTCAAAAAATCAAGGAACTGGAAGGGGTGGAGCTCTTTGACCTGTACACCGGCCAGGGGATCCCCGACGGGAAAAAGAGCATTGCTGTGCGGGTTCGCTATCGTTCACCGGATCGGACCCTTACCGACGATGAAGTAACCCCCCTGCATGGCAGGATTATCGATAATCTTGTAAAAAAATTAGCGATAACAGTCAGATAAACAGGATAAAAAGGGTTGCCATTCCCCACCCCCTGTGATATAAATCAGTCCGCTTGCGTCAGTAGGCATGAACGGCAGAGCATTGCACCAGGGGATGAAGATGACCAAGGCTGATATCGTCGAAAAAATTTACGAAAAAGTTGGGTTCTCCAAGAAAGAATCGGCCGAACTCGTGGAACTGGTGTTCGATATCATTAAGGGAACCCTGGAAAGTGGGGAAAAGATAAAAGTTGCCGGTTTCGGTAACTTTGAGGTCAAGGCCAAGGCTGACCGGCGTGGCCGGAATCCCCAGACTGGTGAAGAAATAACAATCACGGCCCGGAGAATTCTTACGTTCAAACCGAGCCAGGTTCTTAAAAATATCATCAACACGTAATAGACCGTGGAAGCCCCAACCATGGAAGTAGCACCGAATCCTGAAACGTAGTAAGATGATTTTCAGGTAGTTTACCAGACTTATCGGGGCGTAGCGCAGCCTGGTAGCGCACTAGACTGGGGGTCTAGTGGTCGCAAGTTCGAATCTTGTCGCCCCGACCAAAAAGAAGAAAATGGCCAGTTACCGCTTCAGGTGATTGGCCGTTTTCTTGTCATGACTTTTTAGTCTGGGCCACCGTAGCCTCCGGTCCAGTCCTAAGAAGCAGATCCTGTGATCTGTTGTTTACGTGTAAAATCTGTTGTTTGCACTATTGTATCGTGATATAAGGCAACTTGAGTTGCCCACTCTGCCGGATTGCCGGATTTTACCGAAGGTGCAACAGGAAACAAGACATGAAACCCCTAGAGATGACGCCCGTTGGGGAAGATCATTTTTTTTGCAGGCCCTTTGGGGAGACGTTAAAGGAGAAATGGAGATGACTAAGGCAGACGTTGTCGCTCGGGTATGTGAAGCAATGGATTGTACGAAGAATGAAGCTTACGACTATGTGGAGGATGTGTTTGCGATAATGAAGAATACGCTGGTGTCCGGAGAGAATATGAAAATTTCCGGTTTCGGAAACTTTGAGGTCAATCAGAAGCATGACCGCAAGGGGCGTAATCCCCAGACCGGCGAAACGATTACCATCACTGCCCGCAAGGTGCTGACCTTTAAGCCGAGCGCGGTGCTAAAGCAGGCAATCAATACGGAAATTTGAACTCTCCCTTGGTGGTGAGACCGGGGAGAGTCGGCGTTGTGAAGAAACGGACGAAAATGCTCACCCCATCCTCCTGCCAAGGTGTACGTCTTCGGCCTGATTGATAGTGGTTATGATACCTGTTCCGGGAGCGTGAGCGACAAGATGAGCGAACGACAGACCACTGACCCTCTTCATGGCATCACGCTGAAGACGATAGTAACGAAACTGGTGGAATGGTATGGCTGGGAAGAGTTGGGGAAGTGCATTGATATTCGCTGTTTTACCCATTCACCGACTGTCGCCTCCTCTCTGAAGTTTTTACGAAGAACTCCCTGGGCCAGAGGGAAGGTGGAGGAGATGTACCTTCTCTGGAAAATTCGGCACCCCGATGTGATAGAATCTCCGAGTAGTGGTTACGATAAGGGCAGAGAGGTGAAACCTGCTCCAGTGGTCTGATTCTTCGCCGTAACGGAGATTGTCCGGCATTGGTTTGCGGTCTTATGGGGGGTAGTCATGTTGAGGGTGCTGCAATGGTGTATGCTTTTCTCTCTATTCCTTCCGGGGTGCAGTAAAAAAGACCCCTTGATCGGAACATGGACCATGAGGGAAGATCTAGCCTCGGCGGAGATGGAATTGGCACAAGACTCCACACTCCACTTTGGCGATAATAACGGGACCTGGCAAAAAGTTGACGATTCTCAAGTCGTACTCAAGATGGAATCGGGTGTCTATACCGCTGAAGTAAGAAATAACATTCTCTCGTTTTCAGTGGCCGGGACGGACGTCGTATTTGTGAAGAAAAATTGAGCAAGCAATCTGGAGTGGGGAGCCATAGCCATGGTTTCTCAGAAAGGGCACTCATCACTGCTGACGACTTCCCCGGTGACCATGTCTCTTGCTGGCCCGATCATCATGAACTTTTCACCGGAATCCACCGGGGACAACCATGTCCGCGGCATATTTGCCACGGGGGGTGACGATGGACTCTTCTGCCCCTCATTCCTCTTTTGCTTTCGATACTCCTCCTGATCCTGCGTCACCCTGTCAATTCCGTACTCCGTCTGGTTCAGCACCTTCTGCAGGTCGGAGTCACGGTAACTGATCCACCATGCCGCCGATTCGTTCACGAGCAACCTGCTCAGCATCTCATGGTGAAGGGGGTTATCTCCGAGGTTCCTGCTCCACTCTTCGCTCTTTTGCGCTCTGATGCTTCGTGCCCATCTGACCTGTTTCTCCGAGCCGATGAGTTGGGGGAAGTCCGGCATGGCAGTAGTCTCCTTCGGGGCGCCGGATTTTCCGGACGCTGAACAAAGAAAAAGCCTCTGCAGTTTCACAGAGGCTTTGTTTTCTTTCGCCCGCCAAATCTTGGCGGGCTACAGTATGCATCCCTCTTTGCAGCGGGATACAGGGCGAATACGGAATCTTTCAGTCCACATTGGCGTATCTCCTTTCAATGACGGGTTGGCTTCTCTTCTGCTGATAATCTACTTCTTTCCGACGCACCTTGTCAACAGTTATCGGATGGATAAGGAGTAGTTTTTTTGAAGTTTCGATTCTGATCTGCCTTGGCATGATTTATGAAGAATAGAGCATAATCAGGGCGCTATCGCGGCCAAAGGTGACGGGACATTGACGGTCGTAATAGAAAAACACAAAGATATCAAGTTGATATCATGGAAAGGATCTCTGTATGGCGACAACAAGCTGTCAAAATGATGAAATGCTCCTCTCCATTGCCAAGGAAGTGGGGCGTAAGGTCTACGTTATGGGACTTGATATTGACTTCAATCGTCAATGGTATAGTCCGGTGGAGCGTGATGCTTTTGTGGTGGGATGGTTGGAGGCGGCTACAGAGTCATTTTACCGTGGGCATCCGGTAAAATTAGTGAACCGGGGGTTTGCTTCATCGTGACGGGAGGTGGTAAAGGATTTTTTTTAGCGGAGCAGTGGTTGGGACGGCGCAATGCGCCGGTAAAATTTTCCTGTCGTGATGGTTATTGGCTAGGTCTAACTGTGTAAGTGGCTAATAGAAGGCCGTTATATCTTCGGTAGGGTGATGTGTTTTTGCTGTTTATTGCATTGTAATTACTCAATATGAACTATAGGGAGTTCACGGTAAAAAAGTAGCCAAGCCGGCTTTTTCCGTGTATAGTTCATGGCCTAAAACGGATCGACGATGCGGATAAACACTCTTAGGTTTCTTATCGGCACGCTTTCGGGAAACTTTAGAAAAAAAATGCATCAGCTCAAAAAAAATTACTGCCCAGTTTTTCACAACAGCAACTATTTCACCACCCGGGAGGAACTGCCATGCTCGCCAAAAAAATTCTGGTCGTTGACGATGATGCCAAATGCCGTGAGTTCATAAAGGCGTTTCTCTCCTACAAAGGATATTCGGTCTCCCTGGCACAGGATGCCAAGGAGGCGTTGGCTACTATTGACAACACCGACTTCGACCTGGTTATTACCGATCTGATGATGCCAGGGATCAACGGCCTTGATTTCCTCAAGCGGCTCAAGGCGAGCCGGCCGGAGGTCGTTGTCATCGTGAGCAGTGCCTTCAGCAGTGCCGAATCAACCGCAAACCTGCTCAGGGCAGGGGCGTATTGCTGTCTCGACAAGCCCTTTGATCTGCAGGAACTGGATACGCTGATTCAGCGGGCCGTGGAGCATCATGCTCTGCTCAAACCGAGAGGATCGGGAAAAACGGCCCTCAAGAACAGGAGTCTGCTGAGCAACATTGTCGGTGAAAGCCCGAAACTTCAATCGCTCCTGGAACTGGTGGAGAAGGTGGCCGATTCCGACTCGACTGCGCTGATCCTCGGCGAGTCGGGAACGGGGAAGGAGCTGATTGCACAGGCAATTCACCTGCTGAGCAACCGGAAAAACAACAACTTTGTCCCCGTAAACTGTGGAGCTATTCCCGAAGATCTCCTGGAGAGCGAGCTCTTCGGTCATGTGAAAGGTTCATTCACCGGCGCCATCGCCAACCGGGTCGGTCGGTTCGCCATGGCCGACAAGGGAACCCTATTCCTGGATGAGATCGGCGATATGCCCACCTCCCTTCAGGTGAAGCTCCTCCGAGTCCTCCAGAGCCGGGAGATCGAGCCGGTGGGGGGGAGCTGCAGCCGGAAGGTGGATACCCGAATCATTGCCGCCACTCACCAGAATCTTGAGGAACTGGTGGAATCCAAGCTCTTCAGGGAGGACCTTTTCTACCGGCTCTCCGTTATCCCCATCGTGGTGCCGCCGTTGCGTGAGCGTAAGGAAGATATTCCGCTGCTGGTGGAGAGTTTTCTGAAACGGATGAACAAGGAGAAAAATCGGCAGATTTCCGGGATTGCAACTGATGCGCTGCAGGCGTTGTGTGATTACCCGTGGCCGGGGACTATTCGGGAGCTGGAAAATCTCATGGAGCGACTGGTAATCATCAAGGGGAGTGGGACCATCACCCTGGGCGATCTGCCGGAGAAGTTTCTCGGTGACCGGCAGCCGGTCACCCGCCCCCCCGTCAAGAGTGTCGCACTTCCCGCCACCGGCATCAACTTCAATGATGTCATTGAGGAGTTCGAGAACAGTCTGATCATGGACGCTCTGGAGAAGACTCAGGGGAACAAGAAGGAGGCCGCCGAGCTGTTGAATCTGAAACGGACGACCCTCATCGAAAAACTGAAGAAGAAGAACTTGACTGCTCCCGGGCTCCGTTTCGACGTCTGAACCTCGCGGGGCTCCAAGGCCTTCGGTCAAAAATGTTTTGTGACAGGGAAAAGGATCTGCTGACGTTCAGGCAGATCCTTTTTTTAGTAAGGAAAGAGAACCGGATTTGCCTTACTTCTCCAGGGGGAAACCGGCCCGGTACCAGCCGACGAGACCGTTGTTGAGGTGGTAGACTTCCTTGTATCCTTTGCCGACGAGGAGGTCCGACGCCTGTTTCGAACGGGCTCCCACGGCGCAGATGACCAGGATGGGACGATTTTTCGGCACCTCATGTATCCGTTTCTCCAGATCATAATCCGGAATCAGGATGGAGTTTTTCATTCGTGTTTGCCGGTACTCCTCAGGAGTCCTGACATCCAGGATGTAGAGGTTCGGCGTCTTGTCCATCAGTGACTTGGCGTCCTTCGTCGACAGCGGGACCACCGCCGCAGCGGATACTCCCGCAATTAACAGCAGAAGAAGAATGATGGAAAGAATTTTTTTCATGATACCACCTCACACATAAGACTTTGTTGTGACCTTGAACTTTGAACTTTGAACTTTGAACCTCGCACCTCGCACCTTGAACCTCGCACCTTGCGCCCGTTTCATATCTCCAAGGTAAATCCCACCTGTCCGGGTTGAAACGATCCGGGGAACTCCCTGGCCAATCGGGCCGCCGCCGCGAAGCCGGTGCAGTGGCTTCCCACCAGTTTCCGGACGGGGATCCGTCTGAGTGCCTTTACCGTTTCATCAAGCTGCGTTTCGCCGCAAAAACCGAGATGCATACCGCCGATGACTGCGTAGATTTCTTTCACCCCGGAGCGTTCCTGGGCATACTCCAGGGTGTTGATGATCCCGGCGTGACAGCAACCGAGAATCAGGACCAGGCCCTTGCCGGTCAAGATGACCAGAGACTGGTCGTCGGGGTGGGTGTCGCTGCAGCAGCCGTCGACGGTGTCGCACAGAAGCCCCTTGTCTCCCGTTTCGAAGCCGTTTCGCCGAGGGACCTGGCCGGTGAGGAATATCCCGGGGAGTAGTTCCCGCCAACTACTCTGAAATACGAAGCGAGCCCCCAGCCCCTCCAGGAACTCCTGTCGGTACGGTATCCCGATACTCAGTTTGTCACCCGTATCCTTCAACCGGTAGCGGTTCAGGAAAAGCTCCGGGTGGGCGTGGATCTCCTTGCCGCCGCAACTTCTCAGCAGCGGCCAGAGCCCCCCGGTATGGTCGTAATGACCGTGGGAGAGTGCAATCGTTTTGATCTCCTGCAGGTTCCGGTTCATGCGTCGTGCATTGGGAAGGAGTGTTTCCCCTTGGCCGGTGTCAAAAAGGAGCGAACCGTCACCGGTTTCCACCAGGGCGGCAAAGCCGTGTTCCCCCAGGGTGCCGGAGAGTGGTCCGGCGTTGTTTTCGCAGAGGATGGTAATTCTCATGCTTACTGCTTATTCAGCAGTTCTGCAACCTTGCCGGCTACTTCGCCGGTGAGGAGCGGACATGCTCCCTTGTGAGTCTGGCGGATGGTCTTGCAGCAGGTGACCCCGTATTTTTCCTTGAACCAGACGTGGAGTTCCTTGGTGGTCTGAGTGATGCCCTTCTTGTCTTCCTTGAGAGCCAACCCCAAAGCCACAGTGCCGCCGGAGACCGCGCCGCAAATACAACCCGAACCGGAACCGCCGCCGAAACCACTCACCGCCTGAACCATCGAGGGGGGGAGTTCGGGGGTGAAGCGCCTCCTCACACTCTCCAGCACCGCCTCGGCACAATGGTGTGAACCGGAGCGATAAAGCTCCTCCGCCTCTCGGGTGCATTGCCGGACCAGATTCGACTCTTCAGCCGTTAACTCTTTTTTCTTGAACCAGGACATGGAGACCCTCTTGCACAGTTGAAATGGGGAATTGTTGAGCTATATATTTATATAATTGTATATATTCTGCTGGGGGAAAAGTCAAGTAGTATCCCCGGAGCATATGGAATTGCACCCTTTGCCGGGAGGGGTGGTTCGGGTAGTGCGTCTGGTAGGGATAAAATTGAAAGGGGACTCCCTGGAGTCAGTCGGGAGCAGGAAAGGTTACCCCTTTTCGCTTGTGTTGTCTGTTGCATCCCTGGCGGGCTCTTCTTCGCCACTACCCCTTACTTCCTGCGAGGGGTGATCCCCTTCTCTTGCCAGTTGCTGGGCCTGTTTTGATATGGAGACGGTGTCAGGTCCCTGAGCCTTTCTGGCGGGTTTAGCCGGCAGTTGCTCTTGCCCAGGAGAGACATAGGCCGCCACCAATCTGCTTGACAGGATACTGGATATTGTCATCAGCCGGTGAACCTCCTGGGAATTTAAAAACTACCTCACTTCAACTTATCGGCAGATCTCGACAGGGCTAAAGATTTTTTTAGGGATTACCTCCATGCACCGTTTTGGTGCTCACGTACTGCGAAGGATATAAAAAAAGGCTGGACGGCGGAATGCCGTTCAGCCTTACGGTGGAGATATCCCCTCTGCCGTCACCCGGGGCGGGGTGACGCACAAAGAACTCAGGATAAGCCGCCGGTGGAGAATCCATACCCCGTGATGGGGTAACTAAGGTTGATCGCTTCCTGTGCTTTCTTCGCCAGGGGATCCACATCCGTAGCCAACTGCTGAGCCTTGTTTGATATGGATACCGTGTCTTTCGCCGGTGTCGACGGAGAGGTTGCGGCTGGCTGTTGTGTCGGTGGATTGTATGCTGGTATGGCCGAATTTGATGAGACGCCCGATACTGACATGGTGGAGCCTCCTGCGGTTAAAATTGCACGTATATGCATCTTATCGACATGGCGCGAGGGAACTGAAGATTTTTTTGCGTCATGCCGGTTATTTTTTGTCAATGGTGGGGCGGCTAACGCCTCTTGCATCAACCGCGCAATCACAAAGCCATTCAAAACTTGCACACGGATGACACGGATCTGGACGGATAAAAACGGATCAATCGTTTTTGGTTTAAACCAAAAGCTTGTTTTTGTTTGATTCGCCGTACACTATTCAGCAGTCTACGAAATGCACTGAAAAAGTCTGTCATCCCCGAATGTTTCTATCGGGGATCCATTGATTTCAACACTTGGATTCCCGATTACACCCTCGGGAATGACAACCTTTTACACTATGCTGAATAGTTACGATCCGCCTTTATCCGTGTCATCCGTATGAATCACGTTACAATGTTTGCGTAATGGAACTGGCGGAAACAGACATTACCCCGCGTGCCCAGGTGAATGTGGCCTTGGTGTAATCAAAATCGGAACCGGAAGATTCAATCACTGCCGTACCTTTAATAAGGAAACCGGTGCCTGGTCCGATAGTACCCGCAACCTTGCTGCTGCCCACGGTAATCAATACCTGGTCGTTGAAGGCAATATTTGCTTCAGTACGATTCATATAACCAACAGGGATAAGTATTCGCTCATCATCGGTGATTCGTATATAGCTGTTCCAGGTATTCACCATATGCGGTCCATCCTGCCCAAGAGTTGCTATCGCAACCACGCCATCCTGTTTTAACACTTCTTTCATTTTTTCCGGAATCATTGAACCCTCTCTGTTGTCGCACGGTAGTTTTTAAAGATGAATCATGGTTTCTCCGGAGAAAGATGCTTCGGTTCTCCTCCCGGAATTATATCACAGATGAGATCGATTGACACCATCCCTGATGCAACCTTTCACCCATGGATGAACGGATTCCCGCGGGGCGCGGTCAGTTTCCCGGTCAGTCACCTGATCTTTTAATATTTTCCCGCCCATTATTTCGTGGCGAGTTGATTTTGTCCGATACCGGGTAGCTGTCCAGGAGTTCGGCCGGGAAGGGGTGGTACAGCGCCTGCAACTCCCCGGGGTTTGTGATATGCTTGCTCAGCCATGTGGAGTATTCATCCGGATGGAGGATTACCGGCATCCGGTCGTGGATCGGGGCCACGATCCTGTTTGCCGCCGTGGTGAGGATGGAGAGGGTATGGAGCGGAGTGTCGTCCGGCGCTTTCCATTCCTCCCAGATAGCGGCAAGCCCCAGGGGAGTTCCATCCTTCATCCGGAAGTAGTAGGGGATCTTGGCCTTCCCGACATGTTTCCACTCGAAGTAGCCGGAGGCGGGGACAATGCCGCGACGGTACTTGATGGCATGGCGGAAGGAAGGTTTATCGGCAACAGTTTCGCATCGAGCGTTGATCATCTGGCTTCCCCTGGCCGGGTCCTTTGCCCAAGAGGGGACCAGGCCCCACTTCATCAAATCCAGGGTTCGATGGTCGCTGACCTGGCGCACGACCAGAACCATCTGAGTCGGGGCAATGTTGTACTGGGGAACCAGGGGTGGAGCATTCAGAATACCGAAGACGGTGGCGAGAAGTTCCGGTGTGAGTTCCATGACAAAGCGTCCGCACATGGTTGTTATCTCCTCAATTGGTCAGGATTGTTCGACCCTGAGTTGATACGACAGGTAACTATATTTTATGTTCCAAAGACCAACCTCAGGAACTCCTCCGCTCTGGTGTGGACTAAACCGGGGTGTTGGGACTCACGGGGACCGGCTACATTGAGCACCCGGACATGGTGTTTCGTTAACCAGTTGGCCACACGGGTCGGGACCGGATCGCCATCCAGAGCCTCGATCATATACGGCTTGTCATGCTTCTCGGCAAGTTGAATAGTTGCTGTGGTGCCGCCGGAGATGGCGCCAAGGGCCAGAATCAGGGTGGCGTCACTCTGCATGACGTTCATTTCCGTCCGCTCCCGGTAATCCTCCGAGGAAAGTTCCGTCAGGGGATACCTTTCAGGAATTCTCCCGTCTTCCGCCCGCCGACCTCTGGGACAGTATCCGCCCACGGGGATGCCGGCGGCCATGGCCGCATCCAACCCAGCCCGGTCGACGCCGGTCTGCCCACCGCTGATGACTTTTTCCAGATTCATACGTATCCGTTTTCCAGGTTGAAGAGGATATTATGGAGATGCATCTACACAACCGACTGGCGGTTCCGGGAACGCATCGGGATTGGACGCCAGTGCCTTTCCCAGCCAGGCGATTGTCTGACCAAGATGCGTCATGTTTCGCATTGCTTCATCGTCCTTGAGTACGTCTTCCTTCTCCAGACCAACGCCAAGGTTCCAGTAAATGGAGCCTGGCACGATCATGGATGACATAAGGAACATGTGGTTGATTGTGTCAAAGACATTTGTACCTCCGCCTCGCCGGACAGCTACGACTGCGGCCCCGATTTTTCCTTTCAGCAACCCTCCATTTGCTATGGAGACCATGCCGCTACGGTCGAGCAGTGCCTTCATCTCCGTGCTGACATCGGCAAAGTACGTTGGAGAACCGAGTATTATCGCGTCGGCGTCATAGATCTTCTCCAGAGCCTCGTTAATCTTGTCATCATTTATCACGCACTGCTTATTTTTCATTTCAAAGCACTTGAAGCATGCCATGCAGCCTCTAACCAGGTTTCCGCCGATTTTGTACTGTTCCGTATTCCATCCGGCGGCTTCCAGTGGTTTGAGAACTTTTTTGAGCATGACCTCGGTGTTTCCACCTGTCCTTGGACTTCCGTTTATGGCAATGACTTTCATCTGCTCTCCCGTTTCTACCGTAAAATAACTGGTTGCTTGATCTGTGCCTGACTTCGTCCGTACCTTTGCTCGATTGTTTCCTTCCCTTGCGCGCTCTTGATGTCAGTTTATCTTTTTAGCTCATTCCTTCTTTGCAGCTCCCGTGCCTGTAATCGAGGGAGAATCATCCTCTCCGCACCAGGGAGGAGTGTCATCCATTCATTTGAATTAAATAAATCTGACCCGGTTTCACGGACCCGGTTTCACGTGAATTAAATAAATCTGACCCGGTTTCACGGTTTCAGTCAGCGTCAGTGTCATGGTGTTTCTGTTCCGAGCAACTCTTTCCCCACCGTACTTAGCAGTG
>CAIUUR010000561.1 GCA_903902345.1 uncultured Geobacteraceae bacterium | reverse complement strand
TGGCGACCCCCACACCGGAGAGGTTCACGCTGGATCCGGCGTCGGCATACACCACGGTGGGAACCGTGGGAGCCCCGAAGACCACCGTCAGGGTTGCGTTGGAGGTAGGGGTGACGGTGAAGGTACCGTTGGAGGTGACGGCGGAGACCGTGCCGCTACCAATCGTCAGTCTCGCCGACGTCACGACCAGACCGGCGTTGGGTTTTGCCTGGAAGTTCCAGGAACTCCCCGCCGTTACGGGAACGTAACCGAAGTACCCCGGATCGGGCACCGGGATGACCCCGCCACCCACGACACTCTTGGTGTAACTCAGCTTGTAGGTAGCGGAGAACGCGACGGTGGGGAGGAGAAGCAATAACGCCGCCAATGCAATTTTTTTCAACATGAATCATTCTCCTTTTTTATGAAACGTATACTGGTTTACTCGACAGTACCGACAACGATAACGACCATATTCCTGCATCATGTATAGATAAGGATAGGAAAGCCAGCTATGGTGATAGGCCAGCTATGCAAGATTAGTGCCGTTAAATTGTGAGCTTGATTTCTCATCCCTGGAACGTTTCGAGGAAGTTGTCAACGCCCACTGAATCTGGCGGGTGATATATAACGGACTGAAAACCTTGCAGTTTCAGATATGTTCCCTACGAAGTCGGCTCCAGGACAAATTACCTCTTCAGCATCTCATGCCGTAAGCCACTGGAGCACCCCGCCATTTAACGGCATACCCTTGCCGACTGCCGCCATCTGACTGTTTTCACGAAAAAACCCCGCCTCTTCTCGAGGCGGGGCAGATGCATGGTGCAGTAAAATAAAAGGGTGTTACTGGGGAATCGGGCGACTGCTGCCGGATCCGCCGAACCAGGCGATGACCTTGGCTGCCTGAGCTGCGGTAAGATAGGTCGGATGAGCAGCCTGGAACGTACCGAGATCAGCCACCGATCCGGTGAGATGACCATGCAGCGCCACGTCAAGAGAGTCGAAGAGCAACTGCTGTGACAGCAGCGGGCCGTGGAGCCACCAGGAACCGGTGAAGGTGGTATTCAGGTGGGCTCCCTGGTAGAGTTCCCGTTTGTCATACCTGAAATCACCGGTCAGCGATGCCGAACCGGAGTAGAACCGGACGGGATTGGTGGCGCTGGCGGTCAGGTTTTGACTCGCGGTGTATCCGAGATTATACCGGAGAACGCGTTTGACGGAAGACTGCGTCGCAAAGGCGCCCATCTTGGCAGTCGCCTGAGTTACGTTGCTGAAGGGGATGAAACTGAACTGGGGATGGCACTGGTTACAGACGGTCTTCGCCATCTCGGCGGTGGAGCTGCTCCAGTTTCTCCAGGCAACGAAGGTATGGCCGCCTTTTTCGTTTGCCTTATCGGTGCCCATGTGACAACCGGCGCAGGGGCCGGCAGTGCCGGTGTCCGGATAACCGGCGACAACGGAGCCGATCTTGTTGTGCGAACCAAGGTCATATGATTTAGTCGGGAACTTATAGACGAACCCGTTGGACGTCAGTACCGGTACCGCCGCAATGGCGG
>CAIUUR010000560.1 GCA_903902345.1 uncultured Geobacteraceae bacterium | reverse complement strand
TGCCGAGATCCCGTCCCGTCAGCAAACAGTTGCCGGAGCACCGCAGCAGACCGTGACGCCGACACCGGTGGCGACTACCAGTGAACCGGTAGTGTCGGCACTGGAACCGCTCAGGGTTACTCCGAATAGTATTAGTGTAATTGCACCAGCTATTGCCTCAAATATGACTGGCTCTACGCTGAGCCAGGTATCCTCCGCAAAAGATGAAACAACCTTTACTACCGACAGCGCGGCGACATCGCCCGGAGTTTCGGTCAAAACTGATAACCCTGATGGCAAGGCGATAAAGCTTGATTCAACCATACATGGGGAAGTAAGGGGCAATTCACTGGATGGTACCGTGGCGTCGTTAGCAGTTGCACCTCCAACAACAGCGGTGAATTTGAAGACCGATAACACGATTGCGGATAGTTCCATCGCTCAATTGAAGCCGGTGGCATCTGCAACCAGAGTGCCGCGAAAAGGGGTGCCAGTCGACAGTGAAACCAGCGAATCGGTACCCACTCAGCGAGCAAGCGCCAGTGACGGGAAGTTGACCAGCGCCAAGGTGGATGTCACCTTTTCCAACTCTTCTTCCGGGGATTCGTCGACTTCCAATGGTAAAGAACAACCTGGCTCACAGGGGAAAGGAAAAGATACACACGATCAAACTTTCACCATGACTTCTCCCCATGTCGTGGAAATGCGTGAACTGGCACCCGCATCAACCCCAAATAGTGGGGACGAGGTGCGGAGCGCACTCAAGGAAAGCGTGCTTTCGCAGGTGAGACATGCCGAGCCCATTCATGATGGTAAAGGTGCCAGCACCATTTCGCTGAAGCTTAACCCTGAAGATTTGGGTGAGTTGACCATCAACGTGCGGGTGGAGGATCAGCGTTTGAAGGTTGAGGTCGTTTCTGAAAACCGGTCGGTGCGGGATGCATTGATGAATAACATGGAGAGCCTTAAGGAAACATTGCTGAAGCAGCATTTCACCATGGAACGTTTTGATGTTTCTACGGGCGCCAATAGCAACGGTTCCAACCAGGCGTTCACGGGTGACACCGGCGAGCAACGAAACAACACGCCACGGCACTTCAGCCGGGGTGGGGAGCTTGTCGATTTGCCGGAATCCAAACAAGTTACGGGTGACGGAGACGGGGAAGAATCACTGCTTAACGTCCGTGCGTAACCTTCCGGAAGCGACGGTTATCATTTCGTCCCGTCAATAGGATGACAACGCCAGTTCAGAATTCCGACATAATGGCGCCGTTTTAAGTGTCGTGAAAATAGATGGTGTAAAAAGCATATATATCAGCTAGTTGCGCGCTTAAAATAAATATTGCAGATAATGGTGAACTGGCACATCTGATGCAATCATTTATCCAGGTAGTGTCGCAAGAATGATGGAAGGGGGTGAAAGACATGGTAAGTGGAGTAACGACCGATACAGCTGCCGCATCTGCGTACATGAAAAAAACGACCGGCCTCAACAAGGACGACTTCATGAAGCTGTTTGTCACCCAGTTGAGGAATCAGGATCCACTGAATCCGACTGATAGTAACGCCATGGTACAGCAGATGGCTCAGCTCACCCAGGTTGAGCAGGCGTATAACACCAATACCAATTTGTCGAATCTGCTGTCCGCAATTAATGGACAGTCGAATTCATCCGCCGTATCGTACATCGGCAAGACGATTACCGCCCAGGGATCGGATATTCAACTGACTTCGGGAGGGACATCGCAAGTCAACTACAGCCTGGCCTCTGCAGCAGACCAAGTGCAGGTGACGATCAAGAATTCATCCGGTGGCACCGTCCGGGTACTGTCGGGAGGAAGTGCGTCGGCTGGTCAGGGGAGTATGACGTGGGATGGACTGGATAGTAATGGTGCGAAGTCAGCCGCCGGTGCATATACCTTCTCTGTCGCCGGGGTCAATAGTAACGGGACAACATCCACCGGAACTTCACTGATCAAGGCGGTCGTCTCCGGGATCAAAACCGATCAAAGTACTCCGGTACTGACGGCAGGCGGGGTTGATGTGCCGCTGGCCAACGTCATTGGTGTAGGGGGGTGATATGATGTGATAGATACTGCTTTTTTTCCCGAGCCGCTCGTAATTCCGCCGAGATGGCAACCATTGAGTGTTGCAAATGGTGTTTCGGCGATTGGGACAACACCCTTTACCCGAATCTTGGATGCTAAAAGTCCTTCGCAGGGGGTCAAGTTTTCCCTGCATGCTCAGGAACGGCTTCGATCTCGGGGAATAAACCTGAGTGAGGCAGACCTCAAGAGTCTGGCCGGCGCCATAAACAGTGTGGCGCAAAAAGGGGGGAAGGAGTCGCTTATCATGCAGGGAGATACGGCCTTTGTGGTCAGCGTAGCCAACCGGACGGTTATCACCGCCATGGACCGTAAGTGCATGGTCGGCAGTGTCATTACCAATATCGACTCTGCAGCAGTCATTTAGATGGTTGATAGTTGACAATTGACAATTGACAATTGAAAACGATTCTAGTCACTTGAACTTTGAACTTTGAACTTTGAACCTAGAACCTAGAACTTTGAACCCCGAACCTAGAACTTTGAACCCCGAACCTAGAACTTTGAACCTAGAACCTAGAACTTTGAACCCCGAACCTGGAACTTTGGACCCTGAACCTCTAACCAAACGGGCTGGACCTCCATGAGGAAGCTCGGAGATGCCGACCGACAGAGGTATCTCACTACCAAACTGCCACAAGGAGATCTATCATGAGCATTACATCCGCATTGTTTACCGGCGTCAACGGCATGAAAGCCCAGAGTGAAGCCATGGGCGTCATCAGTAACAACATCTCCAATGTCAATACTATCGGCTATAAGGATGCACGGACCCTCTTCTCCGATCTTCTTTCCCAGAATATCGGTCACAACAACTCTCAGGTTGGTCTGGGGACCCAGGTCCAGAAGGTGGAGAACCAGTTCTATGGCGGCTCTCTGCAGACGACGTCCAATATAAGCGATGTGGCGCTCCAGGGGGATAATCTGTTCTTTGCGGTAGCCCCGGGGACCACCACCGCAGGCGTTACAACTCCTCCTACCGCACAAACTCCTGCAACGTCACAACTGACCCGAGCGGGAGCTTTCACCGTAGACTCAACAGGTTATCTGGTTAATCCTGACGGGAAATTTGTCCTGGATTCGGCCGGATCCGCGATTTCGTTCACTGCGGGCGCCGCTGCCGGTGGTGCTGCCGGTGGCGCCGCTGCATCTTTTGGCAGAATAACCGGCATCCTTTCCGACGGGACGATTAGCGCCGTGGACTCTACCGGTGTTTCAATGGCTGCTTCAGGTACCGGCAAAATCGGCGTGATCAGGGTCCAGACTCCCACAGAGTTGCAAAAGATCGGTGATTCACTCTATAGCGGTGCGACTCCGGCTGCAGGTGTGCAAACCGCCTTTGTTACCACGTTGGCGCCGACGGAAAAAATCGTTGCGAACTCTCTGGAATCCAGCAACGTGGATATGGCATCGGAGATGGTCAACATGATCGTCACCCAGCGGGCCTATTCCGCCAACTCAAAGACCATTTCGGTGAATGATCAGCTGACCAACGACGCCATTCAGATGGTACGGTAACAGCCTTAACACTATTTGGAAAATTGTTAACCCCGGGGCGGCCATCATGGCTGCCCTGTTTTTTTTGTCATTTGTCAAAACCCTGACGTCTTTACTCAACGAATTTCGTCAAGAACCCCCGAACTATAATCGTAAAAGCTGGTTACTTCATTGAAAACGTTGAAATAATCAATGCGCAAAACCATTTTGGGCTTGTTGGTGACTCTGGCACTTCTGTTGCACAGTACTTGAACTATTGCGCAGGAGTTGATATGTATGTCCGCAGAGTCAATAAATTTGCGATGGAGGAACAGTCATGGCCAGGGACGAAGAAGAAGCGGAAGAAAAACCGGAGGGTGGAAAAAGCAAGACGCTCATTATTGTGGTAGCCCTCGTGGTGAGTCTGGCCTGTATTGGCGGTGGAGTCGCTTTTTATCTCAAGAGTAGCGGCGGGGAATCGTCACACCCAGCGAAGGCAAAAAAATCTGGGGGTCATGCCCCCTCATCCGAGGAACTCCCTGCTATCTTCGCCATGGAGCCTTTTGTCGTAAATATCAGGGATAATTCCGATGTCCGGTATCTTAAGCTCAAGGTGGAGTTTGAAGTGGTTGCGGAGGGGAAAGAGGTGAAGGCTGAGCTTGATCCCTATCTGCCGCAGGTGAAGGATTCGATTCTCATGCTTCTCACCTCCAAAACAATGGATGAGGTGAAGGACGTTGCCGGGAAAACCCGACTCAAACAGGAAATAATGAGTTCAGCCTGCAGGATTTTTCCTCGGGGGAAGGTTACCAAGGTGTTCTTTACCGATTTTGTGATACAGTAAGCGCCGCTCGGGGATAGATTATGGATAAGCTGCTGACAAAAGATGAAATTGAAGCCCTGCTGGTCGCAGTTTCAGAGGGGCGCATCGATCCTGAAAAGGAGCTGGCGCACGAACGTGGAGGGGTAGTCCCCTACGATCTCTTCAATACCACGGCCCACAAAGGGTTGATGCCCAACCTTGACATCGTCTATGACAGCTTCATTCGCTATCATCGGGTTTCCATGTCGAATCGTCTCCGCAAGATTGTAGAAATTAAAAAAATAGGGGCACGTCCCTATAAATTCGACGATTTTCTCAAGACCCTGCCGTCGCCGGTCTGTATGGGGATCTTCAAGATAGACCCTCTCAAAGGCGCCTCGGTGTTGACCATGGACAATAATCTTGTCTACGCCATCATCGACAGTGTCCTGGGTGGGTCCGGCGCTCCCAGCATCATGGAAAACAACCGGCTCTATACCTCCATCGAATTGAGAATCATGCAGAAGATGATGAAGGATGCGCTCCTCGACATGGAAAAGTCCTGGATACATCTCCAGCATGACGCCAAGATGAATCTGCTGCGGCTGGAAATGAACCCGCGGCTCGTCAATATCGTCCCACCGGAATATCTCGTGGTTTCCATGGAGTTGGAGATCCAGATCGAGAATACCCGGGGAAGCATGGTCTTTGCGATCCCCTACATGACGGTTGATCCCATCAAGGAAAAACTCAAATATGGAGGACAGATCGACACGGAGACCCGTGATCCCAAGTGGACATTCAAACTTTCCACTGAACTCTGTGATGCTCCCATGGCTGTCAACGTGGAAATGGGGCATGCCAACATTACCCTGCGGGAGCTCCTGCATCTGGAACTGGGAGATACCATCATGCTTAACAAGGATGTCCAGAGTCCCATGGTGATGAAAGTCGGTGGAGTCGGCAAGTTCCTCGGCGCCCCGGGTGTTTATCGCGGAAACAAGGCTCTTCAGATACTACGGAATATCACCAGGGAGGAAGTACTATGAGTGAGAAGGTTGAGCATGATGTTGGTGGCGCCGAACTTGAACTGGAGATGCAGAAGCTTAACTT
>CAIUUR010000559.1 GCA_903902345.1 uncultured Geobacteraceae bacterium | reverse complement strand
CTCAGGCTCTGCTTTTTCCCCATCCCCACCCCAGCCCTCCCCTTGAAGGGGAGGGAGATTCAGGTAGCCGCAGATTGGTAGTAATCAGAACAGGTAGAGGGGGCAGGGCTCAACAATCAACAAATCCCTGACCTGTTCCAAAGCCGCACTCACCTTTCGGTCCTTTTTTCGCCTGCTCAAGCAGCCTAAAGCTTATAATTTGTCAATTGTTGAGCTCTTACCCCCAGGGTATGTGTATTTGCTATTTGGCGCGGTTCCTGCTAAATAGATGGTCGATCATGGCGGAGTCGTATGCCGTTGAAACGGTTGATATCCCGCGCGTCCCTGCTCTCTTTGCTCCTCTTGACGGAAACCTATAAGTGTTTTCGTGCTATCCGATGCAAGCCCTTTAATCCGGAGTACGCATGATGTCCATACCCTCAGCCGACAATGCCGAAATAGACGGCAATTCACCTACGGCGTCACCCGCCACACCGACCACGCTTCGCAATCGGCTCCCCTGGGTCCTGGTTACCGGTCTGCTGATTACCGTGGTGATAACCCTCTCCGTGAAATCCAGCGTGGAACGGACCGCCCAACTTGAGTTCGCTTCCCGGTGCGACGAGATTCAATCCAGGATTATCGATAGGCTTAATGACTACGCTCGCCTGTTGGAGAGCGGCGCGGCGTTGTTTAGCACCTCGGAGAATGTCACGCGGGAGCAGTGGCGGCTGTTTACCCAAGATCTGAAGGTCGAACAGCAGCTCCCCGGTATTCAGGGAATCGGTTTTGCTTTGCTGGTCCCCCGTGATCAGCTCGCCGAGCATATCCGGACGATCCGGCGTGAAGGGTTCCCGGAGTACGCGCTGAAACCGGAGGGTGATCGCGCGCTGTACTCCTCCATCATCTATCTGGAGCCGTTTTCCGGTCGGAACCTGCGGGCCTTCGGTTATGACATGTTTTCGGAGCCGATCCGTCGCGCCGCCATGGAGCAGGCGCGGGATACGGATGCTTCCGTGCTTTCCGGCAAGGTTATCCTGATTCAGGAGAGTGCCGCCGACGTTCAGGCCGGCGCCCTGATGTACCACCCGGTTTATCGTAAAGGTGGGGCACTTGACACGGTGGCGAGGCGACGGGCCGCACTCCGCGGCTGGGTCTATAGCCCCTACCGGATGAATGACCTGATGCAGGGAATACTTGGTCGGACTGTTCCTGAGAACGAGGATCAGCCTCATCTTCGGATCTTCGATGGTATGCGTCCCTTGCCTCAAGGGCTGCTTTACGAGAGCCCCTTTTCCGCCGGTAACAAGATCCTGAACAAGGAGTGTTTCACTCGACAACTTCAGATCAATGGTCGACTCTGGACGCTTTGCTTTAACCGAACCGGCGGCGGATTATCCCTGGGAGCTTACCTGAGCATCTGGTGCACCATGGCCGGCGGCGTGGCTCTCACCTTACTGCTCTGCGCCCTGATTCGGGCTCTGCTGAACACCCGGGCCGACGCAGAGCGGATTGCGGCAAAACAGAACCGTTCTCTGAAGGCCAGTGAAGCCAAATATCGGCGGCTCCATGAAAGCCTGATGGATGCGTTCGTTAAAATGGATCTGCAGGGGAATATTCTTGAGAGTAACCGGGTGCTGCAGAAAATGCTTGGTTACTCCTCGGCGGAACTGTCAACTCTGACGTATGTTGATCTTACCCCACCGGCCTGGCATGAGATGGAGGCCCGACTGCTTGAAGAGCAGATTCTGGGGAGAGGGTATTCCGATGTCTATCAAAAAGAGTATCTCACGAAGGATGGCAGAGCCGTACCCATTGAACTGCGAGCTTCTCTTCTCCGGAACAGTGACGGGGAACCGGAGGCGTTGTGGGCGATAGTGCGCGATATTTCACAACGAAAGCGGATCGCGGCAGAGTTACGGGAGCAGGCGGAACAGTTGCGGCAGGAAGTAGTCGAACGCCGGAATATCCAGGAAATGTTGCAAAATCAGAAGTTGGCCCTGGAGGCGCTGAATCTGGAGTTGGAAGAGTTGGTGGCGGCCGGAGTCCTGGAGGCGCGGGAAAAAGACCGGGCGCGTATGCAGAACGAAAAAATGGCGACGCTTGGGCAACTGGCGGCCGGGGTCGCTCACGAGATCAATAATCCCATGGGGTACATCTCCAGCAACCTGCGACTCCTTGTCGGATACTTCGAGACGATCACCCGGTTCGACCGGCTGCAACAGGAGCATGGCTCCACCCCGTTGAGCCGGGAGGATTTCGCGGAGAGGAGGAACGAGCTGGATATGGATTACATCCTGACGGATGGGGCCGAACTGATCCAGGAATCGCTGGCCGGCGCGGAGCATGTGAAGAAGATCGTCCTGGGGCTGAAGAACTTTTCCCGGATGGATAGCGAAGATAAGCAGCCCATGGCGCTGAACAGCTGTCTGGAGCGTGCCCTGGCCATCGTGCACAACGAACTGAAGTATGTGGCTACGGTGCGGGAAGAGTATGCTCCCGTGCCGGCGATTCTTTGCCATCCGGGACAGTTGAACCAGGTTTTTTTGAATCTCCTGGTTAATGCCGGACAGGCCATGGTCGCGTCGGGCGAGATCGTCGTAAAGTGCTGGTGTGACGATCTATCGGTTTATGCCTCGGTGAGTGACAGCGGCGCCGGAATCCCGCAGGAGGTGCGGGAGCGGATCTTTGATCCCTTCTTTACCACCAAGGGGGTGGACAAGGGGACCGGGCTGGGGCTGAGTATCTCCCACGAGATCATCAAGTCGCATCAGGGAGAACTCACGGTGGAGAGCCAGGTCGGGGTAGGGACCACCTTTACGGTCAGACTCCCTCGCAACGGCGACATTCCCGCGGGTGATGCCGTGGTAAGGTGATTCGCCACAAAAAATATCCCCTGGAAAATCTGTCGATCAGCTTTTCCAGGGAGAGCGGGCATCCTGCCCGCGTTT
>CAIUUR010000558.1 GCA_903902345.1 uncultured Geobacteraceae bacterium | reverse complement strand
AGGGATACCCCTTGCGGGTATCCTGTTCTTGAATCGGCAGTCAAGGGCGCCCGCAAGGGGCGCCCCTACAAAACTGCGTTCAGAATAATGGTATACTCTCTACCGCGGACCACCTTACAGCTGAGATGAAACGATTCAGAAACGGAAGCCTGTCTTTTAGGTTGGGACTGAGGTTGCGGAACAGAGATGGTCGGGGCAGTAGAGGGTGCTTACTCTATGGCGGGGGCTGTTACACGCATCTCAGGTTTCATATGCTTTAGTGCTTTAGTGCTTTAGGGCTTTAGGGGGACGTAGTTGATCTGTTGACTAACGCCTCGACTTCGCCCTTCAGTGCAAAACCTTCTTCTAAAATCTTCTGACCGCGCACGGCACTACGACAAACGCCTTAACGTGTAATTCCATGGCACGTACCTACCTTTTCACCGCTATAACTAAACCAACGAGTAGCGATATGGCAGATGATGCTCTTAACCTCTGATAGGGCTCCCCCCCTTCGACGCTGACAAATATCTTCCGTCGCTACGCGATATTTGTTGGCAAAAATATCTATGAGCTGCGGCAGCGTTAGGTGCACTTCCAGCCGTTCCGATATCACCTTTTCTTGACGAAACTGCTCTACAAAGTCACCACTGCCCAAGACTCTCTCGTCGTACGCAGGAATGGCTTCATTGTCGAGAGCTTTTAACACCCGCCGTAACCCGCCACCAACAAGCTCGTTTCTTTTTCCAAGACGGATACCGTCCGTAACAAATTCCTGGTATTTTTCTCGCACCAGTTGCTGTTTTGTGGAGAAATACCGAAGGACCTCCACAACCTTCTGGCCCGGAAACTGCCTTACCCCCATAATCACCGAATGACCACTCCAGGGATATTGTTTCAATTCACGGATGTCACCAACCAACCCGGCTCTCAAAGGGTTTAAGTGGATATAGCGTACAAGTTCAAGAAGATAGGGGTCTTCCTCGCATACTATGGATTTAAATCGGTTCTGAAATAGGTGCCCACTGCGGTGGTGGCGAAGATTGAATGTTACTGCATATCCAGTCAGAAGCCGGCGCATAAATTCACCAAGGTTATTGTCAGTCGGTCGCAGTAGGATGTGAGCATGGTTCGCCATTAAAGCCCAAGCCAAACAATCCATCTCCATCTCAACCAAGGGCAATGAGAGCCGGTCAAGAAAAGAGGCGCGATCCTGGTCATCTACAAAAACATCACGCCGTTCGATCCCCCTCACAATTACATGTTGAAGGACCCCGGCTATATCAAGTCGTGCGGCTCGTGGCATGCAAAGGGGGTTTACCTAAAACAGCAGTTAAAGTCAACTAATCAACTACGTCCCCTCTTTACCCTCTTTACCCTCACCGCGTGGTCGACACATTTCTTCTCGAATTCCTACCCACTGGCTTGTCCCACTCTTCTCGTTACTCACAGAAATAAAAGTCAGAGTTGACGTGAAAGCTACACCCTGCTATTATCCAGATACAATAATTTACTTTAAATAACTGGAGTGCCATATTATGTCTAACCCCTTTAACCTGGTTCTCGCCCAAGGAAACGGTTTCTGCAACAGAACCGCAGAAAAGGCCCTTATCGGCCAAAATATGCGCTCTGGCATCCACACGGTCATCTATGCTCCCAGGCGTTATGGTAAATCTAGCTTGGCCATGGAGGTCGGCGCCCTTCTGACGGACATGATCAGTATTTATGTTGATCTGTTCTCTGTTACCTCTCCGGAGGACGTTGTTGAAAAAATATATCGAGTCATCGTCGCTACCTTGGGGCGTACGGCGGCAGACCAAACCACCTTGGCCACTCGGATACTGGCGTCGTTTAAAAAACTCCGGTTGAACATCGAAATCAACTCGACGACCATGTTACCCGAGTTTTCGGTATCTCTGGGTGAAGAGCGTGCCGAAATTCATCTGGAACTGATCATCGCCGCTCTCGATCACTATTGTGCAGGTCAGGCTATCAAGGTCTGCCTGGTGCTGGATGAGTTCCAGGAAATATGCGAACTGAAGGAAAGCAAGAAGATCGAAGCCTTATTGCGGGGGGGGATGCAGTCCGCACAGAATGTCTCCGTCCTAATGATGGGGAGCCGCCGGACGATCCTGCGGGACATGTTTGAAGACCGGAAGCGCCCGTTTTACAAGAGCGCCTACGTTCTTCCGTTACCGGAGATACCGGTCGACGAATTCGTCGCCTTTCTGATCGACCGGTATGCCAGCGGCGGAAAGGTGCTCTCTGGAGCCGAGGCCGGGGAGATCGTAGCGTTCGTACGGGCATATCCATACTATGTCCAGAAGTTGGCCATGCTGCATTTTAACCTTGTTGGTGAACGAGACGATGCCTTACTATTTGCTAAAAGCCTGCTGGTGGAGATGGAGGCTGCAGACTTTGAGGGAATTTTTCTGGGGTTAACCAATCATCAAAAGCGGCTACTCAGAGCCATCGCCAAGCACCAACCAACCACGATACATGGTCAGGGGTTTTTGGTAGAAAACCGTCTTGGTTCTCAGGGCGGTGTACAGACGAGTCTAGCTAAGCTCAAAAAGATGGACTTGGTGGAAAAACTAGGCGAAATTTGGCGAGTGGTTGACCCGGTGTTCGAGAAATGGTTGATCAAACAGTAGATCGCCAAGACATTGGATCTGTCGATGAAACGTGGGCGACTGTCCTGAATTTCGCTGACTTTATCGGCAAAGATCCGCGTACAACCGACCTGTTTGAGGGCGTCCAGTTGCGAGTCTCGGTTCTGGCCGGTTTAGCTGACTCGGGCGTAGCCGAGTTGATTTACTGCCGAAGTGTTTATGTGCAGAATTTTAACGCACTATCGCATTTGTTGCACTTTGATTCTGCGCTACAGTATTAGCACTCGAAATATCGGTTTTACAGGTTAATCGGGGACGATAAATGAGTAGTGCGAAAAGTACACTTTATGCACTCACTAGTATATTGACAGTGTTGATGGGATTTATTCAGTAACGTCTGCAATGAGGCACCAGACAAATTCTAATAACATGATTTTACAATCTCATGTGATGGGCAATAAGAGCCCAAAAAGTATTTGTCGGAAATGGCCCAACTTGCCGCATATTTGTATCACGTTCACCCTGAAAGAGATCAAGACATGATCGTTTTCACTGCATAGAGAGGGACGGTTTTGATGGCTCCGTATTCGCTGAAATTTTCGGTTGATACCCTGATTCCTAACGGCAGGTGGCGTTCTTCCAGAAACAGATGCATACTCTGCATCTGCCCCTTGGTGCCGGATTTAACCTCAATGGGTATGATGTCGGCATCCTTCTGGAGGACATAGTCCACTTCGGCGTTACTGCTTTTTGCCTCTCGATGCCAGTAATATAAGGACGGGGGTAGGTGGGTGGGAGCATACTTGATCAATTCCGTGCCGACAAAAGCTTCGGCGATGTTCCCCTTGTTGATGTCGTTGAGACGTGGTGAGGTGAGCATTGCGGAAATATCATTACGTTGCAGACGCTGGTGAACTCCGATATCAAAGAGGATCACCTTAAATGTATTCGGCTTGATCTGCGCTCCGAGAGGAATTACCCGTGCAGCACTATGTTGAATTTTATGTGTCAACCCTGCCATGACCAGCATATCGAGACAGTCTTTGTACATGGTTGACTTGACTGTCGGATCGATGCCGGCAAATTTGAACTTGTTGCCAGTTTGAAAGGCGATAGCATGAAACACTTCTTCCAGTCGGACTAACGGTGCACGCTGACGGTATTTGGCGAAATCATCCCGTGTCGTCAGAATAATGTCATCCAGCAACTGTTGACAGGCCAGAATATCTCGCTGTTCCAGATAAGAGCGGACTACCTCCGGCATACCACCGATGATCAGGAAAATTCGGAGCAGGTCAAGAAGTCGGCCATGAAATATTTCATATAAAGGTAGAGTTGCTGTTGCACCGTGTATTAGATCAACCAGAGCTTCTTGTCCCAAAGCTGTTAAAAACTCCTCAAAGGAGAGAGGGTACATGAACAGATTCGACAGACGGCCGACACCATGGGAAGGGATCTCTGCCAGAGCGAATTCCAGCAGAGATCCGGCTGCTACCAAATGGAGATCGGGATACTCCTCATAAAAGAAGCGCAAGGCGCGGATGGCATTCGGGCAGGCCTGTAGTTCGTCAAAAAAGAGAAGGGTGTTTTTCGGTTGTATGGGGGTCCGGAAGTATACTGCCAGTTTTTCACAGATCGATTTCGGCTCCAGTGATCCGCTGAAGAGCCCTGACAATTGTCGCTCTTTTTCAAAGTTCACTTCGACGAAATGGGAGAATGTCCCGCCAAGTTGTCGGACGGAATAGGTCTTCCCCACCTGACGGGCACCGCGAATGAGCAGCGGTTTACGGTGGGGGGCAAGTTTCCAACGGAGCAGATGGTCGTCGATAGATCTTTTCATGGTTGGCACCTCTCGGGTGATGCGGCCATTGACGTAATAATTCTGAAACACAAGGCTATATTGTCGTAATATTGCCCGAAAGTAAAGCCAATAAGCGTCATTTTTTATTTGGTATTCACGCAAGGGGTATCACAGCAAGAGACCTGATACACAAAAGACCTCCGAATCTATGGAACCTTCGGAGGTCTTTTAAAGTCCGCATTGTTTGATTTTAGCATTAGGAGAGTGAGAAAATCAGAATACCGGGTTCGGGCTGAAAATACCGATAAAAGGCGGCGAAGGGTATTGATGCGGCTGAGTAAGTCAACCTGCCCTATTTTGATACAGGGTGGTGATGTCATATAAACAAAAGTAGTGGTAGTTTGTAGTGCGTAGTTTGTAATACGGGTTGTATGTCAAAAATAGTCCATCGATAATGGCTTTTCCAGACCGTCATATATGGGGCCGTTTTTGTGACACGGCTTTGCCGGGAGGTTGACCATGTTCATCGGATACATGAGGGTATCAAAGACCGACGGTTCTCAGACGACGGACCCGCAAAGGGATGCTCTCCTTGCTGCGGGGGTTGAGGCTGATCGGATTTATCAGGATCTGGCCTCCGGCAGTCAGGACGACCGGCCCGGGTTGGACGCCGCGTTAAAGGCACTCAGAGAGGGGGACACTCTGCTCGTCTGGAAGTTGGACCGTTTGGGCCGGAACCTACGACACTTGGTCAACACCGTTCATGATCTGACAAGTCGAGGGGATCGGCTTCAAAGTCGTAACCGGACAAGGAGCATCAATCGACACGACGACCCCGGCTGGCAAATTGGTGTTCGGAATCTTCGCGGCACTGGCAGAGTTCGAGCGGGAACTGATTTCGGAGAGAACAAAAGCCGGACTTACCTCGGCACGGGCCAGAGGTAGGGTAGGGGGAGCGCCTTACAAGATGACAGCGGCGAAGCTTAGGTTGGCGATGGCGGCAATGGGAAAACCTGAAACGACGGTTACGGGCTTATGTCAGGAGTTGGGAGTTACCCGACAGACATTGTATCGCCATATGTCGCCGGGTGGCGATCTTCGGGATGATGGAAAGAAACTGATGGAAGGACGCAAGAAGATGACGTAGCCGCTTGAGTTGGGAGCGTCGACAGTCGGGAGTGTCTACTATTGATAGGACGCCTCACCGGCGGTAACACTGATGTGACTGTACACTGCCTCTGGTGAGGGCCTGTAACGCTTCAGATTTTTCCAGTTCACATGCAAGTGTCTACTGACGTTGATCATAAGTATGTTGGGAATTCCGACATACTTATGAAACATACTGGCAAATGGGTATTGCCCTCATTCCCAAATATTGTTATCATTATATTGGAGGTACATCGTATGCTCGTGCAAACTGATACCCGGCGCCGGATAACCCTGCCACCTCAATCAGGGGTAAAGTCAGGAGATACCCTTGATGTGGAATTTCTTGAAGACGGTCGGATTGTGTTGATCCCCGTTGAGACCGTTCCCCGTCACCAGTTGTGGGCCTGGACATCAGACAGCAAACAAATGATAACTGCCGCGCTGGTCGATTCCCGTCCGTCTGTGATTGTCGAGACCAGTGATCAGGCCACGGTTGTGGCCGATCGGTGGTCGGATGAGGGTTGAGATTCGTCCGGCCTTTGACGAGGCCGTTATGGTTGCGGAGTTACCGGTGCGCAAGGCGGCTACCAAGGTGCTTATGCTATTGCAGCACCTGAACCTTCCCCAACTATGGACTAATCCTGGTCTCAATTTCGAGAAACTCCACGGAATGATCGAGCCGCATACCGGTGAGCAGCTGTATTCTCTCCGCATCACCGGCAGTGCCCGGGCGGTAACGTGTCTACTCAACGGGCCGACCATTGTCTTAGTCACCCTCCATACCCAACATGACAAAGCCTATCGAAAGTAGTCGGCCAACCCATTGTGCCTCTATTCTTGCAAATCAGATTTCAATTTTGATCCATATCGGCGTCGTAGTTGACCCGTTCGAGCATTCGTAACTAACTGATTTGCCGATTCTGAATGGGTCAATCTGAACGCCGATGCCGGGGCAAATTTCAATGCCGATCCACAGCCTCGAACTCAACCCAGGGAAGAATTTGCTCAATGGCTCCGAATGGGTCGTTTCTGCTGACCTTTGCCGCGATCAACGCTTGGCCGATCTGAGCGTAAAGGCGCACTTTTTCGTTGATTGCCTTACCACTCCGATGAAACTGATCGGCATGACGGCGTTCCGTTTTTTTGAAGAAACTGCCAATAAGGCGGTCGAACATATTAAGTGCTTCATCGGTCAGGGTGGCCATTGACTCCAACGCGAGTGCTGTCAACGTCGCATATCGGCGTAACGGTTCAAAATCAGTGAGGTGCTGTGCGGTACTCTGGCTACCTTCTCGGGCCAGTTTGATCCAATAGTTCTGATGAACTCGCGTCGCACGCTCCAGATTAATGCCGACCGCACGGACATGTTTCAGACGTTCAATAAGTTTTGGGAAATTGCGGGGTGTGGCGGCATATGCAGACTGTCGCAACCATGAGAGCCAGGTTTGACCACTGTCCGGGCGAATTGTCAGCAGTTGATCCAAAGCTTTGCACTGATGTTCCGAAAGCCCTTCGGTGAGTTTATGCCACAACTGTCGTTGCGCACTGGCCCGCACTTCAGCACACAATTTCTCCACCACCGGCATTGGTGGACAGATCACCCGCTGTGCTCGCAATTCATCCCGAAGAGTCGTCACCAAGGCAGGACCTTTCTCTGTGGTGAGCGCGAGGGGTAGTAACCACTCCGCAAACTCTCGATAAAGCGTACGACTGAATAACCGATAGCCGTGGTAGGCTTGAATTTCCACCAAATGACTTCGCCTCGTTTGGTCTCGCAGGGCATAGTCAGCGTAACATGCCGAGTCAAGGGAGAGTTGGCTGGCCACAAAGTTCAGCATTGCCATCGGCGGCTGTTCGCCTTCTTGCAGCACTCGTCCCGGAAAGCGCAGATAGCAAAGCAGCATCGCAAAACCGAGTCGGTTGTGGTCACCACGGCGCTGGTCAACCAACGCCAAGTCATCGACACTCAAGGTGTAATATCGAACCATGTGGCGTTCGTCGGTCGCCGGTGCGCTGAAATCATGGCGCTGCTGTTTCGTCAGAAGTTCTCGGCGTGGCATGTAATGTCCCTTTCGAAGTTTACTTTGAATGATACTATACCGGGACACGGTAATGCGACGTTTGCCGATGACAAATCCATTGGGACAGAATGTGGTGATCTATTGCCAGGTCTCGACAACGGACCGGTCATGTGAACGACAGAAGCGGGAGCTGCGTCGGCTTGCGGAAACGGATTAAATCTGGAATTACGGCAGCGAAGGCCCGAGAGGTGGTTTTTGGTCGGCGTCTTGAACAGCGGGTAAAATCTGACAAGTTGGCATCAAAGGTACTAACATTGGTTGCCACACCGGCAGATCGGCAGGCAACTAGACTTGAGCAAAAATACCGCAATAGAAATTGTTAAACGCTAACCAGAAAAATCTGGGCATGAGGTAGAGGTGATAGCTCCTAGAATTCCTTAGCGTGCGTAAAATTCCGTTTCGTGTGTTGTCCCCTATCTGGCCATCCCATATTTTTCCAGTAACCGTTTGCACCGGGAGTAGTCGATATCGAGCAACCGGGCTGCGGCCGCCTGCCGACCGCCAGCAGCCGTGAGAGCGGCACGGACGGCCTCTTCTTCGGCCTGGCGTAGCGTAATAACTGAATTTCTGTCGGAGCCTGCTGCGACGGTATCTGTCCGGTTTACCGCGTTCATGATGTCAGTAATATCCACTACCGGTCCGGCGGATAAAAGTGTCCGCCGGATGACGCTCTTCAACTCTCGGATGTTCCCGCGCCACGGGTAACTGGCGAGATGCTCCGTGAACTCCGGAGCCAGCTCCGGCACATTGCGACGAAGTTCTGCGCAGGTTTCCTGCACGAACTGGAGTGCTAACGGTGCGATTTCATCCAGCGTCTCCCGTAGAGGGGGAATGGTAATAACCATATCGGCAAGACGGTAGTAAAGGTCTTCACGGAAATCCCCGCAGGCCGCCAATTCGCCCAGATCCCGGTTACTGGCGGCGATAATACGTACCTGCGCATCATGTGGTTCGGTCTTTCCGATTGGGACGTATTCTTTCTGCTCTGCTAAACGGAGAATCTTGATCTGGAGAGAACGGGGTGCCGCCTCGATTTCATCGAAAAAAAGTGTGCCGCCAGCCGCCGCTGCCACCAACCCCTTGGTTGTCGCATCGGCGCCGGTGAAGGCCCCCTTGGCGTGACCAAACAGTTCACTCTCCGCCAGATGCTCGGGAAGCGCACCGAGATTGACGGTGATGAATGGTTTGTCCCGACGGGGGCTCAGGTCGTGGATCAAGGCCGCCAGACGGGACTTGCCGACACCTGTTTCTCCCTGGAGCAGCACAGTATAATCGGTAGCTGCCACCTGCAATGCCCGGGCCGCCAACCGGCGCATGGTCTCTCCTCTCCCGCATCGCGTTGCCACCAGGGCGGTCATTTCTGAGTTGAGGGCATTGATCCGGCGTTGCTGGATGATGGGCAAGATTGACTGCCGGATGGCGTTCAGGAGCTGGTCTGTGTCGATGGGTTTGGGGACCAGGGCGCTGATCCCTAATTCTATGGCTTTGAGAAGATTGGCTGTTTCGGTGAATGCAGTGAAGAAGATAACCGGTAAATCGGGCTGTTCAATTTTGAGCTGTGTGGCCAGGCCGATACCGTCCAGAACCGGCATCCTGATGTCGCTTACCACCACATCAGGCCGTTGAAGGGCGATACTCTCCAGAGCCCGTGCGCCATTGGCGGCGGTCAAAACAGTGCCGCAATAACGTTTTAAAAATGTGGCGATCCACTGACATAGTTCCTCTTCGTCTTCCACCAGAAGCAGGTTGATTTCTTTCAGGTCGGTCATGGTTGTTCCTCTGCTGAGACAGGAAGTTCAATGAAAAAGCTGGTTCCTTCAGGGAGATCGGCATGGCTGAGAGAGCCGCCTAAGCCGGTTTCCACGAGCATTCTCGCGAGATAGAGCCCGAGGCCGCTCCCTCCCTGTTTTTCCTTGGTTGTTACATACGGATCGAAGATTCGCTCGCGCTGCTCCTCGGGAATCCCGCTGCCGTTGTCAGTGACGGTGATCAGCAACCGCTCTCCCTGGTCGTCCAACGTTATGATCACTCGTCCCTGTTCCGGTGCACTGTTCCGGGATCGGGCATCTACGATGGCATCTTTAGCGTTGGCCAGCAAATTGAGGAGAACCTGGGTTAACTGACTGGGCGTACCGAAGCAACAGGGAGAGACCCCGGGAGGTATGCGTAATTCTTGATTTATACGGTATTCTTTGAACTGGGCGCTGAAAAGCCGCAGGGACTCCTCCAGACATCGGATGATCGGAAACCGTTCCCGGATCTGATTGGGGCGCTGGTAGTTGAGGAACTCATCAATGGTTTGGGACATGTGGCGGATCTGTGTCATGGTGTTAACTTTGAATTTTGCCCATTCGGACTCTGTTGGTGTTGTCCCTTCTGTCGAGTTGGCGTGAAAATCCTGCACAATCATAGCAAGAATTGTCAACGGCTGCCGCCATTGGTGGGCAATGGCTCCGACCATCTCTCCCAGGGCGGCAACCCTGGCCTGGCGCGCCAGAGCCTGATCCTTGGCCCGGTTTTGCGCAACCTCTGAGGCGATCCGTTCTTCCAGGGTGATAGTCAGCGCCTGCAACTGTTCCTCTGCACGAAACTGTTCGGTGATGTCGTGGAGAAGGCAGAGAGTGATCCCCCGTTCCGTACCCAGGTGCAGGTCCGTCCGTGACAGGGAAAAGACCCGATTTCCCTGCTGTAGTATCCTGTTTTCACCCCGCTCCGCCAATTCCAACGCCGTGGCCAGTTCAGGGGCATTACGAGAGATGTCCGCCCTGGTGAGTTCGTCGCCCTGATCTTTCCCGGTGTCGAGGAGACTGCTGGCGGCACGGTTATGGTCCACCAGACGCCCGGCTTCGTTGAAGACCAGGACCGGATCCCTCATCATCTCCACCAACTCGAACCGCGCCACCGGCACCATCTCCAGGATGTGCTGACGGAAGATCCCCCAGGCAAAAAGCAATCCGGAGATGGAGAGGCCGAACGCCGTGAGATAGATACCGTTCGCGATTCCCAGAGTGAAGCCTATCTGGCAGAACCAGGGGATGAACGTTGCCAACATCATGATCAGGGCCTGTCGGCGGTGGAGCGGCCGGGTATGGCGGAACTGCCGGATGAAGAGGATATTCGAAAGGAGCACGCAGCCGCTCATGTAGACGAAATCGACCCAGAACCAGGGACCGTTCGATTGTCGAAACATCGGGAACGAGCCGGTTTTGTCTACCCAGAGAGCAGTATAGAGCAGCCCGTGGTAGTCGTTGGTCTCGGCGACGATGAAATGCAGGGTGCTGAATGCCAGCAGTCCGGTGCGGAGCCCGCGATCGGCCAGATGGCCGTAACCGCACCAAACGAGACTGAAGAGGAGCCAGAAGGCAGGGAGATACGCTGAAGGAAGCCACTCCAGGTACAGGTTGAGCTTCAGCACAGCTAGGTCGTCCTGTGTCAACTCGAGGCCATAGGACGCCACGAGGAGCGCGGTGCTCGCGGCAAACCAGGCGAACTCCCGGCCTGCGGGGAGCGGGCGGCGGCCCCAGGCTATCGCCGCCAGTAAAAGGAGGATGGTTGCCGAGCCGAAGAGGTAGAAGGCATAAATAATGTTCATAGTTAACCGAGGGAACTCTACCCGATTAGGAAGCGGAGTGCAAGAGCCGATCCTGAGGAGTGAACAGCCTGCAACTCATCATCGTCAAGACCCTCGTCGCTCATACGCCGTCACGATGGGTGATCTTGGTATTTGCCCCGGTTTCGATCGGGACGGCATGAAGGGAAACGGGGGCGGCTCGAGGTCATCATAACTTCCACTGTCCCCCTCTTGTCTCAAGAGGGAGGACGTCCTGCAGCCAGAAGTCGGCAGCAGGTCCCTCCCCTTACAGGTAAGTGGTGGACAGGTGGGGTTAAGTCAGTAGGGGCAATTCATGAATTGCCCCTACACTCCAATACGACGACATATCATGGTTTAACGATGCAACGTTTTAGCACGTCGCCGCTTCTCCGCTCTTCCCCATCCTCTTGCGAGCATACCCCACCACCCCCAGGGATACGCAGAGGAGGGCATAGGTAGAGGGCTCGGGGACAACAACGGCTGCCCCGGTGAATGTGTATGGCGTGGGGCCGGTGTGGTCGGCAACCTGAATACCCAGATCGGTATACGCTCCGGTGCCGGTATCGAAACTGTAAAGTTGGTGATCTGCTGTGCCCAACGTATACAGGCCTGTGCCGTCTGAGTAGATAATCTCAAGAGATCCCTTAGCGCCGTCGGTCGTATCAATAAGAGTTTGATTCCCGGTTTTGGGGTCAACAGATACTACTTTTCCAAGAGTGTCCAGGGCATATATAGTGCCATTGAGTGATGTCATCATGCCATGTATTGAACTGAGAGGGCCGGTGCCGCCGACGGTAGTTATTAGTGCGTTGCTCGTATTGATCGTCCCGAATCCGCTATTAACATCATAGCCATAGAAGACGGAATTCATCATAGTAGTTCCCGTTATCCATGTGCTGTAAGGAAAATCGCTCCGATTATAGTCTGGACCAATGGTTAAATTTCCCGACGTGTCCAAGGTAGATAATTGTTCATAAGGATATGGCGTAAAAGGATGTGTTGTGACATAAAAATTGGTTCCGTTGAAAGTCAGATTGGAGACGGATAAGGAACTATAGGTGCTGATTTCTCTATACTCCCCCGTTGCTGTGTTAACAGTGCCGAATGTGCTGATACTACCCGAAGGATCAGAACGAGTGCCGGTAACATACAGCAGGGGGGATGCCTGCGCCGCCGCGCAGAGGGTGAGTGTGAGCGCCAGGGTGGCGACGAGGGTGGTGAACCTTGATTTCATTGTAGAACCTCCATGATGTATGGTTGACGGTGACGGGTAAAACCTCCGTTGAGACGACTCTCCTCCTTTCTTGTGATGATCCTGCATAGTCCGGTGACGTGGTGCTAGGGCATGGGATACCTTTTCAGCAGGCGTTTAGTGCGCTGCCTTTGACAACAGATTCAGTACAAGCACTCCTGAAATTATGAGCAGTATTCCAATTGCGGCAGGAACATCAATCCGTTGCCCGTAAAACAACCAGGCAACCAATACAATAAATGACGAGCCTACTCCTGACCAAATGGCATAGGCAATGCCAACAGGTACAGATTTCAATGTCAAAGAGAGAAAATAGAAAGAAGTTGCGTAACCTGCAACCACTATGCATGAAGGCCATAGCCGGGTAAATCCTTCTGCTGATTTGAGAGCTGATGTCCCTAATACTTCAAATACAATTGCACAGGCAAGGTACACCCAGTGGTGCATATTACCTCCGGTTAAACAAACACGTGGATCGTTACCGCTGCACTCAAATACCGTCGCGATGGGTGATTTTGCCGTTCATCATAGTGAGATCAACCTTTGTCGTGCTGATATCTTTGGGTGCAATCTTGTGCAGGTCTTTGTCGATGATGACGATATCTGCCAGCTTCCCGACCTTCAATGAACCGATTTTGTCCTCCAGCCCGAGCACGTAGGCAGAATCAATCGTGTATGCCTTGAGCGCTTGATCCAGTGTAATACACTCGTTTTCGGGTGGCACCATGGGTAAGACCTGTTGCTTGCCGTATTGCGGTAGAATTGCCCGCGTCATTGCCACCTGAATTGCATCAAGAGGGCGATACGTGGCCACCCAGCCTGATGCGGGCCAGTCCGTCCCGAATGCCAGCCGACCGCCGGCCTTGAGCACAGAGTTCATCCGCGCATACTCGGTAGATACCACGTCCTTGCCGACGATTTTCATGATCAGATCAAGTGTGGGATCCGGGGAAAACCACTGGGCAGACGTCTGCATCGTAACGTTTTGTTTTACGAAACGGGGTACATCGTCATCGGTGAGGAACATAACGTGTGCAGCAACATGTCTTGATCTGCTCCTGGGATAAGCCCGTTGTGCTTTTTCAATAGCATCAAGAAAAGCACGCGTAGCTCTGTCACCATAGCTATGGGCATGGGTGTCCAAACCGTTTGCTTGTGCTTTGAGAACAGCAGCATCAAAAAGCTTGGGACTGATCTGATATTCTCCACGAGAATCCGGCTGATCGGCATAAGGTTTGAGCATAACAGCCGTGTGCTGAGACTCACCACCGTCTATCATGATTTTCAAAGAGCGGACTTGCACAAGCTCGGAATTGAACTTTTCGCGTAAAGCCAGCGCCATGGCCACAGGATCCGTGACCTCTGGATTATTCCAGTAATAACTGGCAGCGATGCGTACCGGCAGCTTGCCGGCCTTCTCCAATTGCTGGTAGCCCTCAAGGCCCAACTCGGTGGGCATGACACCAATCCCGGCATCAAACGCAGCCGTGATGCCGGCAGCTGCGAATTTCGGCAATTGTCCGGCTGTCGCTGCGTTCACCGCTTGTGGCGTGGGTGGTTCCAGTTTGGTCAGGATCATCTGTTCAGCGATCGTTTCCACAACCCAGCCGGTCGGTTCATTGGTCTTGGGATCACGCTGGAAATAACTTATGCCCGGTGCGGGGTCAGGAGTCTTTGCATCAATACCGGCGAGTTCAAGAGCCTTGCTGTTCACCCACGCGCTATGACAATCAATGGCAACCAGCATGACGGGTTTGTCAGGAAAAAGCCTGTCCAGTTCGGCCTTGGTCGGGCCGGTGGTCGGAAACAGATAGTAGCGCCAGCCAAAGCCCTGGATGACCTTGGCGTCCGTATGTTCAGCCGCCCATACCTTAACTCTTGCCAACGTCTCCTCAACGGTGTCGCATTGCAGATCGGCTCCTTGAGCGAAAATTGCCAACGTGGGGTGAATATGCGATTCCACAAATCCCGGCAGCAACATTTTGCCCTTTAAGTCGATGACTTTAGTGCTTTTTCCGATAAAGGAGTCAGCCCCCTTGCTGGTTCCCACGTAGGAAATTTTTTTCCCCGTGACGGCTACCGCCTCGGCTTTGGGGTTTGCGCTTTCAATGGTATAGATTGCCCCGTTTTTGAAGACATAGTCCGCCTTTTCTGTGGCTGCGGCACCCGTTCGGGGGAGCAGCGTCGCCAGGCAAAGGCCCAGCACAATAGCCCATTTTTTCATCAGCTTCATGGTGTACTCCTTTCTTGAGTTAAGTAATTTTGTTACTTGGGAAACAACAGCGTCACCTGCAGGTTCATCTGCCAGCTAGGGCCACCGGCAGGTTTGACCACGTTGCCGTAAGCGCTGGCGAAAAGATCCACCGGGCTGTTGCCGAACATCACCATTTTCCCGAAACCGGCGCCCACCGGCACCAGCCAGCGGTCGCCACCACTCGCCCGCCAATCTGCGGCCATGATCGGGGCGCTGTTGAGATACCAGTCGTCCTTCAGGATGTAAGAGAGGAAGTACTGAAACGACATCCTGTTAACCGAGGCGCGACTAGACGAACCGGCCACAGACCAGACGTTGCTGACCAGGGCGCCCACAGTCCAGTTACCCGGCTGGGCCAGAACGACCACCGACGGGCCGGCGCTGAACTTCCCCTGCCCCAGTATGTTTCCCGTAGCGGTGGGGAGGATCATGGCCGGCCCGGCCCCCCAGATCACGCTGCCGGGATTTTTCGGCGATAGGAAGAAGGTGGGGTTCATGTCGCCCAGGCCGAACTGCCCCCCGGACTCTTTGTCAGGATAGGGCTGCCAGGCCACGGGCAGAATGATCCGGCTGATAAGCATCCAGTCCCCGGACAGCGCCATCGGGATGACCGGTTGGAAACTGACGGCATTGTCCACCCGGTTTAGGGGGCCTATCCGGAAGTTCGTGATATTCTGGATGGGGAGGCTGATGAGGTCGGCCACCGGGTTCTGTGTCGCCTTGAGGAGCTCTTCCTCGGACAGGGTCTTGGCCTCCTGAGCCGATGTGGCCACCGGGGGCGGGGTTTCCTGACCGAATCCCTGGCTGACGATGCAGCAGAGGCAGGCAAAGAGGATCAGAGCTGTGAGATGCCTTCGGAGTGTTCTGTGGGGAATTTCGTTGATCATGGGAATCGCCTCTCTGTTTAGGTGTGGTTGCCGAGCATAAGCAGGTATCGTGCCATATCCTTAGAGACGTCATTTCAGCAGGTTATAATTGCCGTTGAAGGCCTTATGAGGGATGTAATGATATTTTGAGTACGCAAAATATTAAAACCGCGCTTTGGGGGCGCGGCTTTAATATGACGGCGAAAACGGGGGCATATCTATTATAAATGTAATGAAAGGTGATAATCGACTGACTCTCCATTCCTTTTCATCGCAATTGAGAACGGACAAACATAAAATACCAATCAGGTACTGAACGCCAATATCACTGACCTCAGCGTTTCAATTCCTACGCCCGGCATCGGAAGTCACCTTGAGGCATTCTGCAAGGCTATGACCCCACAGCGTTTCGACTTGCTTAAAGTAATACGAGAAAAACAACCGGAATCGATTAAAGAATTAGCGGCAATCACGCACCGTGATATGAAGAATTTTTCTGAAGATGTTCAGATATTTCTGGAAATTGATCTGATCGAAATGGAAAGACATGGTAAAAACAAAGCCCCGAGGTTGCATTACGATGGGTTCAGACTTGTTAATTTTCCGTACGGAAAGGAAAAGCGCCCCTGGGGGCCTATTTGGGGGCATCTAGCTTTATATTTACGTACATATTCAACAAAAACAGTCTTGTAGAACCATAAGTCGACGGGCTACCTCTCCGCCAATAAAAACAAAGGGGTTACGGCTTAGGCTATAGTCCTTTTGCTTTGCATAGTTCCCTTATGCTGCCCTCACGGCATGGAGCCGTGCAAAACAGCAATGATCATGTCAACCGCGTCGCCCTCGTGTTAGTCCTCTCGCGTCCCTCGTATTGATATTCGATTGACACTATTTTTGGTATTACATATACTACCACCTATGAAACCTGACATTATTCTTGATACCAATGTTCTTGTGGCCGCGCTTAAATCGTCGAGGGGCGCATCGTTTCGACTGCTTTCGTTGCTTGAACAGGATCTTTTTACCGTACATGTATCAACGCCGCTCGTGACAGAATATGAGGCGGTTCTCAAGCGCGGCATTACGGCGTTGTCGGCTGAAGAGATTGATAACGTCATTGATTACCTCTGCACGAAAGCGGTGCGGAACAAAATCTTTTATCTATGGCGACCGGCACTGAAAGACCCGGATGATGATTTCGTGTTGGAGTTGGCCGTCAAAGCCAATGCAACTATTGTTACCTGGAACGTAGACGATTTTAAACAGGCTGCGCGGTTTGGTCTCGCCGTGATGACACCGCGCGATTTTCTCGCATCCCTGGAGGTTCAACCATGAGCGCAATCAGTGTCCGTCTTCCCGATTCAATTCATAATATGGCCCGTGAAATTGCCAGTCAGGACCATATTTCTCTCAATCAGTTTATCGCCTCTGCTGTGGCCGAAAAGATATCCGCTCTTACTACAGAAACCTATCTTGCCCAGCGTGCCGCCCGAGGTTCTGTTGACAAGTTCCGGTCGGCCTTGGCCAAAGTGCCAGATGTAGAGCCGGAACCTTTTGATGTGGATCGGCATTGAAATCTGACCCGGCAACTGCGTCCAGTTTGACCCCTTCAGAAGATTAATCCCGACTGCAGCATGGGTTAAAATTGAAACAGGATCAAGATACAGGGTGTAATGCAACGCGGCTTGCTATCGCTACGCACCAAGAGTCGGTTCCAGATCATTTAAACCCGCCGCCATTCTGAATCGCTTTCCGATGTAAATCAGAACTCAATTTTGGCCTATATTGGTGTCGTAGCTGACCCGCCCTAGCATTCGTAACTAAATGATTTACTGTTTCTGAATAGGTCAATATGAACGCCGATGCCGGGTCAAATTTTAATGACGATCCACAATTACGGTTGAATAGCATTCATCGCTGAAGATCAAAATTTAAATTGAATAAAATGGAGATGTTGAAGATGGAATATAACGTGATAAATTCTACGAGCACGTGCAATGAAATGGCCGTCATTGAGTTAGAAAAATCATTGATGGACTGTTCAGATCTCTTTGATCAGTCGATACACGTGCTATCTGATGTTTCAAATCGTGCGATGATAGCTGGGAGTAGCTTGAATAGTCTCAGGATTTGGGATGACAGGACTGAAGCGACCGCAACTGCAATTAATGTTCTGTTTGATGTGAGCCACGTCCTTGAGCGTTTGGTAAGTCAAATGCAGCATAAGAAGATTGAACTCAGTAAGATTAATAAAAGCTTGTCACACGCGACAGGCACGGATCTGTGTGTTGACAATTGTGACAATCTGCCATAACGGATATGCGCACTCTGTCGGGTGCACTGAGTTGCAAAGCAAGATGGGGTTCAACCGCAGAATGAGGTGTCCTGACTATACAACTCAAGTAGCGGGGAAAACGGTTTGGGATAAATCTGTATAAACTTGCAGATGTTGTACTTGACATAGATATCTTATAAGACGTTATAAAAAACGAATCATATCTGATGGTTACAAATATTCACCTTGCTTTATTCTCTCTACTGCGACATTACGGGTCGCCATGCCAGGCCGATTGCCACTCTCCCCTGCCGGCAAGCCATCCCTAGCCATTCTCTGCCGGCAGGATATCAACAAGGCGGTTCCAAGGAATAATCCGGGTTGTCTCGCCATCGATCGTCATGTCGCCGCCATATATTAACCATGATCGCTGGTTCGCGTTACCGGAAAGCACGCACCACTGTTTGAGGTTATCCATAAAATCAGAAACAACTGTCGCGCCTGATTTAATTTCAATCGGCAGCAACTCCTCCCCACGCTCCAACAATAAATCGATTTCAAGCCCTCGGCTGTCTCGCCAAAAGAAAAGATTTGATGGATTCCCTGCATTATAACAATTCTTCAAAAACTCCATGACAATGAATGTCTCGAAAAGATTGCCACGCAGTGCATGAAATGCCACCTCTTCCGGTTTCCGGATGCCGACCAGCCATGCCGCCAACCCGGCATCACAGAAATAGAGCTTAGGTGCTTTTATGAGGCGTTTATTAAAATTACGGTAGTGCGGCTGAAGCAGGTGAACGACATAACTGGCCTCCAGCACCGAAATCCAAGCTGCTGCGGTATTGTGGGTGATTCCGCAATCATTGGACAGAGATGAAAGGTTCAAAAGTTGCCCGGTACGTGCAGCACACATCTTTACGAAGCGCTGGAACAGGGAAAGATCCCGGACATTGATAAGTTGACGAACATCCCGTTCAACGTAGGTAGTCATATAGGCGGCAAACCAATCGCCCGGATGAAGATCGCGGTCATATAGCGGCGGATAACCACCCCGATATATAAGTTCGTCGGGGTTTTTTGCCAATCTTCCCCCCGAATGCAGTTCAGCCAACGAAAATGGCAGGAGTTGCACGATACCAACCCGGCCGGCGAGAGATTGGGTGATCCCCGACAACAGCCCAAACTGCTGAGAGCCGGTCAACACAAACATACCAGGACGCAGGTCGGCATCGACACGGGTCTGCAGATAGGAAAAGAGTTGCGGCGTCCGTTGTACCTCATCCAATATGGCACCATCAGGATAAGCTGCCAACAGACGCCGAGGGTCACTTTCGGCAATCGCCTGGATATCCGGGTCTTCAAGAGAAAGATAAGGCTTGTCAGGGAAAGCAGTTTTGGCAAGGGTTGTTTTTCCCGACTGCCGTGGCCCGGTAATGGCAACAATCGGGAAGCCTTTGGCCAACCGCAGAATAGTGTCTGTAGCCGAACGTGGAATCATTTCGGTAAGATACCAATAGTTGAACAGATTGTCAATTCAATTAACATTTCGCACAACCCCTTCGAATCACGACAGGATACTGGAGCAGTACTTTCATATGCTGTCTATTGACCCACTGAATGCCAATCTCATACGTTCATGAATTGAAAAACATACCGCCAATGCAGAGCTCACCCGATATAAGGCATTAAAAAGATCATGTGCGGCTTCATCCCAGATCCATTTGTCTTCTAAATAAAAATTATACAACTATATTGGATAGTTACTTCATTTCGGCAGTTTGGCACACAAGATGCTATAGTATGTTTAGCTATTCAAACTCACTCAAGGAGACATAAAATGAAAAAAGTTCTGTCCTCAATCGTTGCTGCTCTCGTTGCTCTTTCTTTCGCTGGTCTTGTTAGCGCCGCAGAACCGGCTCCGACCGCTGCTCCTGCGACTCCCGCTGCCGCTGCTGACGTGAAGAAAGAAGAAAAAGCAGCCAAACCGGCCAAGAAAAAGCATAAGAAAGCCAAAAAAGCCAAAAAAGAAGAAGTTCCTGCTGATGCGGCGGCTCCTGCTGCCAAGTAATTTTTCTTCGGCACGCAGTTTAATAAAGAAAAGCCGCACTCCTAAGGGTGCGGCTTTTCTCATTTGTACGCCCCTCAGGGCGCGTGGTGCGTGAGCGCCATTTTTTTAACCCCGGTGACTAGCGGGCAACTTGGTGGTGCAAGTCCTCTACTGACCCTGATGGTGGGAACCGTTAGCCAAGCAGCAGGGGCGTCCCGAAATCCAAGCATCTAGTGGTAGCCCCTCTCATTACGTACGGACACGTTGCCGTGCCTTCGCGACCTCAACCACTGTTTAAAACCTGCCCACAGTCCCGCCACCCCAGCACACGAATACCCTGGTGGCGGTAGCGGTCCGAGCCTCCGTAAACGAGAATCGGTTCTCCACACCGCTCTCCAGCCAAGGTTCTCCATTTCTCCAAGCCGGCATAGGAATCACGCACCAGAGTCTTCCCGGACTTAATCT
>CAIUUR010000557.1 GCA_903902345.1 uncultured Geobacteraceae bacterium | reverse complement strand
CCCACACAAAGCGCGGGTTTCATGCGCTGTGTGGGATATTTATCTTTAGGCAATAAATCTATGTTCAAAAAGTCGGACACGGTAAAAAACAGATAGTTATGGTCCCTGCATCGTCCCAATATTAATACAAACTATCCAATACCATTGGTTATCGTGTATTAGCCGGAAGGGAAGACAAATGTTCCATAATCGGTACCAACAGCAGCAACGCCGCCTGAGCCTTTTCAATCGCTTCAACCATGGTCATGGCCTCAAAGATCGTCAAATCAGCCCGGATATTGTCACGAGTCGATTGTGGCCACTCAGCGTACATCTGCTCTGCACGATCTCTCTTCTCACGCAACCTGGTCATGATCTGCCCGACATCGAAATGCCCCGTCGCAACAGCAGGCTTCTCCTGACAACTACAATTCACACAACTCACAATCTCTCCTTCATACCCTGAATATCTCTGATACAATTCTTTTGCAGCCATAACGACCACTCACACACCTTGCCAGGACACTTCCGTTGCGCCAGACCCGACTCACGGCGCTTCAGATTGTCCTGAGGGCAAAAATTCTTATACGGACAGGCGGGAGTGGCCATAATAACCCCTATCCGTCATACTCCAGATATGCGCTTGCAGTTGATCCTCCAGCCACGCAGGACCATACTCATTCTCTGCCTGTCGAAACAACGTCTCAAGCGCCTGATAGGTATGTAGCGCCTCTTCAATGATCCGTTCCGGAGACTCCAGCGACTGATACGCCGCCCGGATCTCCCGAGCCTCCTCGATAACCTTGGTTATCTGCTCCTTGAGCGTCACGGAACCTACAAATTTGGTTTTTGGTAACTGGAACCTCATACAATCCCATTCAGCATAAAGTGGTGCCGGTCTTGTTCCCGGCTGTCAGGTTTCGTTAGTGACTTTCCTTCACCCAGGGCGCTCCGTTTCGCATGGACTCGTTATCCTGGTATTTAGCGGACTCGTCACGTCCGCTGTGCTCTCTACGTTGCCGGTCTCTCCCGGCTGTCACGTCATGTTCCCTGCTATTGGCTACAGACGTTTTACATGCCGCATTTACTCCAACAGGTTTAGGCCGGTCGTACCTGAGTTTCCAACCGGAAGGGCACACATAAGCTCAGGCCCTGAAATAATCCCCCCTGTAGTGCCACCACAGCATTGTTCGGAACTGGTTCTGAATCAGATCTGAAGTTCTACAGGGGAAACTGCTTAGTAGGCGAACCCTCTCAAACTGAATACTTTTTCTCTCGGGATGATAATGCGGGGGATATCATCCCAGCCGCACAGCAGACAATGCCGCTGATGAAGTCGCTTCCGCCCCATCAGAGTCTCTTTCACAACCAATCCCCGACACCGTGGACACCGCATAGCCTACTTCCCCTCCATCTCCAACTCCATCGACTTCAAGAGCGGCTGTACCTTCCGCCACTCCTGTAAATTCTTCGCTGAAAACGCCATTAAAGTCCCGAATCCCAGATAATCATCAGGCGTAACACGACCTGCGTTGCTGAGTAACTCCGCCTCAAACCGGCGCAGCTCCGCCAGGAGTAGCAACACCTTCTCCTCCCGCAACCTCAACCCGCTCAATCGCTTGCCCACCGCCTTACCACGGGCGCGATCAGCATCAGCATTCCTCTGAGCAATCAAAGCTTTAACATCCGCCATGGCATCCTCCTTAGGATGGAACGTCATGCGGGAGAACCCCGCAGGTATCCGGCGTATACATCCATGCCGCCGGGCGTAAATTGCGTCGGCACATCTCCTGCTCGATCAATTCCCGAGGCACCGAAGGCAAAGTCATCACCGTCACTGCCACAGCTACAGCCGTAACCGTTTGCTGAATCTTTCGTGTTGCTCGCTGCTGCCTACGGTGGATCTTGACACACGTTGGGCTACATGCTGCTCGCGCCATAAATCTCGTGTACTGCTCCCCCGGCATACGGCTAAACTCCCGGTCGCATATTTCACAAATCCTGGAAGTAACCAATTCCCGCATCTCTGCCTTAAGTCTTTCTCTCATAACAGCGGTACACCGCTGGTCACACGCCACCTTAGCTTTCCACTGGACGGCAGATTGACGGCCATTCCTCTTAAATACCTGACTACAAGCCGGACACACCTTCTCATCCGACTCGCCCCGAGGTTTTACTTTCAACGCACCAGCGCAAGCACGGCAGCAGACTACCCGCTTGGCGTACGTGCTCG
The DNA here is from genome assembly GCA_903902345.1 of uncultured Geobacteraceae bacterium. Lineage (GTDB taxonomy): Bacteria > Desulfobacterota > Desulfuromonadia > Geobacterales > CAIOGM01 > CAIOGM01. Next base: position 378 of record CAIUUR010000557.1, on the reverse strand, counting down.
GTCCCTCATGCGGCTTCCTGACGATCTCATCGCCACAAGCCTGACAGAGCATAACGCCCATCGCGGTCATGGCCTGACGCCTACGATCTTGCCGTACTCTCGACCGATAGCCATCTCCTGAGCGTAATCCCAATCCCGACGGGTCAGCGGGTAGTCCGCAGAGAGCATGACGGCATCAGCCGAAGGTCTCCGGCCGTAAGCCGCTCGCGCCTCGGAGTGGCAGGTGTGCATGGTCGCTGCCAGCAGTATCCCTGCCACCACTGGACCCCAAAAATAGGCATACGGCACCGGACGATATACCGGCCGCACCTCCCGCATCACCAGCCGGCGCATCTCCTTGATATTCATCTCCTGGCACTCGTTCAACCGTTCGCTCTG
>CAIUUR010000556.1 GCA_903902345.1 uncultured Geobacteraceae bacterium | reverse complement strand
GGGTACGAGTATGCAGACATTCATCGGTGGAGGGGAGGAGCGGGCCTGCCCGGCCTGCGGGGGGAGCTCCACCGCAGGCTTTGCCTCCGAGCGGATCGACCCGGCTAGGCTCTCGGGTTTTACCTACGCCTCGCGCAAAGAGCCGGAGTTCATGTGTCTGCGCTTGGTCCGTTGTCGGGAGTGTGATCTGGTGTATGCGCCCCAGCCGCCGACAACGAGCGTTCTCGGGGAGGCATACTCGGAGGCCTCCTTCGACTCGGGGGAAGAAGCCGCCGCTGCGGCGGGTAGCTACGCCAAGGCGCTGGCCCCCCATCTGGCCACCCTCCCCGGGAGAAAGGGTGCGGTGGATGTGGGGGCGGGGAGCGGACCACTCCTCCCCTGGCTGCGTGAACGCGGCTTTCATCCGGTGATCGGCATCGAGCCGTCGCGCAGCGCCATCGACGCCGCCCCCGACACCGTCCGCCCCCTGCTGCGGCAGGGGATGTTCTCCCCCGCTCTCCTTCAGGGTGTCAACCTCTCCCTCCTCTGCTCGTTCATGACCCTGGAGCATCTGGCCGACCCCGGCGGCTTCGTTGCCTCGGCCTATGAATTACTTGAGCCGGGAGGGATGCTGGCGGTGGTTGTCCATGACTGGCGGGCGCCGTTGAACCGCCTGCTCGGTTTGCGTTCCCCCATCATCGATCTGGAGCATCTGCAACTCTTCAGCCCGAAGTCGGTGCGTACCCTGCTGTCTCGGGCCGGCTTCGTTTCCCTGGAGCTGCAAACCATCGCCAACAGCTACCCCCTGCGTTACTGGCTCCGCCTGCTGCCGCTCCCCGGCGTCGTAAAGAGCGGAATCCGGAAGGCTCTTGTCCGCATCGCTCTCTCCCGGGTCAAGCTTTCCCTGCGTGTGGGGAACATGCTGGTTGTCGGTCGCAAACCGGAGAGTAGCGCTCTTCCGGCGCGCCGGGAGGTTGCCGGTGTCTGAAGTGGAACGGCAACTAAAAGTGACTTCAGAGGCGAGACCCACCCCTCGCTGGTCGGTGATTCTTCCGGTATACAATCAGGCAGATCATCTGCGCCAGGTCGTGGCCGGTTATCGCCGGAGCCTGGCCGGAGCGGGAGAGTCCTTCGAGCTGCTCCTCGTTCCCAACGGCTGCCGGGACGAATCGGAGCAAATCTGCGATGAGTTGGCCGCACGTCATGACGATGTTGTCCGTGTGCATTGTCCGGGGAGCGGATGGGGGAGGGGTGTGCAAAGCGGTTTGACTGCTTCCCGGGGGGACGTCGTCTGTTATACCAACCTGGCGCGGACGACTCCGGAGGATCTGTTGTCGGTTCTTCTGTATGCCAAAGCTCATCCGGATCTGGTGGTCAAAGCCAACCGGACGCTGAGGGAGAGTCTACACCGCAGGGTCGGTTCACTGCTGTACAACCTGGAGTGCCGATTGCTGTTCGGACTGAAGATCCGGGATATCAACGGCACCCCCAAGGTGTTTCCGCGCCGTTTCGCCGCTCTGCTGGAGCTTGCCAGCTATGATGACCTTATCGACGCCGAGTTTGCCCTGGTCTGCCGCCGTCGGGGGTATCCGGTGGTGGAGGTTCCCATCAGCTCATCCCGCAGACATGGCGGGAGTTCCACCACCGGCATGAAATCCGCTCTCCGGATGTATCTGGGGGCGCTGGCGCTGCGCCGTCGCAGGGGAGGGGCTGATGACTGAGAGGAGGAACGATTCGTTAAACTCCCTCTGGGACGGTCATGGCCGGGCCTGGCGCGATCCCTTCCAGGTTGCGGGGCAGACGGATTCCCCTCTGACGGTGGATTCCCGATTACTGGAATTTCGGGTCCAGGGGGAGTGGTGGGAGATCCTTCACGGGGTTGGCGGCGCCCTGTTGGTTTCCCGTGAGTACGAGCATCTGCTCATGGCCCTGTCGGCCGGGGGGGGGAGACCGGCGTTGAGCTATATGCCCCTGCCGCATCCTTCCGGAATGGTCTTTGACGAACTCAGCGGGACGCTGCACCTCGCCTGCACCCGCAATCCCAATCAGGTCATCGATTTCAAGCCGGTGGCCGGATTACTCCACCGGAGCGACCTCCGTTCTCCTGCCGTTGATGCCTACCCCCTGATTCCGGTGCGGTCGCGCTTTTATCCCGGATCACTCTACATACATGATCTGGCCATGATCGGAGGAAAGCTCCATGCCAACGCGGTGGGGCACAATGCGGTGGTTCGGCTGGATGATGATGGCGCCTTCCGGCGTGTCTGGTGGCCTCGCTGCATCGAGGGGGAGGATGGCCCTGATTTCAGCCGGAACTATCTGCAGCTCAACTCCATCGCGGCGGGGGATGATCTGGAGTCGTCATGGTTTTCCGCCTCCGGCGACAAGATCTCGTCCCGTCGTCCCGGACACCGGAATTTTCCCGTGGAGCGGCGGGGTGTGATCTTTGCCGGTTCGTCTCGCCAGGCTGAAGTACGCGGTCTGACGCGGCCCCATTCGGCGCGCCTGCATCGGGACGCGCTCTGGGTTGCCAACAGCGGCTACGGTGAACTCCTCAGGATCTCGGGTGGGAAAACGGAGACCGTCTGCCGGCTGCCGGGGTGGACCCGCGGGCTCTGTTTCCGCGGGGACGTTGCCTTTGTGGCGACCTCCCGGGTGATCCCTCGTTATAGCAACTATGCGCCCGGGCTGGACGTTGAGCTGAGCGTTTGCGGCATTACCGCGGTGGATATCCGGAGCGGTGCGGTCAGGGGGAGCATCAGCTGGCCATGGGGAAACCAGATATTCGCCCTGGAGTGGCTGCCGGAGGGTTTCGGCCAGGGGCTCCCCTGCCGGGTGGGGAGGAGCCGCAGAATGTCCGGAGAAACAAGAATTTTTTATTCCTACACAACGGAGGGTATGCCATGAAAGAAAATTTCAGACTGATCATGATCGGCGCCATGTACGAGAACGGCGGAAACACTTCCCACCGTTTTCTCGATGGCCACCCGCAGCTCCACGTCTATCCCTTCGAGTCCCAGTTGGGGACAAAGCACGTCAACGACGCTCTCAGCTCCATGTTTCCCCTGAAGTACCGCTGGCCGGAATTCCTCCTGGACGCGACCCCCCTCATAGATTACAAGGCCATTATTGACGAGGAGGGGAAGGTCCGGGCGCGGACCCCCCACGTGAGCAAGTTTCGCCATATGCCCTTCGATTTCTCCGATGACGAGCGGTGCGCCCGCTATCTCCAGTACATCGGGGAGTCGGGGCGTTCCCGCTCCGCCAACGTGGAGGCCTTTTTTCGGGCCACCTTCGACGTCTGGAAGGATTACCGCCGCTCTTCCCGGGAGTCCGTGTATGTGGGATACAGCCCCATTATTACCGTGGACGCGTTACGTATATTGAACGATCTCCCCCAGGCACACCTGCTCCATATCGTGCGTAATCCCTGGTCTGCCTACGCCGACACCAAGAAGCGGCCGGTGCCGCTCCCTCTGGACAGCTATATGCTGGGGTGGAATACCAACCAGTACTTTGCCCTCATCGCCAAGGAGCAGTTTCCCGATCGTGTTCACATCATTCGGACGGAGGATGTCATGGCCGATCCCCGGGGGACTCTCGGGGGGGTCTGTCGTACTTTGGGGCTGGAGGATGCACCGACACTGGCGACTCCCACCTGGAACGGCACAGAGCTGAAGGAGCTCTATCCCTGGGGGACCATTCGTCATGCCACACCGGATGCAAACCTGGCCACGGCCCGGGAGCTGGACGACGGCGAACGGGAGCGGATCGCCCTGCTGACATCGCAGTATCTGGATGTTCTGGACTACCGCTCCTTCTTGAAATGAGGGGGCAAAAAATATCTATTCTTTACGTAACTTATTGACGACTTGGAGTGAGGCTGGTAGCCTGAAATGATTATTGATGCCACTAAATTTGTTTAAGGGAAGCATCCGTGGGAAATAGAGCGCTGAAACGTCGGGTAGCCGGTCTGAGGCTGCGTATTGAAGAGCACGAGGCTAAAATAGCCAATGAAAAGCATCAGGTGAAACCGGACAATGGTCTAATTACACATTGGCAAGTTGATATAGAAGCGTTTACCGTCAGTATGCAACGTGCGCTTAAACGACTGGGTTAAAGGGAGAAAGGATATGGCAAGCAAAAGAATGATGGCAGTTATGTTTGATGAATTAGAACAGGAATGTTTGAATACCGTTCGCTATATCGAAGCACTGAAGGTTGATCGGCTGACAAAGAATCAAAAAGAAGATATCCTTGGTGAACTTTCCGTAGCCATTACACATCTTCGTATACAGACAGAACAGCTCGACAGGCAGATGGATAATGCAATCTGAGACCTGACGGCCCGCTGGTACTATTTTCTTGTAAATGAGGGGGCTGTTCTGAAAAAAATAGCCATTCTTCAATCCAATTACATCCCCTGGAAGGGGTACTTCGATCTGATCGCCGCCGTGGATGAATTTATTATCTACGACGATATGCCGTATACCCGGCGTGACTGGCGTAATCGTAACCGGATCAAGAGCCCCCAGGGAGTACAATGGCTGACGGTTCCGGTAAAGGTCAAGGGTAAGTGGTGTATGGGGTTCAGGAACAGCGAAGGGGGGATGGTTCGAACGATGGAGCGGCCGGTTGTACTACCGGATGTTCAACACCCTCACCGGTTTGGCTCTCCCGGAGAATATCGTCACCGCCAGGCTCATGACGAGGCGTTATGTGGATGCGTTGCTGCGTCACGGGGAGCGAGAAATCTGCATCGCCGGGCTCTGGCATATCACCGGCTTCGATCAGCGTTCTCATGCTGTCACCAAGCAGAGCAGCAGCGAAACGACCTATACGTTTCGGCGAAAGATGGCGGTATTGGTGAACTCGGTGACCTCCTTCAGTAACGCGCCGTTGGTGGGAATCTTCTACCTGGGAGTGATCATCCTGCTGAGTGCCCTGCTCTACACCGCCTGCCTGATCATTAAATGGCTGTTCCTGGCGAAACCGTTGAGCGACTGGAGTTCGGTCATTGCGTCCCTCTGGCTCCTGGGGGGGATGATGGTCTCCTGCATTGGTGTGGTGGGGATTTACCTTGCCAAGATATTCTCGGAAACAAATGGTCGTCCGGGAGCATTATGCGCCGTTTTTTCGGCATGGACCGGAGGGAAGTTATTACGCCGACGGAATTAGTATTGCAAACTGTTATACCGTCAAGGGGATACGATATATGCTCTTCATGGGATGGCAGGCCCCCCGGAATGGACACTGGAGGGGAGATATCGGCCGGTTCGTGGTGAATCCGGAGTTGACTTTGCGCCTGGAAGAGGACGACCCCTTGATGGCATCCGATGACACCGATCCCATAAGCCTTTCATACCCCTGGGTAGTGGAGGATGAGGAGGGGGGGTACCGCATGTGGTACGGTTCGACGAGAAGGTGGGATGCCGGCAATGGGGAGATGCTCCATGTTATTCATTCCGCATACTCTCCCGATGGCCATCAGTGGCGCCGGGACGGCCTGGCGATTCCGTACGAATTGGGCGTGGCTCAGGCTTTTTCCCGGCCTGCCGTGATCAAAAACGTGCACAGGGGATATGAAATGTGGTTTTCTTACCGGAGCGGTTCCGGTGAAAAATACCGCATCGGTTATGCTGTCAGCCGGGACGGCGCCCGGTGGGAATTGGATCTGAACGGCGTCGGTATTGAAGTGTCCGAAAGCGGCTGGGATTCGGAGATGATCGAATATCCGTTTGTTTTCGATCATCAGGGGGAGCGTTATATGCTCTACAACGGCAACGGATGCGGGAAGTCGGGTTTCGGTCTGGCGGTTTTGGCCCATGGATAGCCGGCGGGCGACCGTGGTGCAACTCCTTCGGTCTCCTCCGGTTAGGGTGACCGGCAGTGCCGCTGGATATTTGGTAACTGTATGAAGCGATGTCTTCTTTGCCATGCCCTGCATCCCGCGTCGCGCAGCCATTGTACGGGCTGCGGAGCACTCCCCGCAGTCGTGGACGGATTCACCGCCTATGCTCCGGAACTGGCCCATGCCGGGGGGGGCTTCAAGGCGACGTATTTCGAAGAATTGGCTCGCCTGGAGGGGAGTAATTTCTGGTTCCGTGTCAGAAACGATCTGATCCTTTGGGCCCTGCGGC
>CAIUUR010000555.1 GCA_903902345.1 uncultured Geobacteraceae bacterium | reverse complement strand
GCCGACACGAAGAAACAGCCCTTTAACCTTCGTATCGAAATAATCGACTTGTCCCTTCTCTGTGCATGGTAGTTTTTTTATTTCGCTGATGATTAATGGTAATACCGGCATGATTCACCCCTTTTTTTGCACCTACGGAAGTCACCCACGGCCAAAAGTGCAACATAGGTGCATTCTGAATTCAAAAGCGCGCCGCTGTCGGTCTACAGCATTACCAGCCGAAAGGATGACAGTCAAATAATAAAAATCTGGAATTCTTAGTAATATTAGTCATTTTCCTAAGCCTTCTCCACCATTCAAAACGGTTCAAAAGGTTTTAGTATAAGATTATTTTTATCTAAAACGGCTTTGCGGTTTGTACCAGAAACCGGTGGCTCATTTCAAGTTCCGTCGGTGAACGGAGGGAAAATGAGGTGAATCCTCCCCCAACCGTGTGACAATGGTTGCTTCTTTGCGAAAAATGATTATTCTGGCAAGCTCGACTACCCCTGGACTGAACATGAAAACTGCCGTCATTGCCATAACCCGTAACGGGGTCCGGATCGGATCAAAGGTTACAAGCGGGCTTTCTCAAGCCACGTTGTATGTTCCGGAGAAGTATGCCGGGGCTGCAGAAGGTGGGACCGTCTACGATGGGGCCTTGAAGGAGCTGGTGGCGCGACTCTGGCCGGAGGTGGAGGGGATGGTCTGCATCATGGCCACCGGCATCGTGGTCCGCCTTATCGCCCCCCATCTCCGGGCAAAGGATCTGGATCCTGCTGTGGTGGTCATGGATGACGCCGGAAATTTTGCCATATCGCTTCTTTCCGGCCATCTGGGGGGCGCCAATGAACTCGCCTCGCGCTGTGCTACTCTCACCGGCGCTCGGGAGGTGATCACCACCGCCACCGACGTCAACGGTCTCCCCTCCTTCGATATGCTGGCCAAGAAGGAGGGGTGGGTGATCGACAATCTTTCACGGATCAAGGATCTCAATAGCCTCCTTTTGGACGGGGAGCCCATTGGGGTGGTCGATCCCACGGGGCGGGTGCAAAGCGTCTTTCACGGTCGGGGGGTGCTCTCCTACCATGGCAGCTTCGGGGAGGCGCTGGGTAGTGATGCCAAGGGGTATCTCTTTGTTACGAACCGTGAGTTTTCGATTCCCTCCGATAAACTCCTCCTGCTCCGGCCGAGGAATCTGGTGCTGGGGATCGGCTGCAATCGGGGGACATTGGGGGAGGAGATCGGTCAGGTCGTCACGTCATCCCTGAAGCGTCTTTCCCTTTCTCTCAAGAGTGTCTGTGCCGTCGCCACCGCCGAGGCCAAGCGGTACGAACCGGGACTGGTCGCCTTCGCCGCGTCCCTGGGGGCGCCGCTCCTCTGTTATCAAAGCTCCGATCTGAATGGGGTATCGGTCCCCTCTCCGCCATCCCACCACGCCCTGGCTGCCATCGGCGCGACGGGTGTGGCCGAACCGGCGGCGCTCCTGGCTTCGGGTGGGGGGATACTGCTCATGAACAAGATCAAGAGCGGCAACGTGACCCTGGCCATCGCGGAAAAGTAAGATTTGTACTGTAAATCACTGCTAAAGATACTCTGCCTTGAGGTTGATATGTCCACATTGTACGTAGTCGGAACCGGTCCCGGAGATCTGAACCGGATGACCCTGGAGGCTCATGAGGCCCTGGCCGCGGCCCAGGTCGTGGTGGGGTACAAAACCTACCTGAATCTGGTGGCGCCGCTTCTTGCCGGGAAAGAGGTGATCTCCACCGGGATGATGAAGGAGGTGGAGCGGTGTCGCGAGGCGCTCCGGATCGCCGCTTCCGGAAAAATCACGGCCCTGGTCTCCGGTGGTGACGCCGGGATCTACGGGATGGCGGGGCTGGTGCTGGAGCTGGTGGAAGCGGGAAGTACAGGGGATGCCGGGGGTCCGGGAGTCCCTGAGGTCGAAGTCGTCGTGGTACCCGGCGTCTCCGCCGTGCAGGCGGCGGCGGCACGGCTGGGCGCCCCCCTCATGCACGATTTTGCGGTGATCTCCCTTTCCGACCTTCTCACCCCCTGGGAGGTCATCCTCCGGCGGCTGGAGGCCGCCGCTGCGGCGGACTTCGTGGTGGCCCTCTACAACCCGCGTAGCGCCGGTCGGGTGCTGCAGCTGGACCGTGCGCGGGAGATTCTCCTGGCCGCCCGGAGCGAAAAAACCCCTGTGGGAATCGTCCGGAATGCCTGCCGGGATGGTGAGGAGGTCGTCGTCACTACCCTCGGCGAACTTCCCGAGCATGATGTGGACATGACCACCATCGTCATCATCGGCAACGCCTCCACCTACGTGGATGGTGCGGGAAAGATGGTGACGCCGCGGGGATACATGGCTAAAGGCGAAAGGCTCAAGGAGAAAGGAGAGGCCCTTGACGCTCCCCTGCCCCCCGGAAAGAGTGCCTCAAATCTGCCGCCACAGCTTCCGGCCGTTGCCGGTCACCAGTCACCAGTCACGAGTTACCGTTTTTCCGGCCATGCCCTGATGATCTGCGGCACCGCTTCGGATGTGGGGAAATCGGTCCTCACTGCCGGTATCTGCCGGCTCTTCAAGCAGTGGGGACTGTCCGTGGCGCCGTTCAAATCCCAGAATATGGCGCTGAATTCGGCGGTCACCCGGGAGGGGGGAGAGATCGGCCGGGCCCAGGCGGTGCAGGCGGCGGCGTGCGGCGTTCCTCCCCACACCGACATGAACCCGATTCTCCTGAAGCCGAATTCCGATGTGGGGTGTCAGGTCATCATCCAGGGGAAGCCGCTGGGAAACATGACCGTGGCTGCCTACAACATCTTCAAGCCCGAGGCGTTCCGGAAAGTCCGGGAAAGCTTCCACCGGCTGGCCAATGGCTTTGACTTTATCGTGGCCGAAGGGGCCGGAAGTATCTCCGAGATCAACCTGAAGGCCGACGATATCGCCAACCTGAAGGTGGCGGAGATGGCCGGCGCCCCGGTCCTTCTTGTGGCGGATATCGACCGGGGAGGGGTCTTCGCCCAGATCATCGGCACGTGGGAGCTGCTGGAGCCGGCGGAGCGGGCGTTGATCAAGGGAATCATCATCAACAAGTTCCGGGGGGATCCGTCCCTCCTGACACCGGGGCTGAAATTCATCCAGGAGCGGACCGGTGTGCCGGTGCTGGGGGTCGTGCCGTACCTGCGCGACCTGGGACTCCCCGAGGAAGATAGCGTGGCCCTGGCGCGAAAGCCGTCGACTCATGCTCCCACGGGGAGCCCCCGCATCTCCATCGGCGTCGTGAAGTTGTCGCGTATCTCCAATTATACCGACTTCGATCTCCTGGAGCGGGAGCAGGATGTGGATCTCGTCTATCTGGACTCTCCGCGCCAGTTGGTGGGGCTGGATCTCCTGATCATCCCCGGGAGCAAGTCCACCATTACTGATCTGGAATTTCTTCATGAGCGGGGGCTCTTCGCCGCCATCCGGGAGTTTCAGGGGCCGATCATGGGGATCTGCGGAGGATTTCAGATGCTGGGTCGCCGGGTCTCCGATCCCCACGGGGTGGAATCCACCCTGAAAGAGGCGGAGGGGTTGGAGCTGCTGGATGTCGTGACGGTGCTCCTTCCCCACAAGGAGATCCACCAGGTGGAGGCGACGCTCCTCCCCGGAGCGTTTCACGCCATCCCCCGCTGTCGCACGGAGCTGACCGGATACGAGATCCATATGGGGGAGACGATCCTGGGACGGGGCGCTCACCCCTTTGCCAGGATCACCCGACGTTCGGGGGAGGATGTGGAGGTCATCGATGGCGCGGTATCGCCCGATGGGCGGCTCTTCGGAACTTACCTCCACGGCATCCTGGACAATCACTCCTTTCGCACGGCCCTGGTCAACCGTTTCCGGAAGGATAAAGGGCTTGAGATGCGGAAGGAAGGGGAGATCCCCCCCGATCCCTTCGACCGGCTGGCGACGCATCTGGCGGCTCACCTGGATATGGGGAAACTGTGGGAAATCTGCGGGCTGGCCCCGTGACTCCCACCTCACCGATCATTATCCTGGGCGCACTCCTCCTGGACCTCATCCTGGGTGACCCCGCCTGGTTCCCCCACCCGGTGGTGGGGATCGGCCGGTTCATCACCGAGGGGGAGGGAATCCTCCGTCAGACCGGCATGAATATGAAGTGGGGCGGAATTTTCCTGCTCCTGGCGACGGTGGGGACGGTTGTGGGAGGAGCCTGGCTCCTCCTTGCCGGAGCGTGCGCTCTTCACCCCCTGGTTGGGGATGGCGTGGCGGTCATTCTTTCCTACAGCTGCCTGGCGGCCCGCTCCCTCCACGGGGAGTCGAAACTGGTGGCCGATGCCCTGACCCGGGGAGATCTCCCCCGGGCTCGACAGCTCCTGGCCCGGATTGTGGGGCGTGATACGGAGGGGCTGGCGGAGCCGGAGATCTGGCGGGGAGCCGTGGAGACGGTGGCGGAGAATAGCTGTGACGGCGTCATTGCCCCCCTCTTCTGCCTCATGGTGGGGGGGCCGCTCCTGGGGCTGGCCTACAAGGCGGTGAATACCCTGGATTCCATGGTGGGGTACAAAAACGACCGCTATCTCCAGTTCGGTTGGGCTTCGGCCCGGTTCGACGATCTGGCCAACTGGTTCCCGGCCCGACTCACCGGACTTCTCATGATACTCTTCGCCCCTATGGTCGGCCTACCCCCGGGAAACGGGTGGCGGATTATGCGCCGGGACGGACGCAATCACTCCTCCCCCAACAGCGGTGTTCCGGAGGCCGCTGCTGCCGGTCTCCTTGGTGTACAACTGGGGGGGACCAACAGCTATTTCGGAGTCCCGGTGGCCAAGCCGACGTTGGGGGAGCCGCTCCGCCCCTTGACGCGGGAGGCCTGGGTGGGGGCCGTGCAGCTCATGTATGGCGCCCAAGGGATGCTGACGCTGCTTTACCTCGTCATACTCTGGAGATTGCGATGACCCTCCCCTTCAGCCATGGCGGAACGGTCCATGCCGTTGCCCGACTCCTGGGGGTCCCGACGGGGGAGCTTCTGGATTTCTCCGCCAGTATCAACCCGCTGGGTCCGCCACCCGGGGTCCGTCAGGCGGTCATGACCGCCTTCGACCAGGTCGTCCACTATCCCGACCCCGAGGCCACGGAGTTGCGACAGGCGCTGGCCCTGCGTCATGCTCTTCCTCCGGAGAATCTCCGTGTCGCCAACGGCTCCACCGAGCTGATCCACCTCCTCCCGCGACTACTTCCCGGGAGACGCGCCCTCATCGTCGCCCCCCCCTTCTCCGAGTACGCCGCCGCCCTGGAGGGAGGTGGGTGGGAAGTTCAGTACTTCCTCCTGGCGCCGGAGGATGGTTTCGAGCTCTCCCTGACAAAGCTGGAGGAGCGTCTTGCCGATGGCTTCGACCTCTTCGTTCTTGCCAATCCCGGCAACCCCACCGGCGCCCTGGTTCCGCCGGCGAAGGTCACTCACGTGTTGGAACTTTGCCGCCGCTTTAAAACCGTGCCGGTGGTCGACGAGGCGTTCATGGACTTCTGCCCGGAGGAGTCCGCCATACCGCTACTCCTTGAGGGTGGGGAGGGAATCATTCTTCGTTCTCTCACCAAGTTTTTCGCCCTGCCGGGGTTACGGCTGGGATATGCCGTCGGCGCAACCGGAATCATCCGGCGTCTGGGTGAGCTCATCCCACCCTGGAGTGTGGGAACCTTGGCCCAGGCCGCCGGGGTGGCCGCCCTGGCGGATGAGGAGTACCGGCTGCGAACGCTTCACCTTATTGCCGGAGAAAGGGCCTTCCTTGCGTCCTCCCTTACGACCCTTCCGGGGGTGCACCCTTACCCCTCCGCAGCCAATTACCTCCTGGTTCGGATCACCTCCGGAGCCTGCGCCGCACCGCTTCAGGAAAAGCTCCTCCACCAGGGGATTCTCATCCGTGATTGTGGTAATTTTCCCGCTCTTTCCCCTGACTTCTTCCGGGTTGCGGTCCGGTCGCGGGAGGAAAATCAGCGGCTGCTGGCTGCGCTGGCCGAGGCCATGGGGGTGTAGTGGAGAGTTACGGTCAAACTTTTTACAGGTCATGACGATTGAAATAGAAAATATCTCAACTTTTTGTCGACACTGACGATAAGGAAACCAGAGCGGATGTAGTTCTTCAACTGATGCCTCCGCAGGCAACGACTATGTCGGCAAAAGCGCGGGAGTGAAAGGAGCTGATCATGATCATCAAAGATTCGACCCTAAATCTTGCCAGTCAGCACCTTGCTCTCAATCAGTACCAGAAGAAAGAGTCGCTGAAGATGTGGGTCGGAACGCAGCGGCCCAATTTTGAAGGCGCCGCCAAGAATAACGGCGCCGCCACCGACACCGTTGCGTTGTCGGGACAGCAGCCGACTCCTTCCACGGGGGGAACGGCTGCGACGGACCAGGCGAATCCGGCGGATCTGGTCGATCCGAAGCTGTCGCTTCTTCAGAGTCTGATCCTGACTCTGACGGGTAAAAAAGTCTCCATAGCGGATCTGCAGAAACTTGTTGCCCCCACAGCGACGGCGGGTAGTGATACCCCGGTGTCATCGGACACTCCGCCGTCCGGGGAGGCAACTTCGTCAGCCGCGGCAACTGCGGCAACCTCGGCAACCGCAGCCAAAGCCATAGCCGCAGCCAAGTCGACAACACCGGCCAACGCTACAACGGCGGCCACTGCGGCGACTGCGGGAGCAACGCAGGGGGGAGCCGCCGGGTACGGCATCGAGTATGACTCCTCCGAGACACGTTATGAAGCGGAGCAGACCAGTTTCTCGGCCAACGGCGTCATCAAGACGGCCGATGGCAAGGAGATTAATTTTAACATCGGCCTGACCATGAGTCGGCAGACTCTGAGCCAGAGTTCCACCAGTTTGCGGGCTGGTGACGCCGTCACGAAGGATCCGCTGGTCGTTAATTTCAGCGGTACGGCGGCGCAACTTACGGATACCAAATTCAACTTCGATATCAGCGGTGACGGTACGACGCAAAATGTTGCATCTCTCGGTTCTGGGAGCGGATTTCTTGCTCTGGACAAGAACAATGACGGCAAGATCAATAACGGCACTGAACTCTTCGGCGCCAAGAGCGGCAACGGTTTCGCCGATCTGGCCGCCTATGACCAGAACAAGGATGGCTGGATCGACGAGCAGGATGCGGTTTACCGTCAGTTGAAGGTTTGGCAGGGGGGAAGCAGTGGCTTGACGTCGCTGAAAGACGCCGGGGTCGGGGCCATAGGTCTGGCGAACCAGCAGACCCCCTTCGCCATCAAGGACAGCAATAATCAACTGCTTGGCGAAGTCAGGGCCACTGGGGTCTACGTTCAGGAAAACGGGAAAGTCGGCACCGTCCAACAGGTCGATCTGGCAGTTTAATACTTTTTTTGTTGATGCGTTAGGAGTGAGCCATGAAAATCTACAGTGACCAGCGTTTGCCGTCAGTTATCCTTAATAATAATAACGGGGTTACCCCCGGTGCACCCAAAAAGACCAAGAGTCAGGAGGGGGATCGGGTTGATGTCTCCACCAGCAAGGGAGAGGTCGCCAAGCTCAAGTCCATGATGTCGTCGGGGACGGACAGCAATGTTGATAAAATACCGCAGATCAAGCAGATGATCAACGACGGGACCTACCATGTGGCGGCGTCGGATGTTGCCGTCAAGATGCTGGATCGTTGGAGAGACTTCAGTCGGTAACGGAAGGGGATGAGTAGCCTCACCGTCGGCGGGGCGAAGCGGACAGTAATGCCTCGTCCTTGTGGATACAGGTTCGTAACAAACTTCAATTCAGCGATTGTAACTATTCAGCACCCCACCTATTATCTGCTCCTAACGGAAAACGGCGCCAAACTTTTAGTTGGCGCCGTCATGCTATCTGCCGAAAACTTCATCTTCCCTCTTTTTAATCAGATTGATCCCTACGCCGCCTCGTCCTGTTCCTCCCCGGCGACTGCTTCGGCAATGACCTCCAGGTCGCTGTTATTGAATATCTGGTCGATATCCAGGATGATGATAAACCGATCGTCGTGCTTCCCCATTCCCTTGATGAAGTCCCTCCTGAGATTGGCGCCGATGCGCGGGGCCGGTTCGATCTGATCCGGTTCAAGGTCCAGAACTTCCTGTACCGAGTCCGCCAGAGAACCCAGGACGGTGGTCTCTCCATCCTGGGTGACCTCCATGACGATGATGCAGGTGTTGACACTCCGTTGTGTGGCAGGCATTCCGAATTTGAGCCGCATATCCATGACCGGAACCACGCTCCCCCGCAGGTTGATCACTCCCTGCATGTAGTCGGGGGTTTGCGGGACCTTGGTAATGGCGATGACGTCCAGGATCTCCCGGACCTGGGCAACGTTGATGGCGAATATCTCTTCTCCCAGTTTGAAGGAGAGGTACTGGGTAGCCTCCGTGATGCTGCTGACGCTCATGGCTCCTCCCTTAAAGGCCGTGACTGGTGATCCGTGATCCGTTAACCGTGAACCGTGATCCGTGAACCGTTAACCGTTAACCGTGACTGGTGACTGGTGACTGGCATTCGTACCCAGTCACCAGTTACCAGTCACCAGTCACGGATTTTTAAAATGTTTCGAACTGGCCGTCCAGGTCGTCGTGGGCGTTCATGACCAGGTCGTGGCCGGACGCGGGTTTGGCGGCCGTCCTGGGTCTGGTGTAGCTGATCGCTTTTTTGACCGACGGCCGGGAGATGGTCTTTGTTACCCGGCTTATCATAGGGGTGTGAGCCGCAGCCGCGACATCGCCGATGCGGAAGAAGGCCACCGATCCCTGGAGCTGTTCGGCCTGGGAGGAGAGCTCTTCCGCAGTGGAGGCCATCTCCTCTGCGGCAGAGGCGTTCTGCTGGATTACCTGATCCAGTTGCTGAATGGCCTTGTTGATCTGTCCCGCCCCGGAGTCCTGTTCCTTGCTGGAGGCGTTGATCTCCTGTACCAGTTCCGCAGTCTTCTGGATGTCCGGAAGTATCCGGGTCAGCATCTCCCCGGCCCGCTCGGCTACATCCACACTGGAGGCGGAGAGTTCGGATATTTCCCGGGCCGCCTGCTGACTCCGTTCCGCCAGTTTCCGCACCTCCGAGGCAACCACGGCGAATCCCTTGCCGTGCTCTCCCGCCCGGGCCGCTTCGATGGCTGCGTTCAGGGCCAGCATATTGGTCTGCCGGGCGATCTCTTCGATGATGGTTATCTTCCCCGCGATCTCCTGCATGGCGGAGACGGTCTTGGCAACCGCTTTTCCCCCCGCCTTGGCATCTTCGGCGGATTTTACGGCGATCTTCTCTGTCTGCTGGGCGTTGTCGGCGTTCTGTCGGATGTTGGCGGTCATCTCCTCCATGGAGGAGGAGGCCTCCTCTGCGGCGGCGGCCTGTTCCGACGCCCCCTGGGAAAGAGTTTCGGCCCCGGAGCTCAATTCCAGGGAACCGGCGGCCACATTGTCGGCGGCTGCCTTTACCTCGCTGATCACGGAGGTGAGTTGTCGGACCATGGCGATGAGGGCTTTCATAAGCTCATCGCTGTCGGAACGCTGGGTGAGTTCAACCATCAGGTTCCCCTGGGCCACCTCGCGGGCGCCGGCGGTGATCCGGTTCAGCGCTTCGATGAGGACGTTAAGGTTGTTCTTGATGACGTTATACTGCCCTTTGTAGTTCTCGGTGATGACCGGCGGCATGTCCCCCTTGGAAATCCGGTCCACATAGCCGGCGGTGACCATGAGGGGGTTGACGATGTTGGTGATGGTGTCATTGACTCCGGCCACCAGCTTGTTCCAGCCACCGGCAAAGAGCCCCGCGTTGGCCCGCTGGTCCAGCTGACCGTCGGCGGCGGCCTTGATGATCTTGTCGGTCTCGGAGAGGAGCTCGTTCATCATCTTCACCACGGCGTTGAGATTGAGTTTGATGACGTTGTACTGCCCCTTGTATTCGGTGGTTATGGCGGGGGGGATGATCCCCTTGGCCACCTGGTCCACATAGTCGGCGGTGACCATGAGGGGGTTGACGATGTTGGTGATGGTGTCATTGACTCCGGCCACCAGCTTGTTCCAGCCACCGGCAAAAAGACCCGCGTTGGCCCGCTGGTCAAGCTGGCCGTCGGCGGCTCCCTTGATGATCTTGTCGGTCTCAGCCAGGAGCTCGTTCATCATTTTCACCACGGCGTTGAGGTTGAGCTTGATGACGTTGTACTGCCCCTTGTATTCGGTGGTAATGGTGGGGGGGATGATCCCCCGGGCGACCTGATCCACGTAGTCGGCGGTGACGTTGAGGGGGTTGACGATGTTGGTGATGGTGTCGTTGACTCCGGATACCAGCTTGTTCCAGCCACCGGCAAAAAGACCCGCGTTGGCCCGCTGGTCCAGCTGGCCGTCGGCGGCGGCCTTGATGATCTTGTCGGTCTCGGCCAGGAGCTCGTTCATCATCTTCACCACGGCGTTGAGGTTGAG
>CAIUUR010000554.1 GCA_903902345.1 uncultured Geobacteraceae bacterium | reverse complement strand
ACCCAATACCGTCTGCTTGTAAACCGCAACAAAGTCACGCCGGACAAAGAGCATGATGAGATCGCGGTAGCGCCAGAGGTCGGCCAGGTGGAGATCGAACCAGCCGGAGACAGGTCGGATGACCTCGGTCCATTGTTCGTCATTGGCCGGGTCATGTTCAGAGATAGCGGTATCGTTCATGGGAACCTGGGAAAAGAGCAGTGGGTAAGATTATGGCGCAAAGAGTTACAAGCCTGAAACAACTCCGGATTTATACCACGGAATCAAACTCTGTTGCGAGTAAAAAGAGGTAGTACAAGGTTCCGTAACGAGCGAAGGGTGAAAGGTAAAGAGTTCATGTCACTCTTACTCTTCACCCCTCACGGATTTATTCTCACCCTTCACCGTTTCTAAGCCTTGCCGAAAAACCGTTTCCACCCCTTCTTCTTGGCGGCTTTATTGGCTTCTTCTTTCTCACCGTAGTAGCTGTACCCGTAACCGTAGGAGTAGCTGTAGTACTTGTTCCCGTAGTAGCCGTACCGTTGGGCCTGCCCGGTCTTGTCGTTGAGGACGACACCGGCGATGGGGGCCTTGACCATATCCAGCATCTCCATGGTTCTCTGGGCCGTCTTCAACGGCACTCGTTCCGTCTCCAGGACCAGGATCATGAGATCCGCGGCGGTGGTGAGAAGCGGAGCATCGGTTACGGCCAGGACGGGAGGGGCGTCCAGGAGAATATGGTCATACCGGGTTTTGAAGAGCTCCAGCAGATCCTGGAACTGTTTCGAACTCAGGAGCTCGGAGGGGTTGGGGGGAGAGGTGCCCGCAGGGATAAAATCAAGCCCGCTTATGGGGGTAGCGATGAGAGTCTCCTCCACGGAACTGTCCCCGGCGAGAATCTCGCTGAGACCCGGAACCTTCTCGGTCTTGAAGACCTTGTGCAGCGAGGGGCGCCGCATATCGCAGTCGATGATGAGCACCCGAGAGCCGGCCTGAGCCAGGGTTACCGCCAGGTTGGAGATGATGGTGGTCTTCCCTTCCCCGGGAAAGCTACTGGTGATAAGCATGACCTTCTTGTCGGTGCTGATGGCGGAGAAGTGAACACTGGTGCGCAGGCTCCGGAAGGCCTCGGAGATGGCGCTCTTGGGGGCGCGATGAGTAAGGATCTCCGGCGCACTTTGATCTTCCTGAGGATCCATGGCGATATAGGGAATCGTTGCCAGAATCGGCATCCCGAGACCAAACCGGACCTCTTCGGCGTCCTTGATGGTATCATCAAGAAAGTCTACGAAAAAGGCGAGGGCTCCCCCCACCAGGATGCCCAGCAGAAAACCCAGGAGGATATTTTTCTTCCGGTTGGGATAGACGGAACTGCGGGGAAGCTTGGCCACGTCGATGATCTGGATGTTACTCACCAGAGCCGCCTTGGCAATGCGGAACTCTTCATGCTTCTGCAGCAGATAGGTGTAGATATTCACGTTGACGGTGGCGACGCGGGTAAGGTTGGCCAGTTGCCGCTCCACATCCGGCAACTCGTTCAGCTTCCCTTCAAGCTTGGCCGCCTGTTTTTCAAGCTCGCCCCCCTCGCGCTCCATGGTCTTCATGGACGCATCATAGGAACCGCGAAGTTTCTGCATGGACTCATCGATCTGGGTCTGAATCGCCCGTACCGCCGGGTGCTGTTCGGATTTTTCCAGTCGTAGAATCTTTTTCTGTATTTCCAGCTCGGTGATTCTGTCCACCAGGGCGCCGGAAAGGGGATCGTCTTTCATGATTGAGGGGAGGAGAATTCGACCGTTTGCCATGGTCTGCTTGAGGGCTGAACGGGATTGCTCCGCCACCTTCTTCTGAATATTGAGAGTCGCCTTCTGCTTGTCGAATTCAGCAAGTTGGCTGACCAGGGCCGATGTGGCCGCCTCCAGACTGAAGACCCGGCTGGAAGCCTTGAACTGCTGGACCTGATGCTCGGCATCTTCCAGTGCCACGCGAGTAACCTTCATCTGCTCTTCGATGAATTCGATACTCTTGCGAGCCTCCTCACCCTTGAAGACGACGTTCTGTTCGGAGTAGACCTGGGCGAGAGTGTTGGCGATATCACGGGCACGGGCAGGGCTGGCGTTGCGGCTGGAGAGCCTGATTATTCCGGTGCTGGTGCCGACTTCACCGGCTGCGACCTGACCGACAACTCCGCCCGCAACTTCGTCTATTGGTTGCATACTCAGCTGAAAACTGTCCCCCACCTTCCCCTTGATGTTGGTAAGTAGGAGTCGAAATTTGTCTGCCTGTAGGGGGATGTTGTTCTTCCCCGCACCGATCCGGTTTCCCCCCACCTCCCTGACCACATAACTGTCAGGAGAGGTCAGCTCGACGGCATAGGCGACATCACTTTTCGGCGCATCAAACTCGGCGACCGTGTAGGTAAAGCCCTTGCTGCTTTCGGCAACGTTCCAGGTAAGATGCAGGAGCTGGGCCACCTTTTCGGCATTCGTCATGGAGCGGAGGATCTGGATCTCCGTCTCAATATTGCTGGCGCGACCGACGGTCAACTCCCGCCCCAGGGAGAGAGTCCCCCCCTTCTCGGCGTCGTCCTTGACCCTCAGGATCGTGGTGGCTTCGTAAATCGGCACCAATTGGTACGTATAGAAGATCGTACCGATGAGAATAAGGGAAAAGGCCAGGAGAAAGATCCGCCGGCGGCGCACAATGATTCGGAAATAATCCTGAAGCTGCTTTTCCTGGGCTGCAGGCATGGTACTTTCTGTCGAATGCATAGGGGTTCCCATCAGTGTGATCCAGGGGATCGATCGTCAGTACGGATTGAGTGACGGTACAGAGTTACCGACTGTTACGGGTTACGAAAGAGATACTTCAGCGTTACGTAGGGCTGCAGCACCGTGCTGACCGCCGAGATGGCCGGAGTAACTTCGGCAAAGGCGTCGTTCCAGGTGGAGAATTTGCTCCGGGGAATGTAGACGAGATCCCCATCCTGGAGTATGAACGGGAGCGCTTCCCCCCTCATGGTTTTTTCAAAATCAACGATGATCAGTTCGCCTGATGTCGTGGAGAGAGATCGGATGACCCGGACCCTGGACAAATCAGACCTGACGAAATTGGGATTGAGTTGGGCCATCAGCCGGTCGAGGGGCAACGTGCCATCGTTGTTGGTCGGCACGCTGCCGCTGGCTGCCCCGAAGGCGATAACCTGCATATTTTTCTTGTCGGGGATAAAGATCGTATCTCCCGGTTTGAGCCAGACATTCTGTCGAATATCCCCCTTGGCCACAAGGGAGTAGATGTCCACGGGGACCAGACGCTTGTTTCTCAGGAGCTGAGCCCGCTTGATGTTACCGTTCCCGGCCGTGATCCCGACCTTGGCGATCCCTTCCAGGAGCGTGAGGGGGCGATCCATATAGGTTGTGGAGGATCCTCCTCCTTCACCCACGAGATACAGCGGTTTGCTCTGGTAATTGGCCACCTGCACCACCACCCACGGATCGGCGTAGTATTTCTTGATTTTGAGAAGCTCCCCGATGTTCTTGGACAGTTGTTCCGTGGTAAAGCCATCGGCCTTCACCAGGCCGAGAACGGGGAGCTGAATATTCCCATTGCCATCCACCCGGCTGGAACCGCTGGCGTCTCCGCCGATCGTACTAACGACAACGGTATCGTTGATGCCGATCAGATAATCAAGGGAGGGAGGGGGGTCAGGTTCGGGGAGGGAAACCGAATCTGCCTGCCGCTCCACCACGGGGGAGACAATGGCCCTGACGGAGCCCGACGGGAGCTCGGCGAAATTGATGCACCCCCCAAGGAGCCCCGCAACAATAGTGCCGAAAATAGCGGGAATATAAGCACGTAAGATCATGGCCTCACCTTCTGGACGTACACTGAAAATAGCTTTGCTTTATATCATCCCGACCGGGGCAAGTCAACGGCATTCGCGGAAACGGGAAATTCCCCCGTCTACCGACCGCTTTTCCTCTCCGCTCCTCCGTGTCTTTTGCGTTAGAATAAGGCTTTTACCGCAGAGGACGCTGAGGTACGCAGAGGAAGAGGGTAACCAAGAAGAGAATCATCGTCTGACGAAATACAAAAAATTCAAGCGGAACAGTGTGCTAGACCGGCTTTTCCCGTTTCGGTCCGCAATTGAGTTCAGAGAGGGTCTCTCTCTCCGGAACGATGGCAGCAGGAATCCCCATGCGGCGGAGTCGTAGAGAGATGTCTCTGGCCGCATCGCGACTGATAAAGGAACCGGCCAGGATGGTAGTACGCCTGATTTCCACGGAATCGTGAAGGATGGCCACCCGTATGCCGGAACGTTTCAGTTCGGCGACCTTTTCCCTGGCCTTCTGCAACTTGTAGTAGGAGCCGCAGTAGACGCCATGGCTCCCGTTGCGCCCCATTATGTAGGCATTTTTCACAACCGGCGTTACCGCACGGAGACGATTTTTTGCCTGTTCCTCGGTAGCGAACGTTCCCACAACCAATCGATGGACGATCTGGGATGTCCGTTCGTTCCTGGAATCCATGATGGCGACGCCATTGCGCGCCAGCTTTTCCTCCACCGGCCGCACCGAGGAGCGAATCTTGAAGGAATCGATTTTAAGGGAATAGCGGGAAGAAGGGTAGGAAGGACCTGTTGCCACACGTGGGGAGACGCCCGACGGCCTGTCGCCGGAGGTGACCGCGGAAACCGCGGCATGAGCGGCCATCTTGTGCAGTTCTTTCCGGGCAGGCAGTATCGCACCCTGCGTGGTGACCTTTTCCCCGGGACGCGCCATAACTGCAGCGGTGGATGCGGATTTGATCACGGCACTCGTCGCAGGTGCGGGGGCACCGTGCGGAGCCGGGACGAATCCGAACCCTGTCAGAAGAACTCTCTCTCCCCTGCCGACAGCGGCGAGGAACCTCCGCAACAGTGTCGGTGAGGATGCAGGAGTTTGTGCTGCCGCAGACGGTTGTTCCGTTTTCAGAGCGAGTTCCACCGGTGCGGCAGTTGCGGCGACGACTGTTGAGTTCACCGCCGCAGGGACATCGGCAAGCGCCACTCTTTCACCGTTCTGGTTGATGCCGTACCGCTCCCCCCGAAACGAAGGAGGCGGCGCCACAACCGGTACGGTTACTCCGGTCGCTACCAGCAGCACAGCATTACCGTCCTGATCAATACCGTACCGTTGTTCACTCCCCGGCAGCGAGGCGGCATCCAATCCGGGAACGACCAGGGCCGCGTTGGCAAAGAAAGCTATCATCAGGGCCGCCCCGCTCCGTACATACCAACGGTGACTCATACGTTGAACCTTTCCGCCTCGAAGAATAGTGACAATGGATCTCAACAGGGAGTGCCGTCCCCATGGCGTTGTTCTCCTCTCGGCTCAACTCTCCATGAACAGCATACCGTCGATGACCTCCGGCCGACAGTGCCGACTTTATCACCGGAACGGAGAAAAAACAATGAAAGATAAACCTGTTGTCGATGTTTCTTACACGGTTGGGCCCAAAAGACGCCATGACGTTTACCGGCTTGGGTAGCAAGGGGAGAAGCTGAGGGGCTGGCATAACATTCAGACATTCAGTAAGCCTGGGTCAAGAGGGGCTAAGCAGGAGGCCGATAGAGGATTATAACTTTCTGCTCCGGAATCTGAGGATCTTATATCCGCCCCATGCCCCTGTTCCCAGCACTTGATTTTCGACTCATATCTCCTTTCGAATGCAGTGATATTACGGAAGGCTTTTATCAGTGGAACTACAGTTACAGCTACACGAACAGGTCATTCCCTTGGCCTTGGCAAACGACTCTTTTCCTTCTTTGTAGCTGAGCCATGCAATGAGAATAGCGCCTACCGCATCCAGGCTTCCCATACCGGTCAGTTCGTAGCCGATGCTGGATGCCAGCAACGCCAGAGAGAACTTGAGACAGGCACGGGAACAAGCAGCATCAGCCAGAATGGCCGGTGAATTGAGGTCAGTGCCAACCTTGGTCTTCTGAAGGATTAGAAACCACATAAATGACAGGGAGACCAGCGAGATGATAACACCCCATAAGGTTGTTTCCGGCCTGTGGTGTTGATAGAGGTTTATACCGGCAGACGCGACAAGTACTGTCGTCAGCATGTAAAAAGAAACTCCGGTAATCCTTAAGGCACGCTGTT
>CAIUUR010000553.1 GCA_903902345.1 uncultured Geobacteraceae bacterium | reverse complement strand
CCCCATGCCGCTGGCGTTCCCGTTGGATATCGCAATCTGGGCTCCGGTCTGATCGTAGAGGACGGCACGAATCCAGCCGCTCTTGCTTCCACCGGACAGGGTGGCAGTTACACTCTCTCCCGGTGTGTAGGAGCTCTTGTTGGTGGCGGCGGCCAATGATACGGTGCCATGGTGATGGCAACCGTTGCAGGTGGCGACTACCCCGGTGCCGGTGTGACAACCGGCACACTGGGCCGCGAAGAAAGTGGATTGGGCCTGAACGGCGGGGGCGACGAGCAGTGACGCGCCCAGCAGCGACAGGGCAAACAGAGATGCTCCGGTTCCTCGTTTCATACTAAACTCCTTTTGCTACGGTTGGGTTGACGGACGGGTCGATAATTCCCCATTGCCGGCAGGAGATGCCTCCACACCCCCTTTCCGCCGGCGCAGCCTGACAGCGTTCTCCCAATAAAAAAAGCCGGGGCCGCATATCAATGGATATTTCGGCATCCCGGCTGTCTCGTTGAGACCCTGTAGGCTTTCCGTCCCATCCTCACGAATGGTTTAGTATTTTCGTCTATCTCAGGCTGTCGGTTGTGGTACGAATCTGCTCCGGATAAGCAACTGTCGGCCCAGTGATTCACTGAACCTGAAAACGACCTTACTCCTTTTCTTTGTAAAGTACTGTCCAGAGCTGTAATGAAGTGTAAGGTTTTGTCCGGTTTGCGTTGGCAAGGGAGCGACCACACGTCAAGCGGAGACGTTCAATTCCGGCCCCGCAACAGTCGTGTCGACTCCCGTCCCTGTCTGGCTGTTGTACGTTTTGGCCGCCGCAGTTTCAGCGGAACTCCCCGTCTTGGCGGTGGAGGCACTCCCTGTCTTGGCGGTGGCCGCCGCTTCGGGATGCTTCATGTCGTAGGTCAACTCTTCCAGATCACTGACAGTGCCATCCTTGTTGGTGTCTTTCTTATCATAGGTTTTGGTACTGCCGGAACCGCTGCTACCCCCGGACGGTGGCGCCCCGCCGGGTGGTGGCGCTCCGCCGGACGGGGGAGCACCTTTCCCCTGCGCCTGCATCTCCTGAGTGACCTTGGCCACCCCGGCGTCGGACTCAAGCCTGCTGAGACTTCCATCCTTATTGGTGTCCAGAGTTGTCATGACTTCATCCGCGGTTGGCCCCTTCTGCCCGGTCGTCCCCCCTGTCGACTTTGCCGCGGCTGCCGCGACCTGAGTCAGCTCATCCTTGCTAATCTTGCCGTCGCCATTCAGGTCATTCTTTTTAAACATCTCTTCCTGCATCTTTTTCAACATTGCCGCACTGACGGCACTGTTGCTACCGGTACTGCTGCTTATGGATCCTGCCATGACGCACCTCCCTGTTACCATCCGAACGAGATTCCCTACGGTATCGATTCTATCTAGCTTATCGGCATTTTTTCCGTAATTTCCATCAGATACTACGTAAGGAATTGTAAGGTTCCTCGCTCTTCGGAGAGACAGCGCAGCGCTCGTCTTACTTCATCCACCACCGGCGCCCATTCTCCCCCCACCTCCTGACGGAAGAGACGCATCACGCCGGGATACCAGGGTGAATCACTCCGCTTGGTAAGCCAGCGCCAGTCGGTCTTGAAATCGGTCAGGAGCACCCAACAGCTCTTCCCCAGGGCACCGGCAAGATGGGCCATGGAAGTGTCCACGGAGATGACCAGATCCAGATTCGCCACGATGGCGGCCGAATCGGCGAAGTTCGAAATCCCCGGCCCCAGGTTCACCACCGGGAGAGTGACCGGCGGATCCGCGGCCTCACCCTCACCTTTAACCAGTGAGAAGAAGCGAACTCCGGGGATCGTACCCAACGTTTCCAGCGTCTCCAAACCGGGAAGAGAACGGTCCCGGTCATTGTCGTGCAGCGGATTCCCCTTCCAGACCAGGCCGACCCGGAGATCGGTGGGAAGGGATTCATCTGCCAAAAACTTCGACCACCTTGCCACCAGATCTCTGTCGGCGTACAGATAGGGTATCCGGGAGGGAATGGAATCAATGCGGGTCCGGCAGAGAAAGGGGAGGCTCACCGGCATGGTCCAAAAATCGAACTTTCGGGGGGGGAATGTCTCATCCAGGGCGAAAACATCATCAAGCCCCGTTACCGTCGTCAGGAGGGGTTTCAGGGGGGGCCGGCAAATTAGGGTAATACTTTGCGCCCCTTGCTCCTTCAATACCGTCGCATAGCGACAGAATTGAATCATGTCGCCAT
>CAIUUR010000552.1 GCA_903902345.1 uncultured Geobacteraceae bacterium | reverse complement strand
CGTAATGTATTCTTTTGATACGTTATGCTTTGATATATATCAAGGTTTATTTTCGATATTTCGCGGTTCCGATGCCGAAAATTGTCATATTTTGTTTTTGCAATCAATGGTTTCTTCGACTGTTGATTTGGCTACCGGGCTTCAGAGCCTGACTTGGGTCGCAACTGTAAAGTTTTCCGAGAAAAGGTGTCGGAAAACTTTACACTCTTCGTGGTATAGGTACTGCCGGTTCGATGTAAGTGTCCGTTTTTTCTTGTCGAGTCCGATGGCATACTAATTGCATATAGATTCGCGCGACACTCGATTGCGAGTGGAGTGTCGTCTGTGTCAAGTATGATGATAATTTATAACTAATCTTAGCGAAGGGAAAAAAGGGGAGGTATTATGAGGGGATTTTTGGCAACGGCGATCGCAGCGGTAGCACTACTTGTCCTTGTCGCGGGGGGAGCTCAGGCGTCTATACAGACGTACAACGATCGTAACATTAATTATCTTGGTAACGCTTGGTCCTACTGGAGTGCCGCCATAGGTGGGGCTGCCGCTCCGGCTGGGTCCAATCTCTATTACACCAGTTTCCAGGATTTCGGAGTGGTAAATTCATTTACGCCGCAGGCTTCGACGTACACGTATACCCCTCTGAATCTTCCGGGGGTGAATATGGGGACTGTTAACGCCACGGTTACCGCGAATAATGGCGTTTCGGGAAATGGTATCTTTCAGAGTGTTGTCAGCGCAACGGATACGGTCCGCTTTGATTTCGCTTCCGGAGTGAACGCACTGGGGGGGATCTGGCAACTTGACGTTCCTCCTGCGTATACCCCCACCGGTCTTATCATCAAGTTCATCGGGATGAATGGCGCCACCGTCGGGACGGAAAATATCGCGCAACTTATTGCCGGTACGCAGGTGCCGGAGTTCTGGGGATGGACTTTCAGCAGCAAGGTCAGCGCCATGGAGGTTACGACGACCGAAGTCAATGGCCAGGGCTTTTCGTTTTTAAATTTAGAATATCAGTCAGTTCCGGAACCCTCAACCTTCCTCCTGTTCGGCGCCGGCATTTGCGGTCTGATGATCCGGCGGCGGCGTAAATAGACGCATGATGGCTTGACACTTGTGTTTTCTAAAATTATGGTCCGACACTTTATAAGGAGAAAGAACTATGCGTAGTATCTCCCTCATGATTACGCTGCTCATTAGCGGTCTACTGTACGGGTGTGGCGGCTCCGGCTCCACGGCTGTTTCGTACAAGCAGACACCCATGGCGGTTTTTGTCTATGGGTCCGTGGTTGATGCGAAGACGAACAGCGCCGGGGTGCCGGCGAATGTTACCGTAACCGGAGCCACGGTCTACAGTCAGTCCGGCGCCGTTCTTCCCGCCACCTTTGCCACCGACGCCAAGGGGCAATTCGCCATTTCTTTGGCACAGGCGCCGACTGAAGACACCAATCTGGTCTTTGCCACAACCGCATCCGGTTATGTCGTCAACAACTACACCCTGACCGTTAAAAAAGATCCGACAGTAAGGATTTATCAATTCCGGATCCCGTTGGTTGCTCTGACTGCACCCCCTGCCGGGGTTACCGTTTCCCCGACTCAATCGTTAATAGATAACAGCAGTAACCCCGTAGTGGCCACGACGCCGATCAGCAACGGCGCGACGATAACCGCGACCCTCCAGCCGAAGACAATCTTGACGGACGCCTCCGGTGTAACGCTTTCTTCCTTGCTAACCATGACGGCGACCAGTTATGACTCCAACGCCGGCGTCGGTTCTCTGGCGCCTAATTCAGGCGGTTTGTCCCTTCAGGCGAGTTTTCTCTCCGCCGGTTTCACGGAGATTACGGTGAAGGACAGCAATGGCCGGATAGCAAAGAATATTGACTCTGCCACGCCGTTGAAGGTGAGAATGGACCTTGCTGATGGAACGATTAATCCTAATACGGGTAGTGCGTTTAGTGCGGCGGATTCGGTGGAACTCAATACTCTGGTAATCTATACCTACAACAAGAGTACCGGCGCCTGGGAAACCGATACGGCATCGGTGCCGGTTCAGTCGTTCACCAGGACGAATGGAACGGTGGGATGGTATGTGGAGTTCACCGCCACTCACTTCTCTTATTGGAGCCTCGGGTTTCGTGGCGCTATCTGTCCGAATAATATCACGATAGGTTTGGTCGGTACTAATCCGACGGTGCCGCTGACTTTCAGTGTCAAGCAGGTCGGTCTCGTACCCGGCGCTGTTTACCTCACTCAGACACTCCTCGGTGGCACCAAGCCGGCGGGCGACAGCCAGATCATTCTGAAACAGGTGCCCAAAACTACCACGCCGATTACGGTAAGTATCAGCTACGGCGGAGCGGAACTGACGAGCGCCGTTATAACGAACTGTGGCGCCCCAGCCACGGTGTCAATCAACCCGCCTGTTGTCCTGAATACGTTTACCTACACGGTAGAAAAGGCGTGTACCGCAGTCGGCGCCCCGCAAAAAATGGCCAACGTGACGGTTTACTCCTGTCCCAATGGCACGACGACGCTCCCGGTGCCGCCGACTCCGACGTGCGATATCATCGGGGTTACCAACAGTCTTGGTGTGGCCAACGGACAGGCGCCGGAGCTTACCGGAATCGCCTTGCCGAGGGCGGTATTCATATCGCCCAACGGTACCTATACCTGGCCATATCTCACGACCCTTCTGCCCTCCAAGCTGATTACCAGCGGCGCTGTTACACAGACGGTGGATTACACCGGGACCTGGGATTTCTGCTCGGTCACCGGAGGAAATGTGGGAACCGTGGTCCTGGGACCCTAGCCGGAAGATTCCGTGCTGACCGGCCGCGGCAACTGCAGCCGGCAGGTAACGTATTAGTATGATGCCGACAAGAGAGGAAGTTAACGCTTCCTCTCTTGTCGTATGTAAGGTCGGTCACGAGGTTCTTTATGTCACCTGTTAGAAAGTTGTCTCAATTGATAGCCTTGGGTGGACTCCTGAGTGCACTCTCCATCACTGTTGCCGCTGCCGGTGAGTTTCCGTCCGCACTCTCCCTTCAAGGGTTCACCGGAATCATGAATACTCCCACGGCCGGCGTGCAGAAAGAGGGGACTCTGTCGCTCTGGTATGCCAAGCAGAAGGAATACAAAGACACGTACACCAATCAGGAAAACTACCTCTTTTCCGCCGGTCTCTTTTCCTTTCTGGAAGGTGGAGGGCGAGTGGCCCAGGGGTATAAGGACCTTTCCGCCCAGTTCAAGCTGACGACAGCCCCTCTTACCCCCAACGGTATGCCGTGGCTCCCGTCTCTGGCCTTTGGCATCCAGGACGTGGGAGGTAAGGCGAATTTTTTTCGCACAAACTACCTTGTGGCCACGGAAGAGGTCAGTCGTCTGCGTCTTTCCTTGGGGTATGGCTTCGGTTCGGAGCGGATGAACGGAGCCTTCGGCGGCGTGGAACTGAAGGCGTTCGACTGGCTCTATTTTTTGGGAGAGTATGATACCAAGGAGACGAATATCGGAGCGAGGGTCATTACCCCTGATCTCTTCGGTTACCCGGTGAATCTGCACTCCACGCTCAAGTCATCTTTGAGTAATAATCCCGGCACTATCAGCTTCGGCATCGGCGTGGAGTTTGCACTGGGGCGTGACTGGCGTCATCCCGGCGGTGACCCTGTCTCCGTTTCTTCCGTAACGGCGGAAAGGCGCGTGGGGGGGAATCCGGAGCCGGTTGCATCAGCCCCTGCTCCGGTTGCTGCTGGTGATGGCAACCAGCCGCTGAAGGCCGGCGCGGAGGGTGTCACACCCCCTTTTCCCAAGGTTGGAGTTGCTGCCCGTGATTTGAACCCTTTGAAGGCCGGTTCCGAGGTTCTTCCGATTGGTGACGTTACGCAACTTGCCTCACGGAGAGCAACGTTACGCTCTCTCCGCGACCGGCTCACGGCAGACGGTTTTATGCATGTGCAAGTGGGGGCCGACGGGGATGATCTGTTGCTCATCGAATACGAAAACGGGCGCTATACCCGGAACCAGCTGGACGGCATGGGGGTAGTGTTGGGAATGGTGGTGAAATACCTCCCGACGGAATTCAAGAGCGTGCGGCTTGTCCTTAAGGTTCAGAACATCAGGATGCTCCAGGTAACCATCCCCACCGGCAATCTGGCGCTGTTTTTCCGTGACGCCGCCATGGACGCTCTTCTTGGCGACCTGGTTGACGTCACCTATGCCATTGACGACAATCACCTGGTCACTTTTGTCGAGGAGGGAAGTTTCTCCTCCTGGTTCAGGTCCCGACTGACGTTGGCGCCGCGGCTGCGCTCCTATGTGGCGACGGAAGTCAGCACGCTGGACTATCTGCTCTCCATAAACCCCTCTCTCACGGTGGATCTCTGGAAGGGGGCCACAGTAAGCGCCACGGCCGATATTCCGGTTGCCTGGAGTGGCGGGTACGACGATTTAGGCGCATTTCGCGGCAGTCGTAATGACCCCCGGCTGGAGATACTGACGTTGTCCCAGAGCTTGAGAGTTCGTCCCGATCTGATGATCTCTCTCAACGGCGGGATGATCTCCAATGATGTCTACGGGGTGGTGAATGAAGCTTCCTGGTACTCTCCTGAAGGGAGCCATCGGGTGGGTTTTCAGCAGGGATACGCCAGGGACAACAATCTCAGCTTCAACCGCACATCGTATCTCGGTTCCTACCGCTACACCTATGCTCCGCTGGAGAGCTCCCTGACGGTGACTGCCGGGAGTTTTTGGGATAATGACCGGGGGGCGCGTCTGGATCTGACCCGTTACTTCGGAGATACCGCCTTTTCCGTCTTCTACAAGATTTCCCGGACAGCCAATGATGATAATTACCAGATCGGCGGGGTCCAGTTGTCGTTCCCTCTAACCCCTCGCCAGGGAATGAAGCCGTACCCTGTCCAGGTAAAGGGTACGGACCAGTGGGACTATCGTCTCCAGACCGTTACCCACAGCCCGGACGGTTCCAATTCGG
>CAIUUR010000551.1 GCA_903902345.1 uncultured Geobacteraceae bacterium | reverse complement strand
CCGGACCGCTGTGTCAACCTCTTTTTTCTAGCCGACACAACTTTTCTTTCCGACCTGTTCCGTCCGCTTCAACCGCCCTCGCAGGGGACCCAACTTATACCACCCCTTTTCATCCACCGTCAATGCATTTATTGTTAGTTTTGCCCCACATCAAGTAACGTCAGCATCTCGCCGTGGATGCAGCCGTTGCTCGCCACGATCCGGTGATCCCGAATCCGGTACGGCTGGCCGGCATACCCGGTGACGGTTCCCCCCGCCTCCTGGACAAGAAGTACCCCTGCCGCCACATCCCATGGTTTCAGCTTGGACTCCCAGAATCCGTCCAGACGACCGGTGGCCACGTAGGCCAGGTCCAGCGCCGCAGCACCGAAACGTCGCACCGCCCGGGCCGCCATCTGGAACTTGAAAAAGTTGTCGAAATTGTTATCGGGATCCATGGCCCGGTCATAGGGGAAACCGGTGGCCAGGAGGCTTCGCTTCAGCGGCTCCCGGGATGAGACGGTGAGACGCTCCCCGTTGAGAAAAGCTCCCTCACCCTTGACGGCGGTGAAGAGTTGATCCATCATCGGATGATAGATGACACCCACCGTGAGCTGCTCCTTTATCTCCAACGCTATGGAAACACAGAACCAGGGGATGCCGTGGGCATAGTTGGTGGTTCCGTCCAGAGGATCGATGACCCAGGTGTAGCCGGAGCTGAGTTCGGCGTAGTCGTTCTCTTCGGCCAGGATATCATGCCCCGGATGCCGGGCCCGGATAAGGGAGACGATGAGTTCCTCGCACGACTGGTCAACGTCGGTGACAAGGTCGGTCTCTCCCTTGTAGTTGATGGCGAATTCGCCGCCATACTGACGCTTCTGCAGAGCTCCGGCCGCCCGGGCTGCTGTTATTGCCGTTTCGAGAAAATCTTTCATACCATCTCCTTGTCTCGGCAGACCCGCTACTCCACCACCTGCGAAACTTTCACGAAACTGAATCCCTGGGACTGAAGCTCGGGGAGAGTCTGCGCCAGTGCCTCCATTGTTGCTCTGTGGGGGTGACCAATGGCGATGGCATACCCCCGCTTCCGCGCAATCTGAGCCGTCTGCAGTAACTGTTGGCGTATGGCTCCCACCTCCTGCACATTATCCAGGAAAACATTGCGGTATCCGCTCTTCAACCCGATTTCGTGAGCCAGGGAGTACCCCACGGAGAGAGGGGTGGTCTTGCTGTCGAGAAAGTAGAGGTGCCGCTCCTTGAGGAGAAGCATGACCGGCAGCATTTTTGACGAATCTTCGGTAAAGCGTGACCCCATATGATTGTTGGCTCCGGACGCATGAGGAACCAACGCCATATAGCGCCGGAGCTGCCCGTCGATCTCTGCGTCGGTGAGGCTCATGAGCAGACCGTTCTGTTCCAGGCGACGTTGCGGGTATCCCTTGGGTTCCATGGGGAGATGCATCATCACCTCATATCCTCTGCTGTGAGCACTCTCCGCCACCTGGGTCGCGTGGGAAAGTTGCGGTATTACCGAAAACGTCAGTGGAACATGAAGGGAGGTGAGGGTGTTGAGCTCCTGAAGAGTGCTCCCCATGTCATCGATGATGATGGCGATGGAGACACTCCCCGTTGCCACCGATGGGGTTTTCTTTTTCGGTTTCGGTTTTTCTCGCGGTACGAAGGGGACAATGGCCGCAGTATAGTTCTCCTGGATCGGCACAATTTTCGCCATTTTGACAGGTATCCGGTGCCGTTCCACCGAGAGGGGCTTCTTGCTTCGGCAGCGCTCCTCATCACGCTTCTTGCTTTCGAGATACGTGGTGATGGCAACATACCCACCGATGAAGGCGGTAAGGATCAGGATGATCACGATGACCCCACCCGTCTTCACACCCTGTTTCGCCCGTCTTTTCGTACTGGTCTGATTCTTCTTCGCCAAAAGTCGCCTCGCTCCGTCGCTAGCCTCAAATTTCGTGCGACTCTATCACGACCCGCAGGATCTGTAAACGCCGGAGGCGCCGCAAAAGGAAAGCCCCGTCGATGCGGGGCTTTCCTTTTGCCAACCATTATGTACTGATACCGAAGGTTCAGGGACCCTTCTTTCCCATCTTCTGCAGAATATCCCACCCTTTGAGCAGATCCTGGGCGCGAACGAGCTGGTAATCGCTCTTGGTCTGGTCATCAGACTTGTCGGCAGGTTTCTTCTCCGACTCCTTGTCCTTGGCCTTATTCTTATCCTTATCCTTCGCCTTATCCTTGCCGTTGACCGTCTCTTCCCCCTGCTGATCCTCATTCTCGAAATGATGATCCAGGTCCTTCTCCCTGATATGCAGGGACTGCTTCTTCTCCACCGCCTGAAGATCAACCTGTTCCACCGTGATATCGGGGATGATCCCCTTGGCCTGAATGGAACGTCCTTTGGGGGTATAGTACCGGGCGGTGGTCAGCCTGAGACCGGAATCTTCGGAAAGAGGAATAATGGTCTGAACCGACCCCTTGCCGAAGGTCTGA
The DNA here is from genome assembly GCA_903902345.1 of uncultured Geobacteraceae bacterium. Classification (GTDB taxonomy): domain Bacteria; phylum Desulfobacterota; class Desulfuromonadia; order Geobacterales; family CAIOGM01; genus CAIOGM01. Next base: position 3,769 of record CAIUUR010000551.1, on the reverse strand, counting down.
GTCCCCATGATGACGGCCCGATTATGATCCTGGAGTGCTCCGGCGACAATCTCCGAGGCGCTGGCGCTGCCGCTGTTGACAAGAACCACCATGGGGTAATTGGGCTCTTTGCCCCCCTTTCTGGCGGAGAATTTCATCTTGGAGTCAGCCTCGCGCCCTTCGGTATAGACAATGAGACCACTCTCCACAAAATGATCGCTGACCTTCACCGCCTGATCCAGGAGTCCACCCGGATCGTTCCGGAGGTCAAGAACCAACCCTTTCAATTCCCCCTTGTTTTCCTCTTTCAGTGCCGAGAGCGCCTTGGTGAGGTACTCATCGGTCTTCTCCTGGAACTGGGCAACCCGGACATACCCGATACCACCCTCCAGCAGTTTGGACTTGACGCTTTTCACCTGAATGACGTCGCGGATCAGGGAAAATTCCTTTGGTTTCTCAAATCCGTCCCGCATGATCGTGATGGTGATCTTGGTCCCCTTGGGACCGCGCATCAGCTTCACCGCGTCCATGATATTCATGTCCTTGGTGTACTTGTCGTTGATCTTCACGATCTGGTCGTTGGCCTTGACCCCTGCCTTGAATGCCGGGGTATCCTCTATGGGGGAGATGACCGTCAGCATCCCTTCCTTGATGGTGATCTCGATTCCCAGGCCGCCGAATTCCCCCTTGGTATCGATCTTCAGCTCCTTGAACATATCGGGAGGCATGAAGGAGCTGTGCGGATCCAGAGATGCCAGCATCCCGTTGATGGCGCCATAGACCAGCTTCTTGGTGTCCACCTCCTCCACGTAACTCTTCTTTACGATGGAGAGAACATCGGTGAACATCTCGATGGACTCATAGTCACCCCCTCCCCCCTCCTTGGCGGAACATTTCCGATGGACGCCGACCCCCATGGCCACGGCCAGCAGCAGGATGAAGCTTATCCCTGCCACGACGTTACGCTGCTTACCAGATCTGAACATGAAGCCTCCTGAAAGGTTTTACTCTCTTTATTTGAACCAGGGTGACGGATCCACCGGTTTGCCCTGATAGCGAATTTCGAAATAGAGTTGCGGGCCGCGACTGGAATCAAGATCACCCACGTAGGCAATGGTCTCGTTCCGGGCGACGCTGCTCCCCTCCTTCTTCGAGATGGTGGCGGCATGGCCATAGACGCTGAAAAAACCGTCGCCATGGTCCAGAATGACCATGTTGCCGTACCCCTTGAAATAGTTGGCAAAGATTACCGTTCCGCCGTCGACGGCATGAATTTCGGCGCCGGCGGGGGCGGTTACGGCAAAGCCGTTGCTAAAAGTGTAGGAATTGAATTCAGGATGTTTATGCCTGCCGAATCGCTGGACGATCTCGCCATGAACCGGCATTGACAACTGGTGCTTGCGCGCCCCGAAACCGGAGGGTGGTACGGTGACGGTTCGAGACACGGGAGGGACAATCTCTCTGCTTTCCCGGGAATCTCTCCCCTCCTTGGTCTCCCTGGCCGACTTCGCAGTCGGGCGCGGAACCATTTTTTTACTATAGCTCTTACGACTCAAGGCTTCAAGCTTTTGCATCATCGCCTGCAGCCGGGTCGCATTGACTTCAAGCTGCTTGATGGAGGTGGCGTACCCCTCCTTGTCCTGTCTCACCTTTACCAGATACTCGGCCTTCCGCTGCTTCTCCACCTCGATTTCGCGTTTTTTGACTTCGATTCCGGTGCGAAGAGCTTCCTTCTTGCGAGCGTCCTCCTCCAGCTTCAGCTTCAGTTGGCTGAGAGTCCTGATCCGGGCGCCGTAATCATCAATCATCTTCCGGTCACTCTGCAGGATCGACTGCATATAGCGAAGGCTTTCCAGCATCTGGGGAAAAGAACCGGAGGAAAAAAAGATTCTGACTGAGCCGATATCACCCGCCTTGTAGAGGGCGACCAGTCGGGTCCGGATCTCCCGTTGTTTCCGGTCGACCTCGGTCTGGGTACTCTGGCTCTGCCGCTGGGTGTTCAGCAGACTCTGCTCCAGAACCTTCAGATCAGTGGAGAGCCGCCGGAGGCCACTCTCCTTCTCCTTGAGCCCCTTATCGATGAGGAGCAGCTCTCCGGAGACCTGTTTTTCAATCTTTCTGGTGGTCTTGAGGAGAAACTCCTTCTTCTTGATCTCCTGCTGTATCCCCTTCAGATCCTTACGGTTGTCGGCGCCCAAAGCGCCCCGGGAGGTGGAGAAGGTGAGAAGAAGGAGAAGCAGCGCAGCTCCCCGTATCATGATTGGTCGACGAACCGGTGCAGGGAGGTGAGACTCCCGATGAATCCCACCAAAACTCCCGTCGCCACCAGCGCGGCGCAGAAGGTAACCGGAATGAAGATCAGACCGGCTTCCTGTGGATTAAAGATCAGGAAATTACCCGCATGGTTCAAAAACAGCCAGGAGACCCCCGCCAGGATCAGGAGCGCCAGGATCGCGCCGCAAAGCCCCTGGAGCATCCCCTCGATGAGAAACGGTATCCGGATGAAGAGCCGGGTGGCCCCCACCACCTCCAGCAACTGCACCTCCTCCCGCCGGGAGTAGATGGTGATCTTGATGGTATTGGAGATGATAAAGAGGACCGCCAGGGCAATGAATCCCCCCAGCAGGGCGCCGCCAAAGCGCATGAAATTCATGAAAGTATTGAAGCGCCGCACCCACTCCTCGCCGTACTGGACCTCAAGAACCGTGGGGATCTTCTTCAGCCGGGCCACGTACGCCTCCACCGAGCCACTGGAGCGGAAAGCCTGCTTCAACCTGATTTCCAGGGACGAAGGAAGGACTTCCGGGGGTACGCCGTCCAGGAGCGATTCCTGTCCCTTGAGACGACTCCTGAACCGTTTCATCGCCTCCCCCTTGGAGACATAGGCGATGCTGTCGGTCCCTTCCAGGGTCATGATCAGATCCCGCAGAGCGATAAACTCCTTCTCGTTCAGTTCCCGGTCGAAATAGGCCGTCACCTGGATCTTCTCGCTCCAGAGTTCTCCAGCCCCCTCCAGATTAACAAAGACCAAAAGAAAGAGCGAGACGATGAGAAAAGAGAGGGTGATCGTTACCACGGCCAGGAGATTAATGACCAGGTTCTGACGGATATTCAGCAATGAACGCCGGAAGAAATAGGCGGTCAACCCCAGGATCCCCCCCCGCCCGGAGATATGACGTCTTTTGAATTTACCGCTGCTCATCATGAACCTCGTGAAGTTCTCCCTGTTCCAGCATCAGAGCGCGCCTGTTGCTGGACGCCACCAGGCGTAGGTCATGGGAGGCGACGATGATCGTGGTGCCGCGACAGTTCGCCTCGGCAAGGATGTTGAGAATGAGCGACTTGTTTTCGTCGTCCAGGTTTCCGGTGGGCTCATCGGCCAGGAGGATCTTCGGCTCGTTAACCAGCGCCCGCGCCAACGCTACCCGCTGCTGCTCCCCCCGGAAAGGCGACAGGGGGTTGCGTGCATCCGCTGTTCCAGACCGACCTGAGCCAGTATCCGGGTCACCCGTTCACTGATCTCCTTCCGCCCGATCCCCAACACCTCCAGAGTGATGGCCACATTTTCCATGACACTTCGATTGGGGAGGAGACGAAAATCCTGAAAGACGATGCCGATGGTACGGCGCAGATAGGGAAGCTCCGAAGGGGTCAGACGGCTTATATTCTGGTTATCAATGATGATCTGGCCATGGCTGGGAGAAATTTCGGCATAGAGGAGCTTCAGCAGGGTCGATTTTCCCGCGCCGGACGCACCGGTCAAAAAAACGAAATCCCCCCGGGGGATGTT
>CAIUUR010000550.1 GCA_903902345.1 uncultured Geobacteraceae bacterium | reverse complement strand
CTTAGACGATCAATATTTAGATTCTTTTGAGTATTTTCTGGTGCAAGTGCATGGAGGCGATATTTTAGACACGAAAGTTGATAGTAAAGAAACTCTACGTTTGTTCCCGCATAAGGAAAAAGACCTACAATGCTGTCAGGTAAACAAGCATTTATGCTTAATATTGCCAAGTCACCTATGTTAGCTGCTATAGTGATCAAGAGGGTACCGCTTGGAAATTCAACGCTTACGTGATAGCCCTTTTCACTTAGAGTTTGCGTGTACGAAGTCAAGTATTTATTCGCAGTGGCAACGTCACCAGTTTGAATGAACGGATATGGTCCATCGTAAAGTGCCGGGTCAGTTCTTGGCCTATGCCCGAAGCGGCCTCGGCAAATACGTGCAATATATTTAATCGATTTCAACTCCCAATGCGCCGGGATCTCCCCCAGCCAAGGAACACCGGAGTCTTTCATGGGGGCGTTGGGGTTGAGGCCACGGGTGACTGCCTGCTGGATGGCGGCGGCCCGTTGTTCCTTCAACAGTTCCATCTGCCGCCGTCGGAGCGCCATGAGCCGGTCAATCTTCGCGGTCTGTTCGTCCAAGTAGGCGGCGATGCGGCGTTGGTGTGAATGCGAAAGCTCCGCGGAACGAAAATTTGAAACAAAATCCTCAGTGACACGTTTCTGCCCAGCGGAACCGGTCATATCCGCTTCGCCCCACTTGCGGAACTCATTACTGCGAGTGAGCCAGTATAGAAAGCGAGGGTTGGTTTGTTTTTTTGCTCGAAGGACTATCAACTCAGTTGTGCCGAAACCAAGTCCACCTTTTAGCCCTTCGCAAAGTGCACCTTTGCCATTTTCGAAGCACGGGGTGATTTTGGCGACGACAACATCATCGTCCAGCATCGCCGTATACCCTTGCGAAATCTCTTTTGCCGGACGCACTAACGACAAATCCAATTCCCCGTTCTCACCGATACGTTCCATTGGCAAAAATGTTACTTCGTCATCCGGCAGAGGTACACGGTCGCGAGGTAAAGACGCATTCACTATTGTAAGATATTTTAGGCGAATCATCCTTGCACGATCTCCCGCAGCAGGTTTTCCGTCTCTTCATCCAACGCCATCAACTCCGCCCCGATCTCCTCGGTGGAGCGCAACGGGGTGTACTCGTAGAAGTAGCGGGTAAAGCTGATCTCGTAGCCGATCTTGTCCTTCTCCCGATCCATCCAGGCATCGGAGACGTGAGGCACTACCTCTCGCTGAAAGTAGTCGTCGATATCCTCTTTCAGCGGCACGTTCTCGTAATCCCGTAGTTCACTGTCCGGCACCGGTTGACCGTCGCTATCCAGCAACGGCACGGCGTCCTCATCCCTCACCCCAAGAATGGAGCGAATCACCTTCACCAGCCCGGCGGTAAGTTTCCACGGCAAGGCTTTTTCCAGTGCGGCAAAGAAAAGACCGTCGTCGTTCCATGGCGCCTTCTTTGCTAGTTTATCGAGAGCGGTGACGAGTTGTCCTGCCCGCTCGTCCTTCAGCTTGAGCACCGCGACATCCAGAGCAAGTCGTCGGCGCTGCTCGTCGTTCAGGTCGTACCGTAACCGCAGGGGGCGTTCCACGCAAACCTTGGTGTAGCCGAAGTCGGTGGTGTCAAAAATCTTGCAGAGGCCGCTTTCGTCGAACGCCTGATAGATGGCGAGGATGGCGGCGGACTGCTCTTCGCTGATCTCCACCCGTTTCTTCCCCAGGTTGCGGCGCAACATGGTGTAAAAATCCTTGCCGGCTGCGTTGATGAGCTGCACCTTGCCGCTCCGCTCCACCGGCTTGTTGTTGTTGATCAGCCAGATATAGGTGGCGATCCCCGTATTGTAAAAGATGTCGTTGGGAAGCGCGACAATGGCGTCGAGCCAGTCGTTTTCCATGATATGCCGCCGGATATTGCTGGGGCCGCTCCCCGCGTCGCCGTTGAAGAGGGGTGAACCGTTGAAGATGAGCCCGATCTTGGAGCCTTTGGTATCCATCTTGGAGAGCTTGTGCAATAGAAACAGCATGGCGCCGTCGCCCACGTCGGGAAGACCGGGGGCATAGCGTCCCGCCGCTCCAAGCTTGTTCTCAGCTTCTACCTCTTCACGGATGTTTTTCCAGTCCTTGCCGAAGGGTGGGTTGGAGAGCATGTAGTTGAATGACTTGCCGGGGAGGAGATCATGGGAGAGGGTGTTTTCCCGTTTGATGTTCTCCGGGTCTTCTCCCTTCATCAGCATGTCCGCCTTGCAGATGGCGTAAGCTTTTTCGTTCAACTCCTGGCCGTAGAGGTAAACTTCCAGACCGGAGTTAACGCCGGCCAGCAGGTACTCCTTGGCGATGGTGAGCATGCCGCCGGTGCCGCAAGCGGGGTCGTAAATCCCCACCAGACTTTCCTTGGCCAGCTTTGCCCGGTCCGGCTCAAACATCAGCTTGACCATCAACCGGATGATATCGCGTGGGGTATAAAACTGACCGGCGGCGTCGTTGCTGGCTTCCTTGAACTTTCGGATGAGGTACTCAAAGATGGTTCCCATGCCGTGGTTGTCCACGTTCTCCGGCGAAAGGTCGATATCGGAAAATGATTGGGTAATTTTCAG
>CAIUUR010000549.1 GCA_903902345.1 uncultured Geobacteraceae bacterium | reverse complement strand
TTGCCGGCAAAGATGTGATCCGGGTCTGTCCCGAGGCGCTCTCGATTCTGGCCAACGAAGCAATGCGTGATGTCTCGTTCCTGCTCCGCCCCGCCCATAATGAGCAGGTCGCCAGCATCCTTGGAGACCCCGAGGCATCCATGAACGACAAGGGGGTAGCTCTGGCCTTCCTCCGGAATGCCGAAATATCCGCCGGGTTCCAGCTCCCCACCTGCCAGGACACCGGCACCGCCATGGTGTTGGCCAAAAAGGGGCAACAGCTCTGGACCGGCGTCAGGGATGAAGAGTGGCTCAGCAAGGGGATTTACAAGACCTACACCGAGGAGAATCTCCGCTACTCCCAGACCGTGGCCCTGGATATGTACGAAGAAAAAAACACCGGGACCAACCTGCCGGCCCAGATCGACATTATGGCCACCGACGGCGACTACTACAAATTTCTCTTCATGGCCAAGGGTGGAGGTTCGGCCAACAAGACCATGCTCTTCCAGGAAACCAAGGCGCTCCTCACTCCGGAAAAGCTGGAAAAATTCCTCATCGACAAGATGAAGTACCTGGGGACGGCCGCCTGTCCACCCTACCATATCGCCATCGTGGTTGGCGGTACTTCCGCCGACGCCGTTATGAAAACCGTCAAACTGGCATCAGCCAAGGAACTGGATGGCCTCCCCACGACGGGGAACGAGCAGGGGCAGGCATTCCGCGACCTGGAACTGGAAGCGAAACTTCTTGAAGCGGCCCAAAAGCTCGGTATCGGGGCCCAGTTCGGCGGCAAGTATTTTGCCCATGACATCAGGGTAATCAGGCTACCACGCCACGGCGCATCCTGTCCGCTGGGGATGGCTGTCTCCTGCTCCGCCGATCGGAACATCAAGGCGAAGATCACCCGGGAAGGACTCTTCGTGGAGGAGATGGACCGGAATCCCGGTCGTCTCATACCGGAACAGTACCGCGGCAAGCATAGCCACGGCGTCAAGATAAACCTGAACCTCCCCATGAAGGAAATCCTGGCGGAACTGAGCAAGCACCCGGTCTCCACTCCCCTCCTCCTCAACGGCACCATCGTGGTGGGGCGCGACATCGCCCACGCCAAGTTCAAGGAAATTCTGGACTCGGGCAAACCGGTCCCCGAGTACCTGCTCAACCACCCCATCTACTACGCCGGCCCGGCGAAGACCCCCGCAGGGAAACCATCCGGCTCCTTCGGTCCCACGACGGCGGGTCGGATGGACTCCTATGTGGATCTGCTCCAGTCCAAGGGCGCCAGTCTGATCATGATCGCCAAGGGGAACCGGAGCCAACAGGTAACCGATGCCTGTCACAACCATGGCGGCTTCTATCTTGGCTCCATCGGAGGCCCAGCGGCGGTACTGGCTGAGGAGAACATCAAGAAGGTGGAGTGCATCGATTTCCCTGAACTGGGGATGGAAGCGGTCTGGAAGATCGAGGTGGAAGATTTCCCCGCATTCATTCTGGTGGATGACAAGGGGAACGATTTTTTCAAACAACTGGGTCTCTGAACGATCTAACTGTTACCGGGGACAGTCACGCGTCCCCGGTAACCTCGGAACGTAGAGGTGCATAGTTGGTATGTTTATGGTCGCGGATCACCTAAGAAGAGCTACCTGATTGCCAGAATGGTTACCTGCAGGTCACCGGCGGGGCGACGGATGACAACCTCATCATCCACTTTTTTGCCGAGAAGCGCCACCCCGACGGGAGAATCGATGCTAATCCGACCGGCGGTCACATCGAATTCGTCGGGTCCCACCAGCTGATAACAGCGCTCTTCCCCCTCTTCATCTTCAAAGGTCACCCAGCAGCCAAAGGAAACAGACAGCGGTCTGGCCGGAGGCAAGGCGACCTTCAACGCCTTCAGCCGTCCCCCGAGAAACTTGAGGCGACCATCGATCTCCCGCAGTCGCTTGCGACCGTAGATATACGAAGCATTTTCACTCCGATCACCTTCAGCCGCAGCGTCGGAGACCTCGCGGACGATCCTGGGACGCTCGTCCTCCCAGAGGTAATCGTACTCCTCCTGCAGGCGCCTCCGCCCTTCCACGGAGATCAGATTGGTTCTACTCTCACCATGATCATGTCCATTCTTGCTCATATTCTCTCACTACGTTTTAAAAAAATAAATCCATCGGGATTTCAACTTCATCTCCGCCTGAGACGAATCCGTCGAAGGAACAGTTGGGCGAAGATATCCAGAAGCAGAATGAACGTCACAAGATACAACAGGTTTGCATACCGCTGATAAAAAGCGTAACAGTTTGCCAGCATATACAGCAGCACCATGAGGGCAAGCAGCCGACGCATCCCACCCACGGCACTCCCATAGCCGTCTGCCGCATCCGGGAGTGCGTCGGCGGGGTTCCGGGGGATGAGACGCGGCAAGATGAAGTAACCCAATGAAGCATCGCCAATCACAAGGAGCCAGTTGAGAATAAAGAACGTGAGAAGGATCTGTTGCTCCGTCATGACCACCCCTTTCTCCCGGCAGTCATCCCTGTCACTCCTTCACCCCCTGAACCTCCCCCCACCAGAGCTGAAGAGCGGCCTGCGCCCGTTGGGCAAGCTGCGCCCGGCGCTCCTTTTTCTTCACTCGTCCCGGCAGGTCGGGAAAGAGGCCGTAGTTGACATTCATCGGCTGGAAGTGTCGGCTCTCCGTGGAGGTGATGTGAGTTACCAAGGCGCCCAGAGCGGTAGTGGTTGGGGGAGCGAGGAGGGCCTCCCCCAGGGCGAAGCGGGCGGCATTGGCCCCAGCCAGGAAGCCGCTGGCCGCCGATTCAACGTACCCCTCCACACCGGTGATCTGTCCGGCAAAGAAAAACCGTGGCTCTGCTTTCAACTGCTGAGTCGACTCCAGCAAGGATGGCGAGGTAATGAAGGTATTCCGGTGCAGCGAACCCAAACGGGCGAACTCCGCACGTTCAAGCCCCGGCAGCATCCGGAAGAGCCGTCGCTGCTCGGGGTAGGTCATCTTGGTCTGAAAACCCACTAGGTTGTATAAGGTTGCACCGCGGTTTTCCTGACGAAGCTGCACCACGGCATGAGGTTCCCGGCCGGTGCGGGGATCGTTGAGTCCCACCGGTTTCATGGGGCCAAACCTCAGCGTCTCGATCCCCCGTGCCGCCAGCTCTTCCACCGGCATACACCCCTCGAAATGAATCGCCTTCTCGAAATCCCGGGGAGCAACCTTATCCGCGGCGATGAGCTCGGCTACGAAACGTTCGTACTCTTCCCTGTTGAGGGGGGAGTTCAGGTAATCATCCCCCTCCCCCTTGCCGTAGCGGGAGGCCGGAAAGACGCGACTGAGATCCAGGGATTCGGCAGTGACGATGGGAGCAATGGCGTCATAGAAATAGAGGTTATCCCCCACCAGCGGCCGGAGCTGCTCCGCCAGAAGGTCGCTGGTAAGCGGCCCGGAGGCGACCACCACAATCCCGGAAGGAAGCTCCGTCACCTCCTTCCGGACCAGGTTGATGAGAGGGTGCTGTTGAATCTTTTCCGTTACGGCCCGTGCGAAGAGTCCACGGTCCACGGCCACCGCTCCACCAGCCGGAACCCGCGTCCCGTCCGCAGCCGCCATGAAGAGGCTCCCCAGACGCCGCAACTCGTCCTTGAGAAGCCCCACGGCGTTTTCCAGAGACTCTCCCCGAAAGGAGTTGGAGCATACCAGCTCCGCCAGGTCGGGATTTTCGTGAGCCGGCGAATAGTGGTGCGGTTTC
>CAIUUR010000548.1 GCA_903902345.1 uncultured Geobacteraceae bacterium | reverse complement strand
CGTACGCGATCCTGCAGGGTACCGTAATCAGACATCTCCTACCTCCTGTTTTGTTGTGGTGTCTACAACGATGGTTGAAACGCGGGAATACCGAGATATTTCCCCCAGCGTCATGGAGGAAAATCTCTAAACCGAAGTTTTACTTTATGGGGATGCGGGGTGGGATTTTACTTAACTGCATTTCTTTCGTCAAGCTAAAAAAACCGTTTTATAAATACGGTTTTCCACGCTTGAGCGGCGCCGGTCCGGCGCCGCGCCGGAAAGCATTTACGCCGAAGCCAGCAGCTTGCGAGCCTTTTCCGTGAACGCGCCGGCGGGATACTCCTTGACCAACCGCTTAAGGGTCTCTTTCCCCTTGGCATTTTCGCCCATCCGGAGATAGGAGGCCCCCAGATAATAAAGCGTCTCATCCATGACTGACGCAGTGGGATATTTCTTCAGTATCCCTTCAAGTCTCCCCACGGCGGAGAGGTACTTGTCGGTGCGGTAATAAAAACGCCCGACATAGAGTTCATACTGGGCCATCTTGAGCCGGCAGAGGGAAAGCTTATCGGTGGCGTCCTTGACATACTCCGATGTGGGGTACTCCTTGAGAAACATCTCCAGCGAAGTTAGGGCATTCTTCACCGGAGTCTGGTCGGTGTCGATCTTCTCGATCTGGTTGTAATGACTGAGAGCCATTCGATACAGGGCGTAGGGAGCCTTGGCGTTCCGGGGGTGAAGCTTCCGGAAATCTTCGTAGGCAGCAGCGGCCTCGATCCACCCCTCCTTGGCGTAGTAGGCATCGGCGATCTTCAATTCGGCCGTGGCGGCCACCTCCGGTGACCGATAGCTCTCCTTCACCTTCTTCCATTGGGCAATGGCATCGTCATAGCGCCCCTTAGCGCTCAGCTCATCGGCCTCCTTGAAGGTGGCCTCGGGGCTCTTCTTCAAGGACGACGTATCGGTGGTGGCGCAGGCGGCAAGAGATATGACACCAAGCAGAGCGAAGCGTTTGATAAAAGAGATCATGAAAACCCCCGAAATTTTCCAAAAAAGCTGTCCTGGAGAAACAGGAACAGAAAAAGCTAAAACCTCTTTACCGCAAAGACGCAAAGGACGCAAAGGAAAAAATCTTTTCTGGGTTCAAAAACAAAAAGATTAGATTTTTCCCGTTTTTCTTTGCGTACTTTGCGTCTTTGCGATTCAAAGGTTATCAGGTTTCAGACTATTACCCTTTCGACCCACGCTTCCGCCGGTTAGGATCAAGTTCCTTCTTCCGCAGCCGGACGGAGAGGGGGGTCACCTCCACCAGCTCGTCCTCGTCGATGAACTCCAGCGCCTGTTCCAGTGTCAGGAGGCGGGGGGGGGTCAGCCGGATGGCGTCATCAGTGCCCGAGGCCCGGACGTTGGTCAGCTTCTTTCCCTTGTTGGGATTCACGTCCAGGTCATTGTCCTTGGCGTGCATCCCGATAATCATCCCGCCATAGACCTCCGTGGCAGGCCCGATGAAGAGAGTCCCCCGGGGCTGAAGGGCATCCAGGGCATAGGCAGTCGTCTCCCCATGCTCCATGGCGGTGAGAACGCCGTTTTTCCGGCCGGGGATATCCCCTCGGTAAGGGGAGTAATCGTGAAAGATGTGGGTCATGACCGCGGTTCCGCGAGTCTCGCTGAGAAGTTCCCCTCTCAGGCCGATGAGCCCCCGCGCCGGAACGATGAATTCCAGTCGGATCGTGTCCCCCATGGGCTGCATGGATGACATCTCCCCCTTGCGCGGCCCCATCTTTTCGATGATCGACCCCTGGTACTCGGAAGGAACGTCCACCACCAGATATTCCATGGGCTCCATTCTCTTCCCGTCCACCTCCCGGTAGATAACTTCGGGCTTGGAGACTGCCAGTTCGAACCCTTCCCGCCGCATATTCTCGATGAGGATGGAGAGATGGAGCTCTCCCCGTCCCGAGACCTTGAAGGTATCGGAGTTATCCGTATCCTCCACCCGAAGCGATACATTGGTCCGGAGCTCCTTGGTGAGCCGTTCCCGGATGTTGCGCGACGTGATCAGCTTCCCTTCCCGGCCGGCAAAGGGAGAGGAGTTGACGATGAAGTTCATGGAGATGGTCGGCTCATCGATGGCCACGTAGGGGAGCGCCACGGGGTTGTCACTGCAGGCCAGGGTTTCGCCGATCCCCACGTCATCGAAGCCGGCCAGACAGATGATGTCGCCGGTAACCGCCTCGGCGATCTCCACCTGTTTGAGCCCTTCATACCCCAGGAGCTTGGAGATCCGCCCCTTGACGATGGAGCCATCCAGCTTGACCACCGCCAGCGTCTCACCGGCCTTGACCTTGCCGCTGTGGATCTTGCCGGAGGCGATCCGCCCGATGTAATCATTGTAGTCGATGTTGGTGACCAGGAGCTGAAACGGAGCGTTGGGGTCCCCCTTGGGGGGATGGACATTGCTCTCCACCACGGCGAAGAGTGACTCCATGGAGGTGGCGGGGGAATTCAGGTCCAGCTTGGAGTACCCCAGCTTGGCGCTGGTGTAGACGATGGGAAAGTCCAACTGCTCGTCGGAGGCGTTCAGTTCGCAGAAGAGATCGAACACCATGTTCACCACTTCGTCGGGGCGGGCGCCGGGACGGTCAATCTTGTTGATGACTACGATGGGCTTCAGGCCCAGATCCAGGGACTTTTTGAGAACGAAGCGGGTCTGGGGCATGGGGCCGTCCAACGCGTCCACCAACAGGAGGACGGAGTCCACCATGGTGAGCACCCGCTCCACTTCGCCGCCGAAGTCGGCATGGCCGGGGGTGTCGACGATGTTGATCTTGTAGCGGCCGTGATGAACCGACAGGTTCTTGGAGAGGATGGTGATCCCTCGTTCCTTTTCCAGGTCATTGGAATCCATGACCCGCTCGGTGATCTGTTCGTTTTCGCGATAGACCCCGGCATGCTTGAGCATGGCGTCCACCAGGGTAGTCTTGCCATGGTCGACGTGGGCGATGATGGCGATGTTTCTGATGAGTTGCTGCATGATTTCTTCTCCTACCATATATTTATCCGTGAGTTCCGGCGCCTTTGCCAAAAGAAAAAGACGAGCATCGCCCGTCAGGAAGAACTTCGTATCATGGCATGAAACTTTCAGTAACACAAGAAATTTATGAGATATCAAGGTCGGCGGATGCAATGTCTTGACTTTCCCAAAAACGGCAGGTAAAGTACACACGGCGTACATCCATTAACGGAGATTGCAATGCTAACCACTCGAGCTTTCAAAAATGGCAACTCGCAGGCAGTCCGTATTCCGGCTGACTTGGCCTATGAACGCACCGACATGGACCTTGAAATCGAGCGAATCGGGAACGAACTCCGGATTCGTCCGGTTCGCCGTTCGCTGTCCGGTGTGCTGGCCAAGTTTTCTCAGTTCTCTCCGGATTTCATGGACGAAGGCCGGGGCGACCAGGAACAAGTTGAAAGGGATGCACTGTAATGCCGCGCTATATGCTCGACACCAACATGTGTATTTACCTGATTAAAAAACAGCCGGAAGCAGTCGCACGGCGCTTCGCGCTATGCTACGTCGGCGACGTGGTGATGTCGGCCATCACCTATGCCGAACTAGAGTACGGGGTGGCCGTCGCCGTTGACCCCCAGCGCGAGCGGATCAATCTCGCCAACCTCATTGAGGACATCCCCGTGGCGCCATTTGATGGCGCTGCCGGCGAGGCTTACGGGCCGATTCGGATGGCCACCCGCGACAGCAAGAAAGATCATCTCGACAAGTTGATCGCCGCTCATGCCGTGGCGCTGGGCGTCACGGTGGTCACCAACAACGTGAAGGACTTCGCCAAGTATCCCGGTGTAGTAACCGAGAATTGGCTGACGTCGTCAACGCATTAACCATAGACTCGCGACACAGATGGAAGTCGTAGAGGAAATCAGCGCCCGCCCCGGGTCCAACCATATCAGGGGCATGGCATGCCGTGCCCTTACATAACCCCAACCACCCGCAAGGTTTTTTTTGGGAGTTGTGAAGTTGGGTTTGAGGCAAGAGCAAGCTGGAAACCGGAATCGCACAGTGCCATATCGATGTCAAAGGCGACAAACACTTTGAACGCTTCGAAACTATCCCTGATCATGGCCTGCGGTAAATTCAATTTGGCGAGAGTAAAGGCGAGTTCCTGCAAGATGAGAGGAGAGAGAAGAAGTGATGAATCGGCTATGCATTGATTGATGAGCGCCTGGGAGGCGATCATCTTGTCGTTATCCTGATTAACAAGGGAATATACCAGGATGTTGGTATCAAGATAAAGCATCATTCATCTCGTCAGTAAGGGTTTCAATGGAGATAGTTGTTGGAATCCTGATATTCGGCGCATTGGCGAACAGAGTCAGCAATCTATTCGACACCGGCGCCGGCGACGCTTCAACAGGATCAATTGTTATAAGAATCCTCCGATTGCACAGATTTTCGGGAATTTCCAGGAACCGGCGAATATCCCGACCGTTCATGATAGCGGTACAAGCATGTGCCATGATCAATTCCTTTCACTGTTCTATGAATAATTGAAGATAGACCGTGAACAGGCGACATGTAAAGGAAATTTTACCACTGCCGGCTTTTTCGTCGTGCTGTAACCACAAAAAAGCCGCCCCCCCCATCGCCGGAGAGCGGCTTTCTTCTTTCCTGCATACCTCGCCACTAAAAAAGACAAGCGTAGGTCGGGTTAGCGAACTCATCGCATAACCCGACCTGCCATTTTTCGGCTCCCCCTCCCGCAAGGGGGTGATTTACGGTTTAACCCGAAAGATTCGGTCGTTGCTTCGCGCTTTCTTTGCGTACTTTGCGTCTTTGCGGTTCAAAGGTTCTAAGTTTCAAAGGTTCAGTGGTTATGGTCATGCCTCTTCACCCCGATCCCGCACCCCAAAAACCAAATAACCAAATAACCTACTGTCCCGCCCGCACGGGCCAAACATAGAAACTATACGTCTTAATGTAGAAGCTCACGCCACCACTGGGCATACTGACGAACCAGGCGTTCGTAGTATCGCCTGCGTAGGTACTGCCGGACCAATAGACATTGGACTGGACAATCGTAAAGGGATGTCCTGCCGGCAAAGCAGGAGCGCTCTTTGAGAGGTCCACCAGGCTCATCAGCTCCGTACGGTTGGGCAGACGCCACTGTCCGGCGGTGGAGCCATCGGTCAGGCCGCAGGAGCCACTGACCAGATTGTTGCTCCAGGTCAGGGCATTGGCCCAGGTGAGTCCGGTCCCGGTACTGGCAACCCCGCCAAGGGTGGCGGAGCAATTGGCGTTTGTCAACCAGACCAGCCCGGTCAGGTTGTCTTTTACCGTCCCGTCACCGTTGTCAAGGAACCGCGGGACAGTTGACGCCCCGGGCATCCAGTCGCCATCGTCTCCAACTGCGTAGGATTTCACCTGACCGGTGGCGATCACCCGCGCGGGGGGAACGGTGTAGTTGGCGCCGGAGGAACCTGCGGGGCCGGTCGTGCCGGTCAGTCCCTGGATGCCCTGTGCTCCAGTCGTGCCGGTCAGTCCCTGGATGCCCTGTGCTCCAGTCGTGCCTGTCGTGCCGGTGGTACCGGCAGCTCCCTGCGTCCCTACCAACGAGACGGCGGT
>CAIUUR010000547.1 GCA_903902345.1 uncultured Geobacteraceae bacterium | reverse complement strand
TAGGTGACGATGACGCTGAACTGGGTGAACAGATACTGACTCCGGGACCGGGTATCCAGATCAATGAGTTTTTCCCCCCGTGTCCGCTCCGAGATTCCCGAGACCGTACCGAACAGCCCCAGTTCCGGACCGTAGAGGGAGAGGGGAACCACCAGCATGGTGGCGTAAAAGGGGAGAAGGAGGAGAAACCGACGCCCGCCGGAGATACCTCTCCCCCCCCGGAAAAAAATCAGTTCCAGGATCGTCAGCATGACAGGGAGGGTAAAGACCGTCTCCTTGCTCTTTATCCCCAGGCAGGCGGAGACAAGGGCCAGGAGGAGTGGCCCGTTAAAGGTAGGAACATCATCCCTGAGGTGCCGTTCCCTCCCCAGGAGGTAGAGAAGGACCGCGGCAAGATAGAACAACGTGGAGAGGGATGAAAAACGCTGGGAGATGTAACTTACCGACTGGGTGGCCAGCGGATGGGTCAGGAAGACGATGGCTACGGCGCAGGGGAGAGCCCACTCCCCAGCCGACGCCCGGGGGGACTCTTCCCGTACCGTAAGACGGAGGAGACAGGAGGCCAGCAGGTAAACGACGACGGAGTTGGTGATATGAATCAGGACGTTGAAAAGGTGATACCCCTGCGGCTCCAGCCCACCATAGAGGTAGTTCAGGGCGAAGGTCAGGTACCCCACGTAGCGGAGCTCCGACAGGTTGCGAAACTTTGTCAAATCCTTTATAAAATAATTACTTACAACATAGTCGAAATCGTCGAAGATGAATCCCGAATACAGGATGACCCGGGAATAAAGGAACATCCCCACAACGATGCAGGAGAGGATAACGGTCACCAGGCGCCAGGACGCCGGCGGCAGGGTTCGGGATGTCATAAAATCAGCCGTTTCTCCCGCACGACTGCTCTGTCGGCCTTCCACTGCTCGTAGCAGATCTTCATCCCCTTCCGAACCGGAAGCTGGTTCATAAGCGAAATAATATGGGCATAGGGGAAACCGGAGAGAGGAACATGTCTCATGTGTCCCAGAATCCGCCCTAGACTCAGGATTTCCAGCGAACTCTCGTAAAACTGCTGTTCCCGCATCTCGGGAGTCATGGCGGGATCGGGATGTTCGAACAGAGCGTAGGCGCCGGTGTAGTACTCCCACCCCAAATTTTTATACAGATACGGTTCGTACTGACGCCGCAGCTCCGTTCCCGGATAGGGGACCAGGAGTGACGGATGCATACTGACCCCCAGGCGGTCGGCCACCTCCACGGAACGTTTGAAATCATCCAGGGAGTCGGTGCGCCCCCCCAGCATATAAAAAAGCGAGACGTCGATGCCGTGATCCCGCAGGATCTTGATGGCCCGTTCCCGATCCACCCCGATCTTGCCGTCGGCCTTGTACGCCGTCAGCGAATCGTCGGAAATGGAATCCCAACCGACCCAGACCGTCAGCATCCCCGACTCCCGGGCGGCCTTGAGCATGCGCGAACCAGCGGGGGTCATGACCGGCCGGAGACTCCCGAACCCCATCCACTTCTTGCCGCTCCCCTTCAGCGCCATGAACATCTCCGTGGCCCGCTGCTCAAACCCTTGCCACCAGATGTTCTCGTCACCGTTGATGTACATCTTTTCCGGAATGGCCGCCACATCCCGCACCACCTGGTCGATGGGGCGGAAACGGATGTCGGCTCCGTAAAACGGCTTGACCGAACAGAAGGTGCAGTTGTAGGGGCACCCCCGGGAGGTGTTGAGTATCCGAAACTGATGGCGGTCCTGAAGCATCCCGTACAACGGGGTGGGGAGGTCATCCAGCGGAATCTGCTCCCCCTTGTAGAACGGCTTCAACGTTCCGGCGAGATAATCCTTGAGGACCTGGGGCCAGGAGGTCTCGGCCTCGCCCACCACCACCGCATCGCCGTAACCCTTGGCCTCCTCCGGCATGGCGGAGGCGTGCATACCGCCGAATACCACCGTGATCCCCCGGGCGCGGAGCTTCTGCGCAATCCGGTATCCCGGCACAGAGGTGGGGGTGAGGATACTGATGGCAGCCAGGTCACACTCCAGGGTGTCAAAGGCATCGGGGGTGGCGCTGGCGCTGATCAGTTTGATTTCTATGGAGGGATCATATCTGCGGGTAAGAGCCGCCAGATATTCCAGAATCGGTGGGGCCACCGGAGTCCAGCCGAAGGGAAGGGGTGGGAAAATAATGGCAAGTTTCATCTAAAACCTGATCTCCTTCTTTCCGAAGATTCGGTCCAGAATCCCCTTCAGATCTCCCTCCGGATCGGAAGATACCGCGCCGTCACTCTTCGCCTCCAGCCGGGAGGCCATGACCACGCCGAACGTCCCGTCCGACGTTATGACAAACTTAACCGCCACCCCCCGGCCAGTAACACCACCCTTGGTAGCGGCGTCATCCAAACCCTTGGGGTCGAACCAGCCGACGCAGTCGATGTAGATCTTCCCGTTGTTCGCCCGAGTCTCACTCCATTCACGGCGGGTAAAGTAGGGATAGCCGTCAAAGGCCGCGCCAATGGTTATCCCCGGATAGGGGGGGAGACTCTTCGTCTTGAGGACATCGATAAACTTGACGACTTCCCCCGAGGCGGAGGGCTCGCCATGCACCGATTTACTCTGGCCACCTTTATGCTTCTCCTGACTACTTTGCCCCCCCTTCCCCGTGCAGCCCGAAAGCGCCAGGGAAAGGGAGATCAGTATGACGACAGATACTTTTTGCACGTTCAAGTTCTCCGGTAAGTACATACTCAGGTGTGATCAATGCGGAAACCCGAATGGAAGGTCTCCACGGAAAAGGGGATTCCCCAGTAACTGACGATCATCGCCACCAGGGCGATGAGGGCGTACCATGCCAGTTTACGGCCGCGCCAGCCGAAGGTGATCCGGAGGTGAAGATAGATCCCGTAGATGAGCCAGGAAACCAGGGACCAGACCTCGACGGGATCCCAGTTCCAGTAGTTCCCTTTCACCTGATTGGACCAGAAACAGCCGGAGACGATCATGAGGCCGTACAAGATGAACCCTCCGGAAATGAAGCGATAGGAGAGGTCGTCAATGGCCGGCAGATCGGGGAGTTTGTCGTAGAGTCCACCGCTGTTACGCTCCTTGAGGAGGTAGAGGAGTCCCAAGCCCGCCGCAATGAGGACCGAGGCGAATCCCGCCGAGGCTCCCACGATATGGACCCAGATCCAGCCGCTCTGCAACGCGGGGGCCAGGGTACTGGCCACCTCCTTCATGAGCGTTCCGGCCCACCCCAACAGCACGAAGGCCACCGGCATGACGAGAACCCCCAGTGGACGGATCTTCTTCGTGGAAAACTGGACAAGAAGAAAGATGAGGACCGTCATGAAGACGCCCAGGGTGATGGACTCGGAGATGGAGATAAAGGGGGAGATCCCCGTGGCTGACCACCGCTGGCCAATGGCGATGACGTGCGGGATAAACCCCAGAAGCGCGCTGTAGAACCCCAGGGTAAAGAGCTTCTCCTGCCGGGCGATCAAGCCGAAGATGTAGCTGAAGGTGCTTAACCCGTACAATCCCACGGCGCTCCAGAACAAAATCAATTCAGGTTTCATCATTACTCCTCCAAACGGCGACGTTTAATTTCACAACTAGAACACACAACTTGATATTCTGTCAAACGGTATCGTGTTCCACCCCCACTTCGGTCAGCCACTCCTTCACTAAAACTATCATCCTAAAAACGGCGGTTCATCACGCGGAGACGCGGAGATCGCGGAGAAAATCAAGCCGTTGGGACAGATGAAGCCTGCACCAATCCGGTGAAGGTTATTTCTCTGCAATTATCTTGTTTTGCTCGGTTTTCTCTGCGTCTCCGCGTGCAAATGCTTTTTTCAGGATCATAAATCTTCCCTTCTGCCGGGCGTCCATGATATAGGGAATACGACCCTGTAGCAGGTAACGCAGCCCCCCCCCCCGGAACTCTGGCTACCCCAATAAAAACAGGGACCATGTATGTACGCAAACCGCACAGCCTGGACGGCGGCCGTCCTCCTTCTCTTCATCCTAACGGTGGCGTCTGTGACCGTTCACGGAAGGAACAACAGGAGTTTCGCTCCCGGCAGGACAACAACAACCGTGGATTCACCGGAGAAGGCCTATGCGGTCTGGCAGGGTCAAAAGGTAAAGGGGAGAATCCTCCTCCTCTTCGACGCCTACCCCCATGCCGGCGGTCTCGTCTCCTACAATGGACCTCCCCGCCTTTCCCCGTCCAACCTCGTGGAGTTCGGCGTACTCAAAAACGTCATCCGGAAAATCTACCTCATCGTCCCCGATCTCCAGTGGGACAGTTTCCTCAACCAGAAGGGAATTATCCCCCTCCGGGAGGTTCCGGGCATGGGTAAAGGAGTGTACCTTTACAACCTGAACGGTATCCCCTTCATGGCCGTAACGCCGTCATCCCTGCCACGCCTGAAGGAGAAGGTGCTGGTGTATGTCAACAATCGACTACTCACCGGGGAGGAGGCGGAACAGCTTCTCCGGGGTAAAGGGATCACCTCAGATATTTTCATCACCTGTCAACAGGGGGGACACCCATGATAAGAAGGGAATTGCTCCTGTGGGGGATCGTATTCCTGGTCGCACTCGCCTTAAGATTCTACAACTTTTCCTACCCGTCATTTCAATGGATGGATGAAGCAGGTCATGTGGCGGCGGCATCCAACTACTGGGATAACGGCCAGTTCGAACCGGACAACTGGGAGCATCCCCCCCTGCGCCATATCATGCTGCGCGGATTTCTTCAGCTTTTTGGCGACAATCCCGCGGGGTGGCGGATGCGAAACATCCTCTTCGGGGCGTTCTCAGCGCTCCTGACCTATCTCCTGGCCCGCTGCTGCGGCGGGGACAGGAAAGCCGCTTCCATGGCCGGACTGCTCCTGGCCACCGACCCGCTGCATATTGTGTTATCCCGATTCACCTTCGAAGAGGTCTATGGGGGGACCTTTTTCCTCGCCGCCATCATCCTTCACCTGAAACAGAACCGGCGAAGTTCCCGGCTCATGCTGTCGGCCTTCTTCATGGGGTGCGCTCTGGCGACGAAGTGGTATTATCTCCCCTGCTGGGGGGTGATCATGCTCCTGGCCCTGCGGGAGGATGAGAATTATCGTAACCCCAGGAGCACGCTCTTCATCGCGACCAGCTACCTTCTGATCCCGTTCAGCGTCTACCTGGCCTCCTATTACCTCTGGTTCGGTCGGGGATACAACCCCGGAGAACTTTTTGAATTTATCCTGAATGGGTACCACTCCCTCCAGGAGTATCGTCCCCAGGGATACGATCCCAATCTACTCTTTCTCTCCCATACCTCGGCCTGGGAGTGGTTTACAACCCCCATCATCGTCGGACAGGGGACCTATCTGGAAGGGAACAGGGGGGAATTCATCCTCTATACGAACAATCTGCCGGTCTGGATTCTTACGTTCCCCGCCATGATAACTCTGGGATTCCTGGCGGTGAAGGAGAGATCTCTCACCACCGCCCGGCCGCTCCTCTTTTTCTGCGCCACCTACGGACTCTATCTTCTCGTCAGTCGCCCCGCGTTCCTCTATTCGGCGACACCGCTACTCCCCTTCGCCTTCACTGCCATCGCCATCGCCCTGCGCCGGGTCACGGTCAGATATGGTGACCGGTGGTATTACGTCGCTCTCGGGGTCATCCTGGCATGGAACGGTTACCTCTACCCCCTTGTCACCGCCCGGAAGCTTCCCATGGCCCCCTACCGGTACCTTCTGGACACCCCCGACGTGAAGATTCATGACTAAAGCCTTCGCTGCCTTCTGAACATCCGCCCCAGGGTCGTGAGGATCATTCCGGAGAGCCCCACCCAGAGACTCGCCAGGACAATGGGCTTACCCGGTTCGTAGGTAACTCTCATGACAACCCAGTACCGGACCTCCTTCACGGAGAGACGATACTCCCCCGCGTCAAAACTGCTCCCGATGACGGCGCTCCCCTGGGCAAAGGGCTTGGCTCCGGGGGCCGGATGTCCCTCCACCGCCGGCCAAAGCTGAAACGTCGCCTCCCCTTTCCGTTCGGCCGCCGGATTAGGATGATAGATCACATTCAGATTAAAGAGCGCTTTTTCCGGGAGTTGAGGAAACGGGATAGCTCCGGGCGCCTCCTTCGTTCCCGTCGTATAGAGTCGGCTCTTGTCCTTTTGCGCCATGCTCTGCAGCGGGATATGCGCCCCGTAGAGCTCTTTCCCTCCCCGGTCAGTGATAACCGTCAGAAGGGAGTACCCCTCACGATCGGGGAAGTAGGTAAAGCCGTGGTGCTCAAGATTGTGGGTGAGATAGATGATTCCGTTGGTCGCCTGGTTTCCTTCCCGGACGGAGACATCATAGGCAACCCGCTTGTCCGTCCCTCCCACATTATAATTGGCCAGGAGCTGGTTCAACGTCGTTTCACCCTTCAACCGGAACAGATTGAAAAATCTCCCCCGCTCCGCACCGTCATAACTTTCCCGCGCCCTGTTGAGGAGGGTCTCTCCTTCGGTGATCCTCATCTCTCCGCGGAAAAAGTAGAGGCTGTTGTAGACGATCCCCATGAACATGGTCACGAAACTCAAGTGAAAAAGGATCATCCCCAGGGAGACCACCGTAATTTTTCTCCCCCAGATTCTGCCGAAAAAACAGCAGGCGACATTGATAACCAGAAGGAGGAGGAGACCGTTGAACCAGAGGGCGTCAAAGATCAGCACTCCGGCCCGTTCCTCGCGAAAAAGCGTGACCCCGGCCACACAGCAGAGAAGAATGGCGACTAGGAGCGCCATGGCCAGCCGGGAAGAGGCCAGAAAATCGTATAGTTTGCGGGTCAGCTTGTGCACCGGGTGATACCTGGGGGCCACGGGGTACTGCTCGTTCTCCGTCTCGGACGAATCAACAGGTTCGGTCATGGGAGTTTCTCCACCTTCCAGGCAAGCCGGGTCCCATCCTTCACCCCGTAGGCGACGAACTTCCCGTCGGAGGTAAATACCGGATTAAAAACCATCTCGTAGTCGGGATGCTGTTGCACGACTCGTCCGCCACCATCAATCACCACCACGAACCGTTTACCCTCTTTTCGTACCCGACCCACGATCTGTTTGCCGTCGGGGGTGAAGGCGGGGGCGAGAGCCCTGTCGAAGGGGGGGCTACTCTTGCCGTTGATCACATAGAACATCTTCTTCCCGTTTCTCGCCACGTAAGCGTAGGAATCCCCTACCCTGCTGAAACTGAGCAATGCGGCTTCTTCGTAGCGTGGAGATGAAAGCTCCTCTCCACCCCCGGCACGATGGAGGTAGAACCCCTTGTTCGTTTTCAGGATGACTCCGCCCCCCTTGAGATCTGGGCTGACAGCGGGAGCCTCCCCCACCTCCCCGTCGGGGAGAACCTCTTCCTTGCCGTTGAGAACCAGATACCGCTTCCCTTCCTTCCGGGCGAAGTATGCTGTGATTTTTCCATCCGGGCTAAAGGTGGGAAAGGAGATTTCGTCGTACAACGCTCCCTCATTGACAGTTCCGGGGTTCTCCAAATCCACGACAACGAGCTGTTTTTTGGCGCCGATCCCGGCGACAACCGCCATCCTGCTTTTGTCTTCGTTATAGATGGTGTTCTCGACGCGAAGATCCTTACCAAAAAGTTTCCCGAACGACAGATCGCTGATGATCACCCGGTGCATACCGTCATCACCGGCGACATTTTCAATGTAAACGAGTTTGGAGGAATCATTGATAAAGTTCTTATCAAAATAGGAAGGAGCGCCTCCATTCAGGGCGCCATCGACGACGAGAAACCACCGGTCACCCCGCTGGGCGTCATACAGAGTATGTTTTCCATCGAGGCTGATCCGCGGAGTGCCGACGGTGTCGAATTCAACCCCCTCGACACCGTCGGCCACCATCCGCCATTTCCCCTTCACCTTGACCGCATAAACAACATGGCGGCCATCGCGGCTCAGGACGTAATTCTGGTCGATCTCCTCATATCCCTTGCCGGCTTGACCATTGAGAACCAGGTGAGAGTTCCCGTTCTGTTGAGCGATGTAGGCGACTCCGCCTCCCAGTTCGCTGAAGAGAATCGTGCTCTCCCCCCCCTGACCGGAACTAGCTGCGCCGGCATGGCCGGGAGCTGTTCCCCCCGTTTCCGGCTTGAGGTCAGTCGCGGAAAGAGTCGCAAGAACCGTTGATGTCGCCGCCACCCGCGGCGACGAGGATGCAGCTGGTTGCGACTGCTCACGCTTGCACCCGGCAACCGACGCAGCGGCAAGGCAGACCAACATGCCGATAACCCAGGATAACGGTTTCATGAATTGAACCTCCATTCCCGCATAAAAAACTACCTGCGCCGTCCTCGCAACATCCGCCCCACGGTGGTGAGAACCATACCACCCAAACCGATCCAGAGACTGGCCAGGACTACGGGCTTGCCCGGCTCATAGCGTACCGTCATTCCCACCCAATAGCGTACTTCCGCGGCGGAGAGGTGGTAATCACCTGCCGTAAACTGACCTCCAATGGGCGCCTTCCCCTTGGCCAGCAGCTTGTCAAAGAGCGGTTTCCCCCCCCCATCCAGCGGGAAAAGTTCAAATTCGGCCTCCCCGGCTCGTTCTTTCACCTTGGAGAGGACGTATCCCAGCTGAACCGCCATGAGCGGCTTTTCCGGAGGGACAGGAAAGAGGATGATATCCTGCCGTACGATATCACCATCCCGATAGCCCGTTGAGTACTTGAAGTTACCGTCTTTCTGGCGAATGCTCTGCAGGGGAATATGGCCGCCGTACAGCGTCCGCCCCAGTTGGTCCGAAAGAACCAGCAGCAGGGAATATCCCTCCCGGTCGTTGAAATAATCAAAACCGTTATGGGAAAGTTTGTGAGTTATGTAGACCATCCCCTTGGTACGGTTGTCCCCCTCACCCACCGCCACCTCGTAGGCGGAGCGCATATCCACGGAACCGACCTTGTAGTCGCTGTGCATCTTGACAAGGGTTGTTTCCCCCCGCAAACGGGCAAACTTGAAGAGACGCCCCTGTTCGAAGCTGTCGTAGCTGAGGGGATCGCCACTGGGGAGTGACTCACCCTCCGTCAACCGGATATTCCCCCGGAAATAAAACAGACTGTTATAGACTACTCCCAGGAGGATGGAGACAAAACAGAGGTGGAACAGGATCATCCCCAGGGAGACCACAGTTATCCGCCTGCCCCAGATCCTGCCGAAGAAGCAGCAGGCGATGTTGACAACCAACAGGACCAGCAGCGCGTTGAACCAGAGCGTGCCGAAGACCATCCGGCCGGCCTCGACTCCACGCCAAAGCGTAACCCCGGAAATACAGCAGAGCAGGATCGTCACCAGAAGCAGCATGGCAAGGCGGGATGACGCCAGAAAATCGTAGATACTTCTGGTGAATTTATGGATCGGGTGGTAGCGGGGTCCCAGCGGAAAAACTTCCGGTTCCGATTCGGAGTCGCCGGGAGGCGGCAATGATTCATTCATGAAATTTTGATCCTTTGCAGATAACGGTACTCTTTTCGTAACAACAGGGTAGCAGACAACCAGGGCACGGTTATAATGGCTCTACTTTCCGGACAAGTTTGCTGCCATCCTTGACACCATACGCTACTCCCTTACCGCCGGGAAGGAACGAGGGTTGAAACACCTGCTCGCAGGAAGGGTACTGCTTGATGACCTTACCATCTTTGGCATCGGCCAGGACAAGGAAGCGCTCCTTCCCCTTGCGGGCGCGATACACCAGATACCGGCCGTCCGGGCTAAAGAGTGGGTCCACCACCCGGTCAAACTGCGTCCCCTCCTTGCCGTTCACCACAACGAACCAGTCATTACCGGTTCGCGCCGCGTAGGCATAACTCCCATTGGTGCTGTACGTCAGATTGGAGGCCTCGTCGTAAATTTTCCCCTTCACCTTACTCCCAATAAAAGTCTGGTAAAAAGAGATGCGATTATCCAAGGAGAGAAGAATTCCGACCCCTTTCTTGTCGGGGCGAATCATCGGCAACTCGGGAGCCCGCCCAACGGGAAGCAATTCCTCCCTGGCATCCAGAATCATCAGTCGGGTGCGCCCCTTGAGCGCACAGTAGGAGAGTGATACCCCGTCATCACTCAGGGCTAGCTGTTCGATGACGTCGTAGAGCGGTCCTTCATGCACGACATCGGGCTTGTCGAATTTAAAATCAACAACTCTGAATTTGCTGTCATGGAGTTGTACTGCGGCAATCCTGTTCTTTCCCTTGTTGGTTACAAACAACTGATCCCCGATGGCGGTAATGACGCTTCGTTTACGAAACGACAGGTCACTGACGATAAGGCGCGTATCGTTGATGGATGAGGCCGATTCGGTATACACGATCAGGTTCGAATCAGAATTAAATTCCGGCGTAGTGTAGCTTGCCGTTGTACCCTCGTTGGGAAAACCATCCACGAGCATATACCACTTGTCCCCTGCCTTTCCCTGACAAACGATATGTCGACCATCGGGACTGAATGCAGGGGTAAGAACCGAATCGTAACGTTTCCCCTCCTGACCGTCGAGAACCATACACCATTTGCCGTCTACCTCTGCGGCATAAGCGGATCTTCGACCATCCTGACTGAGCACCACCGTTCCCACCGCAGAATAAACCTTACCACGCTCCTGATTGTGCATAACGTAGAAACCATCGCCCTGGCCGGCGACATACGCGACACCCTTTCCCGATTCGCTGAAGATGATTTGGAACGATGACGGCTGCCCCTGTGCTGCGGGGGCCGACTCGTGACCGGGAATCGGCTTGGGGGGTGTGACATCGGCGGGGATTGTCGCCACCAGCATCGTTGATTCTGAAACGGTATCCTTCACCGATTGCTGCAGGATCTTCGGTTTTTCCTGTTGTGCCGTACACCCGGCGGCAAACATGAAAAACGCAGAGAGTAGAGTCACCTTACCACAGAAAAGAGTTGCTACATTTTTCATGATCTTGTCGCTCCAGGTCTGCCCGACCGGACATCTTTCTCGTAGCAGCATTCCCGTGATAAAAGAAGCCCTGCCTTTTCAGGCAGGGCTTGTAATTAAACCGATCAGGTGTACCTGCTAATAGGTACCGCCTGCGGTGTAGGTCCTGACGCTTCCGTCACCAACCTGACCGCCACCGGGGCAGGTCCCCGCGCCACAAGTGGCGCTACCGGTGGTAAATTCACTGGAGCGGTAGGGCCGGTGGTATGCGGTGCCGCTCCACCCTCTTATGAACGCGAAGGGACGGGAAGCCACTGTAGGCCATTTACCACCACCAACCAGTGCATTACTGCCGTGATAATCCTGGGCGCGAATGGGGCGGGCAGGAGCGGTAGTCGATGTATTGCTCCCATGGCAGTAGTGACAGTTGGTGCTGGCGTTGTGGCTGGAACCGGTGGCAGACCAGGCCGAACCGGTGCCGTGCGTGCCGCTTATGGTGTAGCCGATGTGACAGGTTGTACAGAGCGTCGCTGTGGCGGCATAGACCGTACCGCGAAGCGTCACGGCGTTACCGTGAGCCGCGACAGTGCGCAGAGTAAGCGGCGAAGTGACCGTATTGTGGCAGTCGAAACAGTTGATGACGACACTGAGAGCCGTGGTATGACCGGTAGCAGCATTGGCGTTCCGTGTTGTCCCGACATTGCTATACGGGGCGGCAAGCCTTGTGGAGTAGGGGAAGTCCTTGACCCGTGAGCCCCTTACCGGATGCCGCGATGAGTTTCCGGAACTGAACTGGCTGAAGACGTTGATCGTTCCCTGGGTGCCGATGGCGCCGTTTGCCGCCGTATAGGTGGTCCCCAGCGCGATGCCGCCGAACGGCATGGCCGCGGTGCCGGTGCCGCCGTTGTTGGAACGGGCCGTCGGGTTAGTTGCGCCGTTTCCGTCATGGCACTTCAAACAGAACTTCTGCGTAAGAACATTATCGATAGTATTGAGAGTCTGTCCGTTGGCAACCCTCGCCGTGGCGGCATAGGAGGTTGAGAACCGCTGGAATGTCCAGGCAGCGTTGCTCATATTGGTGATGGGGGTCTCGCCGGCGCCGTCGGGATCACGCAGGTCGATATTGCCGTCACCGTGGTAGCTGGAGGTCTTGTGTGTCGTGCCGTTACCTTCCAGGTGACAGACGATGCAGTCGTCGTCGGAAACCGCGGCGCGACCGGTTTTCTTATGGCCCCAGGCCAGGGCGAACTCGGTCGTGACGGCCGCCAGGGTGGTCCCGGGACGTCCCTTGGTCCGGGTGATGGTCGTGCTGTGGCAGTTGATACAGCCCAGATGAGTGCCCCAGACCGCAGCCACATGGCAAGCGGCGCTGCAGGTATTGGTTGCGGGGGTCCACGTTGGGGTGACCGTCAACCCGCTGAAGGCTATTTTACCCTTGGTGGAGGTGGAGGTGTTGCTGAAGCCGTGCTTGACGCTCCCCGTGCCGTAGCCATTATGGCAGTTGGCGCAGGTCAGGGCCTGGGCGATATGCTTGGTGTGATTCCCGCTGATGTTGGGGAAGACGTTGCTGCTGGGCTGGCCGCTGGTGGCCGTGGCGCCATGGCAGTCATAGCAGGAGGAAGTTGCCACGGTGCGGAGCAGGCCGGTCTTGTGACAGGCCATGCAGTTGGGCGCCGTTCCCCGGACAACAGGGTAGGTACCGGCTGCGGTGCTGTTGTGGCAAC
>CAIUUR010000546.1 GCA_903902345.1 uncultured Geobacteraceae bacterium | reverse complement strand
TTTTTGGTACTCTTCTGGCCGGGTGCGCCAGAGCCGAGACGTTGTAGCTGCTGATTGAGAAAGTCAGAGCCCAGGGTAAGGTACATCTGGGTGACTTGGGTGCTTTCATGACCCATGAGAATACGAGTGCTCTCCAGGTCGACTCCGGATTGAATCAGGTGGGTGCCGAAGGCGTGCCGCAGCAGGTGCAGCCAGGTGTGCGCCAGTCCGGCCTTGTCGACGGCGCGGTTGAGCGCTTTCTTGACATCGACCCAGGGAAGATTGGTATCGGGATTGATGAAGAGGTGACCGGTACTGTGTCTGATCCGGCGGCGCAGGTAGGGGCGCAGTTTGCGGTGGATGGGGACGATGCGATATTTGCCCCGTTTGCCGAAGATGATGAGGTTGTCGGCGGGTAGATTGACATCGGCAACGGTGAGGCGCAGCGTTTCACTTTTGCGTAAGCCGGCATAGTAGCAGCAGGCGAAGATGCCGCGATACTGGGGTTCGGAGTTGCGGAGGAGTTTCAACACTTCGGCGCGGATCGGGACGCGGGGAAGGGGGGCTTTGGTTTGTCGGGCCGGAAAGCCGTGGATGGTGAAGGGGAGGGGCTGACAAAGGTTCTGTTCGGGCTTGGCCATCCAGGTGACGAGGGCGGCAAGATAGGAGAGTTCTTTGTTGATGGTTTTCGGCTTCGGAAAATCGTTTCTGACGCTCTTTTGAGTGCGGCGCAGGCTCTTGTATTGCTCGATGAGCGCGGGGGTGAATTCCAGGGGGCGCAGGCGGCCGTAGTAGGGATGCAGATGTTTCCGCCAGGCGCCGAGAAAGTCCCGGTAGGTGGTGTCGGATACGTGATTTTTGTAGTAGTCGCAGAAGGCGGGCCAGGCCTGGGATAGGGTGGGGGCGAGGATGGCGGTTTGTGCGGTCGGTTTATTGCTCTGCAGGAGGATGCGATAGTATTCGGTGGCCTGGGCTTCGGTGCCGGGGAAGTAGATCCGGGGGAGCCGGGCGTTGTTGGCCTTGCCGGTGATGGGGTCTTTGGTCCGTTTCCCGGCGTAGAGGCGGATGATCCAGATATCCTTTAGAGTAGGGTGGCGGGTGAGGCTCATGGTGTCACTTGGTGAGGAGCTTGGTGAATCTGGGGTTGTCCTTGAGTTCGGTAAAGAGGTCGTTGTTGACCAGGTCAAGTCGGGAAGTAGCGTCCTCTGCCACGGCTTGTTCCAGGGCATCAAGAGCCATGCCGGGGCTGTTCAGTTTGAGGTAGGCGGCGGCCAGGTCAAAGTAGCCTG
The DNA here is from genome assembly GCA_903902345.1 of uncultured Geobacteraceae bacterium. Lineage (GTDB taxonomy): Bacteria > Desulfobacterota > Desulfuromonadia > Geobacterales > CAIOGM01 > CAIOGM01. The sequence continues at coordinate 12,028 of CAIUUR010000546.1, read as the reverse complement.
ATTTGTCGGCGGGATGGCGGCGGATTGCTTCGCGGAAGGACTCTACGGCGCGGGCCGGTTCATTGTGCTGGAGCCAGGCCCAGCCGATGGTGTTCCAAACGTTGAAGATATCCGGATCGATGTGGGTGGCTGAAGTCGCCAGGGCGATACGGCGGACCGGATCGGTGATCTGGTAGGCGGCAATCAGTCGTTGTTGGGCCTGTTGAGAGCGATAGAGGTCGGCGGAGAGTTGTTTCCGGTAGGCTTCAAACTCGGTGCGGATGGTACGGAGTTTCCAGTATTCATAGATCGTGACCAGGACGAAGAGTATGCCCAGGATGGCGATGAGGATATTAAGGATGGTAAGGTAGTCTGAACAGGCCATGCTTTATTTCCTACTTCACTACTCCGATGAACTGGGCAAGTAGATACAGGGCGTGCAGATCGGTCAATGGACCAGTTTGACCACTGTTGCGACCAAACCTACTGCCACGACGATCATGGCCCCGAGTTTGATGATAAGGCGTTGTTCCATTTCGCGCAGATCCGCTTTTGTGGCGACTTCGGCGTCTGAGTGAGCGTCCCTGAAGGCTTCGGTGATGGCTATGGCCTGACTTTCGCTCAGCCCCGAATCTTTAAGTCGGGTGACGAACTTCAAGGTGTCGAATGTGATAGTTGCCATATAGTTCCTCTCCCCATATTTATCTTAGCAGATTACCAAGCAAGGGCGGCATCTGTAAAGCGATTCTTTGCCCCCTTCACCGCAAATCTCCGATCTTCAATACCACTCTGCCGATGATCCTGACCCCGTTGAGCTCGTCTTCCCGAAATACCCATGGATCATATTTTTTGTTGTCGCTCTTGATGGTGAGCTCGCCGCCGAAACAGTACTGCACTCGTTTCACCCAGAGGCGGTCTCCTTCCTGGACGATGTAGACGCCATCGCTTTTGAAGGGAGCATGCACGGTATCCACCAGGACCATGTCGCCTTCGCTCAAGGTGGGTTCCATGGAATCACCCACGACGTTGACCATCAGCAAGTTGGCGGGGTTGAGGCCTTTGCCGGTTACCAGCCAATCACGACGGAAACGCATGTAATCAAGGACCTCCTCTGAACCTACCAGTGAACCCCCTCCGGCGCTGACGGAAACTCCGTAGCGGGGGACACTGACGAATTCACTCCCCTCAATTTTATCCGTTACCTTGCCCATTAACCCGCCTAGAAGATCATCAATACTCATTCCAATGCTCCGTAGAGCACTCAACATATCATAGCCTGGATACTTTTTGCCCTGCTCTACGGCACTGACAAAACTTGCACTTCCCCGCCAATGGTCTGCAAGTTGTTGTCCCGTAAGCTTTTTTTCAAGCCTGAATTGTTTGATTTTCTGACCTAAAATAATTTTATCCATAGAGCATTTCCTTGTTAACAATTGCTCTAAAGAGCAATATTCTTAGCACACCACACAGGGATGGAGGAAAGGATCATGATCAGACATCAGCAGGCACTTCAAGACGCACACGAACTTATTGATCACCTTGCAACCGCAGGATGGTTAGTCATGATCATCAGTAACATTCACCGCTACACTAAAGACCTCGAAGACTTTACCGTTCTCTCTTTTTCCGTGGAAAAGAAAATTGATTATTCAAGCCAGGGTGCTTTGCCGGAATGACCGTTCATAGTTCACCATATATTGGCAGTCGTGAATAAAATTACTACAGCATATCTTAAAATAAATCAATCTTTACTTGTATCACTTACCCGGCTGGTTCGGTTCAACCAGGTGCTTATAAATTCTTAGTAAAGTAAAGCAAGGAGCATTTTATGTCAAACGTTCTTCATCGCGATGAGTACGACTGGTCTCGGTTCCTAGCGATTCTAAAGGAGCGGGGGGGCAGTGTGAAGGAGTGGGCCGAAACTCACGGGGTGGCGCTCTCTTCGACGTATAACCTGGCCGCCGGCTACTGGCTGGGGAAGCATAACGGCAAGCGCGGTGACGCCATTATCGAGGCGGCGCTGGCCGATGGCCTGATCACCGTGAAGGCTCCGGAGCAGGCGGCGTGAGTGAACAACTGCTGCAGGCGATTCTTGATGAGTTGGTGACGGTGCGGGAGCTGTTGACGGCTCAGGCGATACCGGTGCAGGCGGAGCAGGCGCGACAGCTGGGGGCGATGTTGGCCCATCCGGTGAAGGGACCGGAGGCGATTCGGGCGAATAACACCCGGGTGCTGGCGGCGGCGAGGAGGAAACCATGAGTTGCATTATCTGTCCACGTTCGGGGGCGAAGGTTTGCGGCAATGACTGCTGTGGTTTGTGCATCTGCGAGGATGAAGAGGAATTCAAGACGATTTTGCTGGGGCTGAAACTTACCGTTACCGAGGAGGAAGGGAAATGAAAGTATCGACGATGGCTCCCCGGCTGGAGGAAGCGCAACAGATTAACATCAGGGAGCTGGGCCGGCTGGTACGTCGGGAAGTGACCCCGGTACTTCGCCCCACTCCGTGGCGGTGGATGTGGGTCTCTTTCGTGGTGGGATTGCTGGCGGCGGCGACCATGGAGAGCTGTCACAGGGATCGTGAGGCGGAGGCGGCCTGGCGGAGTCAGCCGACGGCGGATGAGCGGCTGCTTTCCGGTGATTACCCCCTGACGGAGACCGATATGAAGTCGGAACGAGACCGGCTGATTGTGCGGGAGTTGCGGACGATTTCGGGGTTCTGAGGTTCGGGGAGGGTGTCATGAAGTATCTGACCGAGAGCGAAGAGAAGCGGCTGGTGAAGACGGTGCGGGAGATCAAGGGGGACCGGGCGGAGCGGGACGCGGTGATTATCCAGTTCGCCCTGGCGACGGGGCTCCGGGCGGCGGAGCTGGTGGGGCTGAATGTGGGGGATGTGCGGAATACGGAGAAGCTCTACCTCCGGCCGGAGATCGCCAAGTTGGGCAAGGGGCGGTTTATTCCGCTGTCGGTGGAGGTGCAGAAGATCATCAAGGGGTTCATGCGGTTGAAGATGGCGGAGTTGCAGGAGGGTATCCGGGATGATTCGCCGTTGTTCTGTTCCCGGTTGGGCGGTCGACTCTCCAAGCGATCACTGCAGGAGCTGGTGCAGTACTGGGTGATGCGGTCCGGGTTGACGACGACGGCGGCGGGGGAGGAGGTGGCGCTCTACTCGGTGCATTCCTTGCGGCACACCTGTTTTAAGCGGATGCAGGAACGGTTGGTGCAGTTGACGACGATTCAAAAGATTGCCGGTCATGCTTCTCTGGCATCCACGGGGATCTATACGGAAGCGACCTGGGACGAGATGTTGGAGGCGGTGAACTGTCGGTAATCGGAGGTAGGTCATGACTATGCAAGAGATGCGCGAGGAGATGTCCGAGAAAAGACGTAAGACGTTCCACCAGGAGCGGACGTGGTGGTGGAACGGGCCAAACGGTACTCTGAAGATCGGGGTGTTGCAGGATCTCCCGTTGGAGACGTGGATGGTGGGTTTTTTTAAGGAGAACGGCCGGCGGCAGAGGTTGAACAGTTCTCAGTTGGCGAAGTATCAGCCGAGTACTGATCCTGACCGGTTGCTGGCGATCGTGGTCGAGTGGGCGAATAAGCGGGGACTTCTGGAGGCTAGCAATGAGCAGTAACGGGCATTTCAACAGTGGTAAGTTGTTCGGCAAGATCGCTGAGGTGAAGGAAGAGTCTTCTTCGGGGGGAAAGCCGTATCTCTCCATCAAGATGAATGTGAGCGGAGCCAAGTCGGGCAACGCCACGGCGTTCTGCCGGATCTGGGGGAAGTTGTATCTGGAGCTGGCCCGGGCGTTCAGCGGGAAGAGGAGGGAGGCGGTATGAAATTTATTTTACCGAAGACGCGCTTTGTGGAGAAGGTATCTCCTGCCAAGCAGATCCTCAAGGTCGTTGAAGAAGCACGGGAGTTATCGGATTCGTATTCCCGCGGTGAATCCGATGAGCGTAACGCCGAGGAAGCACTGGACGTGATCCAGGCGGGTGAAACGTATCTGCGGCAGCTGGAAGGGATAAAGGGTCCGGCCTGGCTGGAGGATCAATTCCGGGCGCATATCAGGAAGCTGACGGAGAGGGGGAGTTATGACTGTAGATGAGGCTTTAGCTAATATTAGTCGAATGACTGATATGCGGCGCGGACCGACTGAAGAGGAAATGATACTCAGCTCCGAGGTTGAGCGGTTATCAGCGGTAAAAAATCAGTACCACATGGACCGAGTAGAGTGGAGGCGGAGGGCGGAAAGTGCCGAGGACGAGGCCGAGCGGTTGCGCCGAATTAGCGATAACAACGCCATGGGAACTCTTGATTACGGAGTATGCAAAGCCTCCCTCGCCCAGGCGCGGGCGCAACGGGACGCTTTCAGGAATGCTTTGGAACGGATCGAAGACGATGATGATTGTGTTGATATGGAAGAGTGCAAGTATGTCGCCCGGGAGGCCCTGGAGCGATGATGCCTTACATCACGTCTACCACCAACCGTTTACCGAAGGCCGCCAAGGCGGTTTCAATCTGCTCGATACGGCTCTTGTGGCGCAAGGATAACAGTCGATCAACCAGGGCCGGGGCCATGTTCAACATCCGGGCCAGGTCGGCCTTTCTCTTGCCGGTATCCAGGAGGGTGTTATGCAGGATGACCTTGCCGGCGATAATGACCGGCAGGATGACGGCGGGGCTACCTTCCGATGAGGTGGGGTACGGGACTCGGATCTTTTTATCAAGATATACTTCGAGGACCGTCTCCAAGGCATCTTGAGCCATGACTAACGCTTCGGTTTCATCCTCACCCTGGGTTACGGCTTCGGGAATATCGGGAAAGGTGACGACAAACCCGCCCTCTTCGGCGGGTTCAAGATGTACGGGATAGGCCAACATGTTGATCTCCTTATTTAAGTCCGAGTTGCTTTTTGATGGCTTCCACTGTCCCCTTTTTCATGTCGACGTTGTGCATGGGGAGAATGGAGAACTTGTCGCCAAGGTACACTTTCAGGTGGCTGCCTTTCGCCTGTTCAAAGGTAGCGCCTTGCTTTTCCAGCCATCGTTTCAATTCTTTGCTGTTCATTCTTAGGATTATATACATTTATGTTTATAAGGTCAAGCATAAAGTAACGGAGGTATGACATGGGTTTTACTAAAGTATTTCCCGCGATGTTGACATGGTGATAGACGGTGTGAGGCTGGAGTTAGGCATGACTGTCATGTTCCACAAGAGCGGACCGTATCGTATCACACATATTCGGAGAGGGTGTGGTTGTGATGCCCCTGTACATCTCTGGAATGAAATGAGAGTTCCCTACCGTACGCCGCACGTATGTATGGAGGTGCTGCTTGTGGACGCAGAACGGAGTGGATATGGGAACATTGGTCGACTGATCTGGGATAAGGAATGGGGATGCTATCGAGGCATGGAGCGAGGTAGCTGCTACCCTGACCCCGGTTATGACTATCCCCGACTTATCATCCTTAGTTCCGGTCAATTGGTGCAAATGACATTATTTTAGATGTACCTACCCCTGTTTCAGGGGATGCTCCGCCAGCCACTCTCTGAGGGCATTATTCATCCGGGTCTGCCACCCTTTACCGGTGGCCTTGAAGGTGGCAAGAATGGACGAATCAATCCTTAGAGTGAGCTGTTCTTTTGCGCCGCTACCGAGTACCCGGCCTCTCCGCAATCGATCCAGTTCGGCGCGCATAAGCGGGGCGAAGTTGGGGGCATCAGGATCATCGGCAGGCGGACGGCCTGAGCGGTACTCCTCTTGTACCCGTTTCCAGTCACTTTTTGAAGTCGTTGGCAAGCCAGTCATAATAAACCTCTCTTTCTTCGGCGTGGGCGTAACGATAGCTGATGCACCGCACACGATGTCCGCGGTGAGTGGCAACAAGAGTCAGTACGGAAAGAACATCAAAAACGTAGGCAAAGGCCATGACGCGTTGCTCTCCATCTACAAGAACATGAACGTCAAAGCGAAAGTTGCTCTCATACACAAACTTGGCATCTTCAAAATCAAGCTTATGTTTTTCCAGATTCGCCAGCCGTTTGCTTTCATCCCATTCGTAAATCATGGTTATTTTATAACTACAAAATTGATTACTGTCAACAAAAAAGTAACTACAACATTACTCAATACACCCGGAAGAGGTATGACATGCATACGACTAAGATCTTACCCACGCTGCTGATCTGCGTGGATCTCCTGGCGGCGGTGGGTTACGGCCTCGGCGGGGATGGCGAGTGGCGCAAGGTGGTGTATTGGCTGGCGGCGGCGGTATTGACCACTGTGGTGACTTTCTGATGGCTGACGACTTCTCCCGTATTAAGGATATCCTGAACCCTCGCCTGGCGGAGATCATCTCCTCCGAGGCGGGCCGGAGTGTGCGGAATGTGGGCGCCCAGCGGATGCTGGATGAATGCCCGTTCTGTGGCGGACATGATTGTTTCAATATCCAGGGAAGCGGCTGGAAATGCTTCCAGTGCGAAAAGAAAGGGGATCTGTTCACCTTCCTGGAAGAGTTCGGCAAGACGGACAAGAAGGGAGCGCTGGAGCGAGGGGCGAAGCTGGCGGGGATCACGCTGGAGCAGCGGGGACGAGCCAAGAAGCCGCTGGCAACCGCTGACCAGATCCGGCTTGATGCCGCCGCTTATTACCATGGCGCTATGTTGGAGAACGGCGGTAAGGCGTATCTGATGGATACCCGCTGCCATGCACTGAAGACGTTGGAGCAGGAACAGGTGGGTTTCTCCGATGGTCGGCTGCTGGATCACCTCCGGAGTAAGGGTTTCCCCGACATGGAGATTCTGGAGTCGGGGTTGGTGAAGGAGTCGGAGCTTGACGGGCGCAAGGTACTGCGTGACTTTTTCGGCAAGGGGTTCGTGGTCTTTCCCCATCTGTCCCAGGGGAAGGTGCTGCACTTCACCATGAAGGATCCCAACAAGAAGTACGCCTACCAGCTCCCCAACGAGAAGCGGGACAAGAAGTGGCTCTTCTACTGTCAGGATGTGTTGGACCGTTATGACGAGGTGATTCTGGTGGAGGGGGAGAATGACCGGCTGCAGCTGCTGAATGCCGGTATCCCCTATGTCATCGCCATGATCGGCCAGATCTCCGATGACCAGGTCAAGGGGCTTTTCACCCGGTGCAAGGGGAAGCATCTCTATCTCTGGACGGATAACGACGGCGCGGGGCGGACGTATATCAGAAAGATCTGCCGGGCGCTGAAGGATGCCACGGTGAAGGTGGTCGTCTACGGCAAGGCGGAGGATGATCCTGATTCGTATCTGAAGGGGTTCGAGGGGGACCGGAAGCGGGAGATTCGCCGGTTGCAGCTGGAGGCGGTGGATTACGCCACCTGGGAGATCAACCAGGCATTCGACTTCACGTCGTTGGATCTCCGGTTGGGGCACTTGAAGGCGCCGGGGGGAGACGCCAAGGCCAATGTCTTCCGGATCATCGGGCAAAAGGCACTCATCGAGCAGCAGACGTATATCGAGAAGCTGGAAAAGCTGGGGTTCAGCCGGAAGGCGATCGAACAGCAGCTCGATTTCTCCCAGGATCTGATCAAGCAGATTGCCGAGTACAAGGAGATGCTGACGAATCCCCGGGATCTGGACCCGATTCTGCTGGGGGAGATCATCTTCAAGTTTTTTGCCCACCATGGCCGGTTCTATTACGATCGGGAGGATACGGTTTATCTGATCTACCAGAATCACACCTATGTGGTGGATAACAACACGGCGTTCAATGCGCTGATGCTGAAGATGGCCCGGATGATTCCGGAGGCGAGTCCTGGAACTCAGGTCTGGTCGGCCATCAAGCATACGGCGTATCTGAACGGACGCCGGATTGATATGGGGCGGTGGATACTGACGGATACGGATAAGGATACGATCTTCTACAATCTGAACAGCCCAGGGATTGGGCGCGGTGGATCTGTCGGCCTGGGATACGGCTGTTACCGGTAAGTTCCTGGCCGAGGTGGAGCTGACCAAGGGCGCGACGGTATTGACGGCGCTTCGGTTCACACTGATCATCATTCCCGACATCGTAAAGGCAGGTTGATGATATGTTGACGAACATTCAAAACACGATTACGGCGGCTTTAACCGGGCTGGAACTGTTCAAGGATGTGGGGTTCTGGCAGGGGGATCTGGGGGAGGTAATCAAAAACCCTGCCCGGTTACCCGCAGCTTGGGTCCTCTTTACCGGTCTGCAGTTTACGGAGCCATATACTCGTCCGACCGTCATCCCGCCGTGTTACGTCAGTTTTACCGTGGTGCTGGTGGCCCGCAACCTGGCAGGTCCCAATAGGACGGCTGAGAGCTATGATCAGATCGATTCGGTCTGTGCGGCGCTGTCCGGGTTGGAAACAGAATACGGTAGTCTGTGGCCAGGCGCGGTGGAGTTATCAAGTGTGGAGCATGGGATAACCGTCTACTCAGTCCACGTTGGGTGTGAATACTACAAGTAACAGGAGGTCGGATATGGCGCAAATAACGGTGAAGGCGAAGGGGGATCTGGGGCTTCATCTGTTCCACGGCATGATTCTTCAGGGAGCTTCGTATACGATGGAGGAAGAGTTATGGTCGGAGCAACTATTTGAGCGGCCATCTCCGGAGTGGAGAGCGAAGGGTGAAGCCGGTTTGGTCTCGATCGCCCCGCCGATGGTGACCGTCACTACATCAATAAATAAGGGAGGAAATGAGTAATGACTGTTTCGACTGCATTACTGGGTACTTCGCAAGTTCTGGCGGTAAAAAAAGGGACCGCATGGGGGACATCCGCGGCAGTCATGGGGGCTGGAGACGGATTGTCGTATCTATCGGGAGTGGCGAATCATTCCGCTCCGGTGTATATCGACGACAGCCGGGGCCAGGTCTATTCTACTGACGGCATCCTGGGGCCTGTCACCTGTGCGCCCAAATACAGTTTTTTCCTCCGACACAACAGCTCGGTGAAAGTTGCGCCCGATCTGCTCATCGCACTCTTCATGGGTACTGCCGGGGTTCCGACGGTGGTGACGGCTCCGGCCAATACCAGTATCTACAAGTTCGCCAAAGATACCTCCGGTTTATTCGCTTCCATTGCCCGGGGGGTAGCAAAACTCGACGGGACATTCGCCTATGTGGAAGATGTCCCCTCGGCGCAGGTGGTCGGCTTGACGATCACCGGCGAGGCGGGGCCCAAGCCGCTGACCGTGGAGGTTGACTGTATCGGGACGAACAAGATCGTGGACGGCAGCGGGGTCAACAAGACCACGACGATGAACAGTGTTACGTCGGCGGAGACGGCCAACGGCGTTAACTGGTCGCAACTGGTATTTCGGCTACGATCGCGTGATGGGGTGGCGCTTTCCGGAACAGATATCATCTACCCCAGCAAGTGGACGTTGAACATGAAACGCTCCATGAAGGGGGACTATACGGGGCAGGTGCATACCGGGTCTCAGGATATCATCGATCAACCCAGCAACCTGGATATGCCGGAACTGTCGTTGACGCTGGAATTTCCTATTCACTCGGATAATAGCCGACTGGCGGCGCAACTGGCGGACACTCGGTACAAACTGGATGTGACGGCCACGGGGTCGGTCATCACCGGAGCGGTGAAGTATCAGCATATGTGGCAGTTCCCGCATCTGCAGTTGATGACCGTCAATCCGACGGATGACAATAACCGGCTCAAGGAGTCTTTGACGTTCAAGATCCATGGCCTGTCAGCGGCGACGGCGGGTATGCCGGGTATCGCCGAACCGCTCTGGTGGACGGTGATTAACAAGCTGGCGACCAACCCGCTGGCGTAAAAAAAAACAGGGAAATGGATGTAGGGGCACGGCGCGCCGTGCCCCTACCAACCTTAACCTCTACCTGCTACTGAAAGGAGCAATCATGGATTTATCGGTACTGAAACAGAGTGATCGTCGTTACTGGGTGCCATGGGGAGATGACGCGGAAGTATGTCTGCGGCATATCACCCGGGAGGAGCTGCGGGAGATCTTCAAAAAGGCCACCGTTACCCGTTTCGTCAACCATGCGAAGAGCGAGGAGTTTGATCCGGGTAAGGCTGATTGCCTGCTGGGTCGGGCGGCTATCGTGGAGTGGAAGGGGTTCACCGACGGCGGAGAGGTTGCCCCCTGCACTCCGGAGTCCATTGACCTGGTCATGACCCGGCATAACACCTTTGCCAAATTCATCAACGACACCGTCATCGATCTGGATTATCTGGTGGGGCAGGAACGGGAAGCAGTCGCAAAAAACTCCTAGACCACCTCCGGGCGCGGCTGGATTATCCCGGCATGACCTGTGAGTCATGCCGGGAGATGCTGGAGGTGGAAGGGATCGAGCCGGAGTGTGACCGTTGTTTGATTCCGCCGGTGACGCTCCAGGGGCAGCGGATACTGGAGATTCGGGCGCGGCTGGTGCAGCTGCATGAACTGGTGGATGGTGGAACGATTCTGAGGCTGTACGAGGTAACGCGGGAAGAGTTGGAGCTGTTGGCGGTGGTGGAAGGGGAGATCAGGGGAGGTGAGAAACCGACCGAGCCTCTTCAAGTGCAGCAATAAGCCAGCGAGCGAAGGCGAACAGCAACCGGAACGGCAGACTGAAGAGCCACCACACACCCTTGAAGAGGGCTACTACCAGAATAATGAGTCCGAAAGCTTCCCATAAGCGCATGCGCGTACTCTACCAGCCCGGAAGGGAGATGTAAAGATGAACATTGGATCAGTTATTGGACTTACTCTCTCTGCTACTGATGCTACCGGTCCGGCGACCAGTAGCGCCCGGAAAAACCTGGAGTCGGTGAAAACCTGCGTGGAAACCATGGGTGGTTCCATGGGTGATGCCTTTAGCCAGGTCAAGATGCTTATCGGTGGCTTGGCTGGTTTCGCCGGTGTAAACCAAATCATACAGTCGGTTACGACAGCGGTGGAAGGCTTCAATCAGCAGGTGATCAAGATGGCAGCCATGATCACCTCGTTTCAGGGAGGTAGTGATCTGGCGGGTAATTATCAACGGGCCAGGGATTATGCGATTGCGTTGCAGGGGAAGTTGGAAGAGATGAGCACGACTTCTTTCGCATCGGCACAGCAATTGGGGCTGATTACCGAGGAAATGATCAAGCAGGGGGTAGCGCTGGATCTGAATAACTCAAAGCAGCTTCAGGCATTCGCCAATATTGGGAATGCCGTCAAGGTCATGGCTTCCGGCGGTTCTGAAGAGTTGCAGATTCGTACAGAAATACGCAGTCTCATGTCCGGCCAGGTTGACGCCAATGCCGCTCTGGCCAGTCAGCTTAATGCCATGGTCGGCGGCTCACTTAAACAAAAGGTTGGGCTTTTGAAACAGGAAGGAACCCTGATTGAGCATATCGGCGGTTTACTACAGGGGTATTCCGCCGCTCAAGGCGATATTTCCGCGACCTGGTGCGCCGTCAAGACAACGCTGGAAACCATCTGGAATCAGCTGTCACGGAAGGCTTTCGGCGATATCTTCAAGGATATTGTCAGCGGATTGCAGCAATTCGGGCAGATGGTAAAAGAGAACATCACTCCGTTTTCGGAAGGTGTTAAAACTGTCTGGAGTGACATTAAGTACGGCATTAAGAGTGCTGCGGAATTCGTAACGAGCTTCGTGTCTGAAATATCCGGCAACCTATCGGTGTCGGATATGCTGTACGGTACCTGGTTGAGTATCAAAGGGGCTATCCAGGGGATATGGTCCTTAATAACGGCATTAAAGGAACCGCTTCAGGTGGCGGTTTTTTCGGCGGGCGCACTACTCAAGGTATTTTCACAGTTGGGGTATGATGTCTTCCCGCCGCTTATGGAGCGAGTGGGCGCGTTTACCCAGGCTATTTGGGAAAATGTGAAGATGTTGGGAAATATGGCTTCGGGGATATCCGCCGGGTTGATGGGCGACTTTAGCGCCGCCGCTGGATATTTTTCAGCGGCTAAGGATAATTGGAATGCTGGTGGAGCCAAGGTGGCGCAGGCGTTCCGTTCAGGCTTTGGCGACGAGATTTCCAAGCGGAATTCTGAATGG
>CAIUUR010000545.1 GCA_903902345.1 uncultured Geobacteraceae bacterium | reverse complement strand
TTTAATGATGCAAAAGGGTTCGGGTTCATCGAGCAGGATAGCGGCGAAGACGTCTTCTGCCACTTTTCGGCCATTCAGGGGGACGGTTTCAAGTCCCTTGTCGAAGGGGAGGCTGTCACCTTCGACGTGGTCAACGGTCCCAAGGGGCTCCAGGCCGCCAACGTCAGAAAAGCCAAGTAAACTTCATAGAGTTGACGTTACGAAAACCCCCTCGCGGCGTACCGGCCGCAGGGGGTTTTTTTTGTCGCGGGGGTAACTATGGGGACGGAATACTAGCGGGCGGCGCACCCAGCGACTAGACTCCAATGATCCCGTCTCCGTAACGAAGCAGCAGTGAATCGGAGCTGACCAGCTGCATCCCTTCACTGCGAGCCTGTGCCAGCAGGATTCGGTCAAAAGGATCCTTATGGATCTGCGGCAGGCTTTCCAAAAACAGGGCATGATCCGTTATGACCGGAACCTCGTTGTAGCCGTTCAGAATCAGCAGCTTTCTCAAACGAACCGGATCAACCTGAAAATCATCCCGACCCAAGCCCCGCTTGATGACAATCTCCCAGATGCTCGCCGGGCTGAAGTAAAGGGAATTATCGTGGTTGAGGAGCAGATTCCTTCCCGCAGCGGAGAGTTTCTCCGGTTCGCCGGCGGCCCAGAGGAGGACGTGGGTGTCCAGGAGCAACCTCATCCCTCTACTCCCTCAAAAAGTACGCCAATGCGGTCCTCCCCCATGCGGTCGAAATCGTCAGGAGTCCTGATTTCACCGGACATAAACCCGAGACGACGCAGTTCGTCTCCATGGTCGCCCTCATCCAGGGGGACAACCTTGACCAGCGGCCTGCCGGCCTTGGCGATGATGAACGACTTGCCTCGCGCAGCATCCTCCACTAATCGCGATAGATGCGTTTTTGCCTCGTGAATATTCACTGCCTGCATGACGACCTCCGGGTAAACTAACTACTGTTAGTTTACTCTGCGCCAGGGATTACTGTCAAAAGAAAACAGACTGTCCGGTGTCATGGAGATCGTGGAGTTCAACGTCACGAATCTCCGGCGCTCAGCCTGAAGCTCTCCCATCATCAACTCTCTCTCTGATTATACCCCACTGTCACTCATCCCACTCATAGATGCCCGCTGACACAATTGGTCATAATTGGCTGTTCGTGATACAGAAACAAAATAGTGTGGTATGGGTTGTTGCAGACAAAGCGAAACGAACAAAGGAGCAACAAATGAAGAAACGGATATTCTCCCTACTGTCCATGGCGGTTCTCACCCTTACCCTCGCCGCCCCGACCATGGCTTCGGTGCTGACGCTGAATTACGCGGGGAGCTTCGGCCCCACGTCGACCCTGAACGGCTCACCCTTCGGCGTCGACACCCCCTTTACCCTGCAAGCCACCTTCGACCCCAGCGCTGATCTGTTACCTGTCAGTGGGGTTGGAGTATTCAGCATCACCTCGTTTTCCATATACCTGCAAGGCGCCACCTATAGGGCCTTGGCCTCTCCACTTCTGAATGTCGCTTTTGAGGCGCCACCAACTATTCTATTTTATGCCGTCGGTTTCGTCGATAGTGTTGCTCCAACTTCCGGATTCGTGACATATTTTACGACCGCGACACCCTATGCTTCGGCCGATGCGCCTGCATCCACTCAGTTTTCCAATTTCGTAGGAAACTTCATCTTTGTTCCCTACACCATCATGCTGAATAATGGGGATGGCGACTTGGTCATTAACGATTTCGGCGCCACGGGGAATTACTCGGCAAATTTCACCGAATCCGCCGTCCCCGAACCATCCACCTACCTCCTCCTCTGCCTCTCCCTGGGAGCGGTGGGAATTGCGAGAAGGCGATTGAGAGTGAAGAATTGAGAAGGGAGAATTGAGAATAGAGAAAGGACAGATAATACCGGCAGTATGGAAATCCTAGACTGTTTCATGGATTGCCGGGCCATATTTCAAACAAACAATATAATTCATTCGGCAGGGAACTCCGAGCAGCAGACGACTCTCGTCTTATCGATTATCAGATGCTATCAGGATGCATGTATAAGCACGTCCGCCGCCCATTGGTTGAGGCTCTTTCCATGAGCTTTAGCCATCATGGCCGCATGAGCGTGAACCTCGGGAGGGACTCTCAGCATCATTTTGCCTGAATAGGGTTTTTGAGGCGCTCGGCCCAGCTTTTCACATGTGGCGAGGTAATCATCCACCGCCTCAACGAAGGCCGCACGCAACTCATTGACGGTATCTGCGTGAAAACCAATGACGTCTTTAATTCCTGCCATGTGACCAATGAAACATCCATCATCATCACTGTATTCAATTCTGGCGGCGTATCCCTTGTAACTCATAGTGTTCATGGCTTTACTCCCGCGTTTTCCAAGAATGTTCGAGCATCTCTCACCTGGTATGGTTTCGCCTCTTTTGCCGGATGTGGCCGGTGAAATGCGGCGACTATTCCATATAAATCAAAACGAACTCTTGATCCGGCGCCTTCAATTATTTGCGCACCCAACGAAATAAAAAGAGATTCGATACGACGCCATTCCAATGTTGACGGAATCGGTTGCGAAAAAATATCTCTCAGCGTTTTTCGATGCGATTTGTTCATTTTCAAATATAACCACGAAGCGAAGCGCCTTGCAATCATTTTTTGATAGCGTTTAACAGTCGTAGTCATATGGCTGGAAGTTGTCGACAGAGAGACTTACCGTAGGGGCGAACGTTGTGATCGCCCAAGTTCCAGCGGCGAAATGGGCGAATACAAGATTCTACAAAATCAAACCGTGCGGATGTACGAAAGGGGCGGCCAGCCCGAAACTTTAAGCAGGACAAGGTGCTACGCTAACGCCTGCGAGCCGTTACCAAGAGGTTTAATCCGCTTTTATCCGTTTTATCCGTGTCATCCGTGCGCCGGTTGTGATTCGCCTTGGAAGTCAGCGATATTTTAACCACCCGGAATTCGTTGTCTGAAGCATGGAAGTCCGATGATTTTCTTGACACAAAACGGTGAATCGAAGTAACTTATGATCATCTAATCAAACTTCCCCATCGACCGGTATCTGTTGGAGCAGACAAAATGAAAACAGGATCGAAGCGCAAACTCATCACCTTTGATTGGGCCATGAAGCGGTTGCTGCGGAGCAAGGCCAACTTCGAGATCCTGGAAGGGTTTTTGAGCGAACTTCTCCTTGAAGAGATCATTATCCTGGAAATTCTGGAGAGCGAAAGCAACAAGGAGAGCGTCAGCGACAAGTTCAACCGGGTCGATCTCAAGGTTAAAAATAGCGCCGGCGAGATCATCCTCATCGAACTCCAGTACGAGCGAGAACATGATTACCTGCAACGGATGCTGTACGGCGCCTCTCGCGCCATAACCGAGCATCAACGGGAAGGAGAACCGTTTTCCAACCTGGTTAAAGTCATTTCCGTCAACATTCTCTATTTCGACCTGGGGCACGGCAGCGACTATATCTATCGCGGCGTCACCAGTTTTACCGGCATCCACGACAATGACCAGTTACAACTCAGCAGCAGACAGCAAAAACTATACGGCAAGGAGCAGGTTCACCACCTTTTCCCCGAATACTACCTGCTCAGGATCAATAACTTCAACGACGTGGCGACGACATCCCTTGACGAATGGATCTATTTCCTGAAGAACGAAGAGATCAAGGATGAATTCAAGGCCAAGGGGATACAAAAGGCGAAAAAAGCCTTTTCCCTGCTGAGTCTGCCGGAAAAAGAGCGCTGGGCATACGAGCGCTATCAGTATGAACTGAGCTATCAGGCCAGCCTGATCGAATCAAATTATGGACTCGGTCGTTTGGAGGGGAAGGAAGAAGGAAGGACAGAAGGAAGAGAAGAAGGAAGAGTAGAAGGAAAACTGGAGGGGAAGCTGGAAATCGCCTGGCGCTTGATCGCCAAGGGAATGACTCCTGAGGAGGCTGCGGAGATTGCCGGGCTAAGCGTCGAACTGTTGCGAAGTATTTAATCGCGATACCGCTTGAGAATGTCACCATAGGCATCAATCCGGCGATCCCGGAGAAACGGCCAGTTCCGCCGAACGTCCTCGCTCCGGTCCAGATCGATATCTACCACCAGTAACTCGTCATCATCGACTCCTGCCTGGCCAAGAAACTCCCCCTGACAACCGGCAACAAAACTGTTCCCCCAAAATTGAAGCCCCGGCCCGATCTTCTCAGGATCGGACTCATGCCCCACCCGGTTGACGGCCACCACCGGGATACCGTTGGCAATGGCATGCCCCCGCTGTACGGTGACCCAGGCGTCCCGTTGCCACTCCTTCTCGTCGGAAACGTCCCGAGGGTCCCAGCCAATGGCGGTGGGGTAGATGAGGAGATCGGCCCCGGCCAGTGCCATGAGCCGTGCCGCCTCGGGAAACCACTGATCCCAGCAGACAAGAACGCCCAGATTTCCCACGGAGGTCCGGATGGGGTTGAACCCCCGGTCGCCGGGAGTGAAGTAGTACTTTTCGTAAAATCCGGGATCATCGGGGATATGCATCTTCCGGTAGATGCCGGCCATCCTCCCGTCACTGTCGAAGACCACCGCCGTATTGTGATAGAGTCCCGCCCCCCTCCGTTCAAAGAGGGAGGTCACCAGGACCACGCCGCACTCACGGGCAACGGCGGAGTAGATCTTTGTGGCGGGCCCCGGAACTGGTTCGGCAAGATCGAAATTGGAGCCCTCCTCATTCTGGGGGAAGTAACAACCGTCATGCAGCTCAGGAAGAACGACAAGCTTCGCCCCCAGGGTGCTCGCTCGCCGTATCTCTTCAATGCAGGAGGCTCTAGTGACCTCCTTGGTTCCACTGCAGCTACGCTGAATCAGCGCGACCTTCAGATTGGACATGGCGGGAGAACTCCTTTGGGGATCTGCATGGTGACACAGTGGAGTGAGCCATGCTGGGCAATGAGGTGCAGACAGTTTATGCCGACGATCCGCCTTCCGGGGTAAGCTGAGGCAACCACAGCCAGGGCTGCGTCATCCTGTTTGTCCCCGTAGGTGGGAACCAGCACGGCGTTGTTGATGACCAGGAAGTTGGCGTAGGTGGCTGGCAACCGCTTTCCCTCTTCGTCAAGGCGCGCTGCGGGCCAGGGAAGCGCCAGCAGCCGGTACGGATCCCCCTCTCGGGTGCGGAACGCCTCCAGCTCCCGGCGCATGCTCCCCAACGCTCTGTAGTGCTCATCGCCGGGGTCGTCGCAGGCCAGATGGATGATCGTGTCGTCGGGACAGAGGCGGGCCAGAGTATCCACATGGGAGTCAGTGTCGTCTCCGGCAAGATACCCATGCTCCAGCCAGAGGAACCGGTCGGCCCCCAATTCCAGACCAAGGAACTCCTCCAGGTCACGGCGGGAAAGGTGCGGGTTCCGGTTGGGGTTGAGGAGACACTGCGCCGTGGCAAGAATTGTACCCCCACCATCGCTCTCGACGCTCCCCCCTTCCAGAATGATCCCTACCCTCCTCATGGGCGTAGTTCCGAAGGCCCCCCCCTCCTGGAGGCGGCGGGTGATCACGTTATCCTGGCCGGCCGGAAACTTCCCCCCCCAGCCGTTGAATCCGAAATCAAGGAGAAGCGGTCCATGGGGATCGTGAACGGTCAACGGTCCGAAATCCCGGGCCCAGGTATCGTTGGTGGTAATTTCGTAGATCCGAACAGAGCCCAGGGGGATTTCCGATGCAGAAAGAAAGCCCCGTATCCGTTCCGGGTCAGGACCGACAACCACCACAACCTCTTCCCGGCTGATCTCCCGGATCAGGGTGGCAAAGAGCGGCTCCACCAGGTCCAGAGTGGGGGCCCAGTCGCTTCCGGCATGAGGCCACGCCATCAACACCCCGTCCTGCTCCTCCCACTCGGCGGGAAGTCTCCTCGTTGTCGATTCAACCATCGGTCACCTTTCTTCAGCTCAAACTCAAAGCATCACGACAGAAACATTAACCGACGACAATCGGTTGATTTTTCCATAATTGAAACTATAGTAGTAAGTAGAAACAATTATGTAAAATTTACGTCAGGGTCTCAGCCATGTCTAACAGCCCAACACATAAAATGACCCAGCAACACGATCTTCTTAAAAAAATCCCCTTTTTTTCGGATCTTTCACCGTCGGAATTGACTGACTTGGAACATCTCATGAAAAAGAAAACCTACGTAAAGAGGGAAGTCATTTTGGACGAAGAGGACACACCAAATTTCATGTACATTATTTTTTCCGGCAAGGTGCGCGTCGTGCTCTTAAGTGAGGAAGGAAAAGAGCATATAATCAGTATCCACAAGCGGGGGGACTACTTCGGTGAGATGGCTCTTTTTGACGGGAAAACGTCACCCGCCACCATTATCGCCATTGAGGAATCAGAAATCGCTCTGCTGGCCAAGGATGATTTCGAATCGTTCATAGTCCAGAACAAAAGAGTGCTGCAACTTTTCATCACCATGCTCTGTCTCCGCTTAAGGGAATCATGGATGATGCTTAAAATTATGAGTTTTCACACTGCGGAACAACGAGTACGAGCCGTCCTGAAAAATATCGGGCACCTTTACGGAGTTCGCGACAAGAGAGGGGTCCTGGTTGCGCTTAAATTGACCCACCAGGAAATTGCAAGTTACGCCGCTATCTCTCGGGAGACCGCCAGTAGAATCCTCAGCAGATTTCTCAAGGAAGGCGAAATTGAGATTCTGGAAAACAAGCAGATTCTCCTGAAATCGTCATCATTGAAGAGCTATCCACTGTAACAGTAATTGCATTCCAGGCGTTGCAGTGTCCACTGCATGCTCTTATCGCCCATGGTTTATCGCCCCGGTTGATTTCAATGAACCGACCCACTTCCCGGCTCTCCATCGGCAATTCCCTTCAGACGCCCGATACTATTCAAGATAATCACATAAATGTCAAACGCTTTATACCCTTATACCCCCTTCAAACCATTTCCTATCGCAGGAAGCGGGAGCTGTGTTATTGTAGAGGAGAATAGAAACCAGCAACGTATCCCGGCAGAGAAGGAAAAAGAACGCATGACGATTGAATGGTATCCCGGCCACATGAGTAAGGCCCATGAGCAAATGGCGGAACTGGTCCGCCGTATCGACGTGATCATCGAGATCCTCGACGCCCGACTCCCTGTCTCCAGCGCCAATCACCTGCTGGCGGAGCTCCGTCGAAACAAACCGTGGGTCAAGGTATTGAACAAGAACGACCTTGCCGACCCCGGGGTAACCAAGGCCTGGGTCCGAACCTTTGAACAACAGACGGGAATCCGCGCCCTCCCGCTATCGGCAAAACAACATCGCGAGGTCCTGCAACTCCCCAAACTCTGCCTCCGCCTGGCGCCGACCCGGGGGAAACCGGGGCGCCCCCTCCGCGCCATGGTTGTAGGTATTCCCAACGTGGGGAAATCCACCCTGATCAATACCCTGGCAGGAAAGGCCATGGCTAAGGTCGGCGACAAGCCGGCCATCACCACCTGCACCCAGCAGATTGACCTGCGCAACGGAATCATCCTCTCCGACACGCCGGGGGTTCTCTGGCCCACCATGAGCGACCAGAACGCCGCCTACCGACTCGCCACAACCGGCGCCATCGGCGCCAATGCCCTGGATTACACCGATGTGGGAACCTTTGCCGCGGAGTTCATGCTGACGCGATACCCCGATCAACTCATGGCCCGCTACCAGTTCACCGAACTCCCCGAGGGTCCCCTCCCCCTGCTGGAACAGATCGGAAAGCGTCTGGGATGCATCGTCTCCGGAGGAGGTGTCGACCTGCATCGGGCTGCGGAGGCTTTTCTGCGGGAGTTACGGGGAGGTAAACTTGGACGGGTCAGCTTCGAGGAGCCCGAGCCGGCTGCTCCCCACCTGGAGAGTTCCGGGGAAGCACCAGAACCGGAGAAAGAATCGGAGAATGAACGGAGTGTCAACCCCTGTGAAACCCCCTGTTAAAAGCGCCTCCAGACACCAGCCGAAGGGATTGACCCTGCTCCACGAAGATCAGGAGACCATCGTGGTCATAAAGCCCTTCGGTCTGCTGACCATCGGGACGGATCACGATAAATCGAGGACTGTCCACGCGATTCTCAATGACTATGTCCGAAGGGGTAATCCCAAATCCCGCCATCGGGCATATGTCGTCCACCGGCTGGACCGTGACACCTCCGGCATCCTTGTTTTTGCCAAGAATGAGGGCGCCAAGCGGTTCCTTCAGGAAAACTGGACGGATACGGAGAAGCAGTACCTGGCGGTGGTGCATGGCCGCATCCTACCGCCGGAGGGTACGATCAGCGGCTACCTGGCTGAAAACAGCGCTCTCAAGGTGTTTACCACACCCGATCCGTCCAAGGGGAAACCGGCGCGTACCGAGTACAGGACACTCCGGGAAGCAAGGGGGGTTACCCTGCTGGAAATCAAACTGCTCACCGGACGAAAGCATCAGATACGGGTCCATTTGGCGGACAAGGGACATCCCGTCCTGGGTGACAGGAAATATGGCAAGGGAGACGACGGTCATCCATGGCTGGCGCTTCATGCCCAGTCACTCACCTTCACCCAACCGGTAACCGGAGAACGACTGACCTTCTCTACGCCGGTTCCTCCCTATTTTGTCAAAATCATCGGGTAGAGCGTCGTCGTTTTTTCCGGGGGGGGGCGGCGCCCCGCTCCCCGTGCAACTCCGAGGAGGAGGCGACATTGAGACAGTGGGGGCAGAGGTAAAAGCGGGATATCCAGATATAGTGGAGGATTCCCGGCAGAATGCCGCAATAAAGCAGGTATGATGTTCTCGTCTGAACCCGGGATTCGTGACCGTACGGTTTCAACCTTTCCAAACGACCGCAGCGGGGGCAGAGGAAGGCCTTTCGGGAGCGGTAGCGAAGAAGTACCATGAGCAGCAGGGCATAGCACCCCGTCGCCACCAGGGTAAGCAGATAGATCAGAAGAATATCCAGAAGAATGGTCGGCATAGGGAAAACCCGGTGAGCTGATCGGAACGAATGGAGCTGACGGCACAACGTTAGACTTCTTTACCCCAAAGCCGTCAAGGACGCAAACTAAAAATATCGTACAGAACTGTTTTCCCCTGAGCACAGAAGAAAGGTTCCCCTAAAGGTTTATACAACTTCACCCATGCCCAACCGTCCGGATGCCGCCAGCACGCTTATTCTGCTTACCCTGATACTTATCCTGGGGCTGTTCCTGGCCGGGGTAACGTTTATGAACTACTCGGGCGCCGACCGCTGGTGGTTCGGCGCCCTGAACCTGTATCTGCCGCAGGCGATCTGGGCGATTCCCGGCATTGTCTTGACCATGGCCACCGCGATGGTGAATCGGCGCCTCCTCTGGGCCCCTCTCCTCTGCGTGCTCTGGGTGCTCGGCCCGCTCATGGGATTCTGCTGGTCGTGGCAAACCCCACCTGAAGAGGGTCAAACAGCACTGAAGGTCATGTCGTGCAACGTGAAATACGGTATGCGCCACATCCCCTCCCTTTTTGCCGAAATCGACCTGGAGTGCCCCGATGTCGTCCTGCTCCAGGATGCCACAGGGCTTTGGGATTCATCCGTGGGCGATTACTTTCGAAAGTGGAATGTCCGGCGGTACGGTCAGTTCGTCATCGCCAGCAGGCTGCCGCTGGAGGAAGCCGAGGTTACATGGCTGGATTTTCCCGATCAGGTAGAGCGGCAGTCTGCCCTGCGGTGCCGGCTCAGAATTGACAACTCGGTCGTTACTCTTTACGACGTCCATTTTCACTCCCCCCGGGAGGCTCTTTCTCTGCTCCCCGCCGCGATAAAAAGAGCACCGTTACGGGAACTCATGGCAAACCGGTTGGCGGAGAATGCAACGACTCGTTACGTCCAGGCCCACACCCTGGCCCAGCTGATTCGCCGGGAAACGGGACCGGTCATCGTCGCCGGTGACCTGAACTCCCCCGATGGCTCCCTTCCCTGCGCAACTCTCCGTGATGCAGGACTTCACGACGCCTTCGCTCAGGGAGGAAGGGGTTATGGCTACAGCTACGGACAATTCCTGATCCCTCACCACACCCTTCTCCCGAGATTTTCCTTCATCAGGATTGACCACATACTGATGAGTTCCGAGATCAGGACAGTTCGCTCCTGGATAGGTACCCCAAACGCATCCGATCATCGTCCCGTGTACGCCCATCTTGTCATACAAAGCTCCCGGTCATCGTCAAAATAGCAAAATAAATCATGTTTCCGGTTGACGAACCAGCAGGTTGACAGTATTATGTACCGGTTTAGGATTTGACCCCTGTAGAAGGAGACCATAATGAAGGTTCTGCTCGCGTCCCTGTCGATTCTCATCTCCCTGGCCATGATACATCCCGGTTTTGCCGCCGAAACCAAGGACATCGAATTCAACTTCAAGAATGCCGACAAGGTTATCTTCAGTCACGACTTTCACCTGAAGGCGAGGGACATCAACGGTAACTGCAAGATGTGCCACAACGCCATCTTCGACATCCGGAAGCAGCGGCATTACACCATGCAGATGATGGAAAAGACCAAGGGATGCGGCGCCTGCCACTCCGGTGTGAAGGCATTCAGCGTCGCCGACGAAAAATCGTGCGTTCGCTGCCATAAAGGAAAACCCCGTGATGTCGTCTTCAAGGCAAAGGGAGTTCAGGATGCGACCTTCAGTCACTCCTTCCACATCGCCAAGACCGCCGGCAAATGCAAGAGCTGTCATAACGGCAAGACCATCATCCCCGGTCAGAACAACATCACCATGGCCCAGATGGAGCAGGGGAAGAAATGCGGCGTCTGCCATAACGGCAAGAGCGCCTTTGCCGTGACGACCAACTGCGGTCGTTGTCACAAAGGGATGACCCCGAAAGAGATAACCTTTCCCATAGCCGGCAAGAAGGCTACCCCTGCCCTCTTCAGTCACAAGATCCACCTGGGGATGGATTACAAATGTAACGTCTGTCATACGAAACTCTTCCCCTTCAAACACACTCCGCTTCAGATCACCATGACTGCCATGGAAAGTGGCAGCGGATGCGGCGCCTGTCACAACGGCAAGGACGCCTTTACCGTGGCCGGAGAGTGCACCAAGTGTCATGCAGGCTATGTCCCCGGCAATATGACCTTCGTACTTGCCGACAGCGGAGTTGGACCGGCTGTTTTCAGCCACGAGATTCACCTGGGGATGTACAAATGCGCCGAGTGCCACACCAAACTCTTCCCTTTCAAACATGGCGCCAAACATTTCGGCATGGGGGCCATGATGGAAGGAAAGTCCTGCGGCACCTGTCATAACGGCAAGGACGCCTTTGCCACCACCGGTGACTGTAACAAGTGCCATCAGAAGGTTGCCTCTGCACCACCCGCCCCTGCGAAAAAATAGGAGTGGATGATGCCATGATACAAAGGGAAGGCCCGATTGTCGGGCTTTCCCTTTTTTTATCCGCCGGCAACGTCTACCTCCCGGAAAAATATGCAATCCATGAAGGCACCGACAGTTACCTTTGTCCCCTCTTTGGAGACGACGCTGCGGGAGAACCGGTTGAAGAGATTACTCCTGCCGGGAAAAATCACCGATGCGGACCTTGCTCGCCGGGCGGACCGACTGGATCTCCTCTTCCGGTCATCTCTCCGGACCTCTCCGCTCCACCTCTGGGGAGCCGGACTCCACATTGACCGCGAATGGCGTAATCTTACCGACACCTTTCTCCCCTGGAGCCGGATCGCACCGGCGCTTCGCCGTCTCATATGCTGCTCTACCCGGTATCTTCCACCTTCAGACCCGCTGGCCTCCATCCCCTCCTGGCCGGATTTCCTCCGGAGAATTTCCACCATGACGCAGACGTCCAATCCTGCGGTCATTCTGAGATCACTGTCCTCCGACGAGAACCTTCGAAGACGCTGGCTCTTCACCCTGTTTTTACCCAAGGAACATGGTGGCGGATTCGACCGCTACCCGCGACAGCAGGAATTTATCCGTAACTGGCTGTTTCAACGGAGACACCTGTCCGGCGGAAAAATTTCCTGCCTGGACGCCGCTTGTGGCAGCGGCGAGGGAAGTTGGGAACTGGCGGAACTCTGCAGGACATCCGGCATTCCCCCCCGTGGGATGACCATCCACGGCACTTCCCTGGACCCGCTGGAATTGTATGCGGCAGCCCACGCAAGCTTTCCCCATGACCACCCGCGGGAACAGGAGTATCTGAGGAGGATCGCGCGCCTGACGTCGACGGGATACCAGGAGCGGATTCGCTTCAGCCACGAAGACCTTACCAACACGGGAAATGAATCGGAAAAATACGACCTCATCCTCTGCAACGGCTTCCTGGGAGGTCCGCTCCTGAATGATCGATCTAAGATGCAACCGTTAGTGGCGGGTCTGGTCGGGCGGCTGAATCCCGGAGGGTTGATCATGGCCGCGGATCGTTTCCATGAAGGGTGGCGCAAACGTATCCCCAAGGAGGAGCGGGAAACACTTCTGGAGCAGTGCGGGGTGACGATTATCAGGGTAGAGGAAGGGATTGCCGGCATCTATCAGACATGAGGGGGAGAGTCAAGCAGATCCCGCACCGTGTCCGTCCAACGTCCTTTTCTCATTTGACTCCAGACAGGATACTTATCAACCTCTCCAAAGCCGCGACAGTTCCCGCCTCGTCCCAACCCCCGACCAGCAGCGCGTCACGTGTTTGGTCAGTGGGATCGAAGGAGGGATCGTTGATGCTCTCGACAACTTCGATGACTCCTCGCCCCGGGCCGGGGTAGAGTTCCGTGACCTTCTCCAACACCTTGTCGTAGGTGAACGTTCCCGCTTTTTCCAAATGTGCGATGAGGGCGTTATCCTTCTTTGAGCCGACGAGGATGAGGTTCGTGTCGGTGGCGAGCGGTGCGTTATTGAACAGGGTCATCAGGTAAGCCTCCTTTGCTCCCACAGGCTGAACATTGGCCTCATACCTGGTCTCCCTGGCTTTAACCGTACTATCCAGGACCACTACGGCATTGCCGCCGGCCGCCGTCACGGCAGCTCTCACCCTTTCTGCCGCGGCCTGTACTGCCGAAGACGCGTTTGCCCCCACGACGATACGTGTCCCCACGTTGCGCAGCGCAATAGTTTTCACTTCGTACTCCGGGCAATTTACCGGCACGGTACTCCCTACCGGTCGAACCAGCAGGATACGCCCCATCCCTCCCTTCACCTCAAGCCCCGGAATTCCCTTCTTCGCAAGATCCGAAGATGAAATGGAGTACGTCAGCACTCGGGTTGCACGGTATTCAGGGTCACCTGCCAGGGCAAAACCACTCACCGGATCGGTTTTGAGCAGCGGTCGTTCCCCCGTGACATCGACCACCTCATACGTTCCTGAAGGAAGGTCATTCAACCTCAACGTCACCGTGCGGTCTCGAGAATCGAAGGAGGCGATCCCTGCAAGCCAGTACCCCTTCCCCGTCAGCAAGCCGAGAGTCAGGCTGGACGCATCCATGAGGCTCCCGCAGGAGATTTGGGCTGGGGTAGTTGCACCGGCTCTGTCCAGCGCGGAGCGCCAGAGGGGAAGAGCCTTGGGCCAGTCGGCAGTGGTCTCACCCTTTGCAGGAGTATTGACGTAGGGGGGGAGATTATCAAGCCTCACCGTCGCCAGCTTCTCCATCTCGGCCCGCGTCCTGGGAATAGGTTTCCAGGTGCGGGAATCCAGGGTAAACGCCCCGGGGAGGAGGATGAGCCTTCCCCCTCGGGCCACAAAACCTTTAATCCGTGCGATGAACTCAGGGGTCACGGCCTGAACCGGCCCACCAGCGATGAGCAGGTCATACTCCTTCAGATCGTCAACATTCTCCTCGCGAACCAACCCGTAACTGATCTGCAGACGCCTCAACGCCGGGGCGATATCCCGCCAGAGTCTGTTAGAGACATCGTGGCTATACCCCACGGCGAAGCTGCGTGACGTCATCAGCACGGCACAGTTCCCCTTGACCACCTTCGTCGGCAGGAAGAGCGGTGCCGCACGCTGTGCCCAGGCGAAGGCCGCGCTCATTCCAAGAGTCCGCGGCTCGACCATCACGTCCGGGGCATCACGCAATTCATCTGAAAAGTTTAGTTTCTTCCATGACCAGGTTCTGATCTCGCCCTTGTCGCGGATCATCTTGGTCGGGTGGAAATAGTGGAACGAGCCGTCGTTATAATCCTCCAGCCAATGCTGCTTCATCCCCTCGAAGAGTTCGGTGATGATATGCGCGTAGCCGAGTTCGCCGTACTTCACTCCTGCCTTTTCACCGGGAGCCCAGGATTCATCGATTTTAGCGAACTGGCAATAATCAACATGGATAATCTCATACGCCTTATCAAAATGTTCGGCCGCGGTCCGCGGAATGACGTTGGAGACACCGTAGCCGCCCGGAATGGCGCAATACCAGCCAAACAGGTCACTGGGGGGTGCGTAGTCCCAAGAAGCGCGGCCGAACTCACCCTTGGCCGTGGCGACCAGCGCCCCCGGGTGGGCCGTTTTGATGGCGTCCCGGATTACCCCCAGGCGCCGGGCGTTGTCATCGGCGAGGAAATCCTGATAGTCAAGGGTGCGAGGGTCACCGGAACCGGATATTTTCTTGTCTTTCTTCGGGATGAACGCCGCACGGAAAGAGGGTAGCGCTTCACCCCGCTCCGCGTTCAGCTTCGCCACCGTACCGTACTTCTGCTCCAACCACCGGTAGTACGAACTATCCGGAGGAAAGAAGTCATCGGGGTGATAACCCGGGAGCCAATACTCTTCGCTGATCTCGTATCCCCCCACGTCGGGATGATTTTTCCAGAGGGAGGCATACCCACCCGCGACGGCGGCAATGTATGCATCAAACTTCATCGCCTGCTCCTCGGGAGACAAGGTGAAGATCGGTTTTGGCAGAGCACTCTGGAGAGAATTGAGATACATGCTCAAGAGCACCTTCTGCCGATAGGCATCCTCGGCAGCCGCGATACGGTGCCAGACGACCATGTCTGTAGTTGCCTTCTCAACCCCCTGATCCTGGACGGTTCGCGCCATGGTAAGGGCCTCTTTACCAAGGCTGACGACATTGCAGAGGAGATAGTAACGGTAGGTCTGGAACAGATCCTGCTTGTAGTTCCAGATGGACCAACCGTGATGCAGATTGCGAAAGAACGGCTTGCCGTTCCAGACGATATAGCCGTCTCTCACCTCACCCGATGGCGGTTCACCCGTCTTTGGCCAATGACCAAGCGCACTCTTTGACAACCCGGCGGGGGGCGCGGCGGAGATATACGTGGCGAAGAGGAGTAGTGCACCGCAGAATAACAACAAAAATGTAGCTCTCATGCTCTATCCTTCCACTAAGTGATGTAACCACGTAGCACTGGAGTTCACAATCTCAATTACCTTATTATCACCCGATCCACGGTCAGGCTTCCCTTCGAGATCGTCAGAATACCCCGAATCGCCGTCATGCCGATCTGTGCCGTATAACCTGAGTTCTGACCACCCAGGAATATAATTGAACCGGGCTTATCCAGTAAACAGTCTCCCCCAAAATCCATACCCCAAACACGAAGCACCCCGTCTGACATGGCGCCAAAAGCCTCGTAGATGGTGGAATAAAAAACCGAAGGTGGTCCGTCGGCACGGACAGAGTGGGCCGTGTCGATAGTGAAATTTGCGGTGATGGTGATTGGCGCAAGAACGGCAAAAGTGCAATCGGACGGCCCTCCGCACCCGGCGCCGGACCAACCGGCGAAGAGAGAGTATTCCGACGGGGACGCCGTAAGGATCAACGGAGTATTCCAGATATAATCTGCGAAACAGATCGAACCACAGCTTATACCAATCGAAGAACTCGAAACTGAACCGGAACCGACACCGGAACAGATTACCTGTACTGAGATCATGAGTGGTTTCAGGGTAAAATTCTGGATCGTTGTCTGGCCGAGGGAAGCAGTCACCACTGCACTCACCTTTTCATAACCGCTCTTGCCCGCAGTAACGGCAAAGTCACCGCCAGTGACGATGGCCAGGTATCCGCCGACGGAATCACTCCGCAGCGTCTGCGTACCTATGGTTATCATGGTGTCGGTTATCGGTGCTCCCGTAACGGAGTCAAGGACCATTCCGCGAATCACCGTCGGCGCTACACCGCCAAGGTACCCCCCCCCTTCACCCGCTGTGGCAAACAGCGGATTGGTGGGAGTAAACCCTTCCCTGATCCAGGCCATGGCATCGGGAACGCTCCAACTGTTGCTACGGGATGCCGGAGTCCCCGTCACATCGAAACCGTTCATCCTGGCCAACTCGTCAAAAAAAGCGACGGGAGTTGTTCCCGTATACGCTGTCAGGTTCCGGTCTGGAGCGGAGAAGGAAGGGTCGGCGACGACGTCATGATTTCCCCATTGGGTTCCGTAGGCCTTCTCCGATGCGACATAATACAGCTGAGTCAACTCTGCGGTTAGCGCCGCATACCGCGGGTTCAAATAGACCGTGGTGATCCCGCCGGAATAACTCGACGGAGTCGTCGCTGCCGTTTTGACCCAGGCCCGCTTGTCGCCCAGACGTACGCTCAAGGGGATGTCAGCAGTGTAACCCCCCGTAAAATCCCCCCCCGAAATGGAGAATGAAGTGGGCGAGAGATAGGCGAGAGTCCCGCGACTCTCTTCCTGCCAGTTTGCCAGAGCCAGGTTGGCGATAAAGGGGGTAGTTATCCCGGCGGTACGAAAAAAGCCATTGTTATCAGCTTCATCAAGATGACCGCCGACACGGGGACCCGCACTGGTACCCTCCATCATGGCAGTGCGAGAGGCGGCGACTGCGTAGTGCAGGTTGTTTTTGTAGCTGTTGGTGCCGTTCTGCGGTGTTCCCGGCGTGCCGTTCTCCCAGTAATAGCCGCCACCGCTCCAGGTGAACGTGTTGTTGCGGTAGCTGTTCACAGCCGCTGAGGCGACGGTACAGCTGCCCGTCAAACCCGACGTGATCGGCATCATTCCCGTGCCGATGGTCAGGACATTGGTCATTGTGGTTCCCGCATGACGCGCCGGAATGAACAGATTCGCGGTGTCCCAATTGGAATGGTTCTCCACAACCAGATTGTCGTACAGATCAACTCCCAGCGTTGTCGTCGCTTGTCCGCCGAGAAAGCCGTGACTGTTGACATTGCTCACGTATATGAGGGAAGTTCTCACCACCGTCCCCCCTCCATGCAACGACATGAGCTGTGATGAGCCGCCATCATCAGAAGGACCGGTGTAAAAGGCGCACCGTTCATAGCTGTTTTTTCCGGTATTCAGCTCGACCACCCTGTAATGGTAAAAAAGGGAGTCAGTGAAGGTGAGGTAGCCGCCATAGGCGGAAAGGCCTTGGAAGGTAAGAACCGGCCTGGTTACGGAGGTGGCCGCCGAGACAAAGGTGCTGCTACGGACCGAGCGGAGTCCCGTGGGGTATCCCGCCGCCAGAAAAAACGTAATCCCTTTCCCGGTGCGAAAATCGGTGTTGCTCATATCCAGGGGAGAGGCAGGAGCAATGGGCGACGCCACACCACCAAAGCTCCAGACGCCGACTCCCGTGAAGAGACAATTGGCCAGGGTGACACCGTGGTATGCCAAAAGTATGTTGGAGCCCCCGTCGAAACCGTCAACCGTTGCATAGCGCCAATTTATGGCTCCCCGAGATACGGTGCCGCCGGGAGATGCCAAGACGCCGGAACCGGACAGAAGCACCCGTCTTTGAGCCGTGCCGTCCATGACGAAATCCCACCGCGCGGTCGTAGTGATGCCTGCTCCACCCATGATCAAGGAATTGGGCCCCATGGCCAAAGTCGTCCCGGCGTTGAGGGTCAGGTTGCTGTTCTTGCTGTAGGTGGTCATCAACACCAGGGGACCGGCGGCGGTGACAGTGATATCATCGGTCGGATGCCCCATGACCAGAATCGCAGTACCCCCCGACACCGTCGTACCGATGACTGTGGGGGGAATAGTGCGGCTGTCGTCAATGGTTACCGTATGCCCGGAATTAATCACCGCCGAATAGCTGCCGAAGGTCGGTACGCTCCCGCAACTCCAGGTCGACGGCGACGACCAGGGTCCGGAGGCGGATGAGGCGCACTTCGCCCCCCACGTCAGCGAGGGTGAAAAAACCGGCAGGAAAAGCAGGAGCGAGACAAGTGAACCAAAAACCTTCATCCGTTTTCCTCTGTACCTTTGTTGAATCACTGGAGATCGGGCAGATAAGCTCCAATGCGCCCCCCCCCTTCACCACCTCTTTGAAGTTTCGGATTTTTCGCCACGTAGCCGGCCTTGACCCAGCTGATCAACTCAGAAACAATTCCGGGTTTCGGCCTGTCCGACTGCGTTTTCGTGGTTCCGTTGTAACCGTTCATGGCCAACAGCACCGCCATCGCACCGGAAACAGTCCCGTTAGCCCTATGATTGATCTTTCCCCAAGAGGCAAGCGTGCGTGTAGCATCGGCGAAGGAAGGATCAACGTTGGGAAGATTGTTGCTTTGCCTGGCGACAGTTATGACCTTTCCCGGGTCCGTCTTGATGGCATCGTAGTGATACCATCCGTTGTGTGACAGATCGGTAATCCGTAGCGTCGCCGGTTTTCCGGTGGATGAGATGAAACCGGTGGCGTAACCGGTGGCAGGACCGACCATGAGGTTATTGGTGAGCCGGGAACTGCCGACCCAATCGCCGTTCGTCTCGGCCAACAGGAGTCCCTGATGGATGCTTGCCAGCCTCGTTATGGTTGTGTTGTTGGTGATGTTCAGCGTTTTGCCCGCCCCCGCGCCTTGGGTGAGGGTGGTAAACAGAACACCTCCGGTGGTCAGCAGATTGTTGGTCAGCTCCAGATCGGGAAGTCCGGTGGAGCCAACAATGGCGTTGGCGTTGGAATTCACCTCAAAGATACAATTAGTCACCGTCAGTTTGTGCCCGTTTCCGCTCACAACAAAGGGATGTGGATTATTCCCTCCATGCCACACATAACAGTTTGTGACGCGGGAAGGAGCAGTCTGGTGCGTGGGGATGTAGTAGACCATTTGACTACCCAATGAATCGTTGCTGTAGAAAAAGACCGACTCCATGACGAACGACCCGGCAGTGTGGACCGCTGCGGGGGAGAGTTCCGCAAATCGTGTGGACGATGCATCTCATGGGCACGCACACCGCGCCCGC
>CAIUUR010000544.1 GCA_903902345.1 uncultured Geobacteraceae bacterium | reverse complement strand
GCAAATCCCTCCACGACGACTCTCCTGACCCATTTCTGGCCCAGAGGGGTTCGGGCTACATTCAAAACTCCGGGGATGTACCTGCGGAGCGTGCTTTCCTGCTCCGGAGTGAGCCGATGGCTGTCTTTTTCGAACCGGACTGCCTCTCCGAAATCGATGATGTTCCCATGTACGACAATCCCTGGGAAGTCCTTGGTGGAGGTCTTGATCCCCGCGAGTAACTGGGCGATCTCGGTCTCACGCTGGGCCTTCTGCTTGTCCGACTCCGACGCCTCGTTAGTTACTGCAAGGATCGCCACCGTCATGACAACGAGGAAGAGGACCATCAGGGCGGTCATCATGTCAGAGTAGGAAATCCAGAAGGGTTTTTCGGCCTCGTCTGCAGCCTTCTTACCACCGGGGGTGCGTAATCCGAACATGCGCTATCCCCTGCCTACGAAGGAACCTTCAATGGTATCTCCCAAGTCCTTGATGGCGATGTTGAGAATACCAACCCCTTCAGAAAGCTCTTTTTGGAAGGTAGTGTTTCCATGGTTTAGGGTCCGTTCGATATTTCGGGCGAATTGTTCGTGGGCACCTCCCAGAACTTCGGTGACCTCCCGCAGGTAATCTTCAGCTTGCCGTCCGGCGGAACTCAACTGCTCAGCGGCGTGCCGGATGGAGGCGATCACCCCCTCGGACATTGAGGCCTCGCGTTTTGCATTTTCCACCAGGTTTCTCAGGTCCTTCACCATGACCCCGAAGACGTCCTTTGACTTTTCGTTTTCGCTCAGGATGTTTCGAACATCCTTCACAATTGCACCCAGAGCGTTCGCCGCCCCGGTGATAGTCTCGACCGCCCGGCCGCTTTCTCGGACCGTGTCGGTTACACCTTTACCCGCCTTGGCAAAGTCGCTAGAGGCCATGTAGAGGACATCGGCGCCGCTGTTGAGCTTGTCGATTGACTCCCGACTTGACTTGGATAGACCGGCGACGCTCTGTCGCATAGCTTCGCTGGCGGAACGCACCTCCTCGGCGAGTGTCTGGACCATGCCGCCGAACCCATCGACCGTCGCATTTGTCGTCTCGGTAAACTGGATTTGGCTTGCCTGGTGTAACTTGGTGCTCTCGCGGGACTGCTCCTCAAGCTGCGTCACCATCCCGGACACTTTTTCTCCCAGTTCGGCCAGAATCCTCTGCATCTTTTGGGATGTATCAGTTTGTGAATCTTGAACAAGGTTTTTGATCTGCACCACAAATTCGCCCATCTGGGTGTTCATGATCTCCTGCCTCGCCTCGATGGAAGTAATTGCTTGAGTGATCTTTTCCGCCATTACGTCAGCGGCGTTCTCGCCCGCAGTTTGCACCCCAGCGGCGACCGTTTCAAACCGCGATGACACCCCTTGCATAGTTTCGGTGGTTTGGATCAGGAGTTCATTAATCCCGCGCAGTTGCCCCCCGAAGATCCCCTCCATTTGAGAACTGAAGTTAGCCAGTACGTCCGTCAAAAGCTTGTTGACCGCATCCCCTTGGTTGGTCCCGACGTTGTCCACCGCCCGCGATATCCTTTCCATCGGCCCGGAGATGCTTTCGGTGAAGCTTTCGACGATGGCGGATGACATGGCCGTGCTGTGCCTCGCGGCCGCTGAAACCTGCAGATCGGTGACCTCGGCCATGATCTGTTTGAATTCGGATACCAGAGCGTCCTTCAGCTGCATCGCCTGTGTCGCAGACGTTTCCGACGCTGCCACTAGGCGGGAGAGGTACTCCTCGCCAGCGCCGGCGTCGAACAGGCTGTCGATAAGTTGGGTCAGTTCCTCAACATCCCCGTAGCATTTAGTTATGGTAGTCTTTTCAAGAAAGGTGAAGACCATGGCGAAGGCTATCGCTCCGAGAGAGACGGTAAAGGCATCGCCCACGCTGGAAAGAAGGCTGCTCAGGCTTTTTCTCACAAGGTCGGCGTTGGCAGAAACCTCGAAGCTCTTCAGCCCGGTAATGAGTCCAAAGAATGTTCCGATGATGCCAATACCGGTAAGAATCCCTGGGAGATGCTTGAAAAAAGCCGTTTTGAGAGGGGTGTCAACTAGTGCCTGCTCGGTGAAGAACGTTTCGGAGAGAGCCGTCGAGCGGAAGCGGATCGTGCGCTCGTAACCGTTGGCGTCGATGCCTTTTTGCGGATGCAGCGTCTCCCTGTACTCGCTCCAGAGGTGGGTAAGCACGTTTCCTGTCATTACCTTGTTTGCTATTCCATCAAGGTCAATGATCGGGGTACCACTGGCAATCTGCCGCAATTCCTTTAGGCTCGTAATAGCTTCACTCAACTCACGCTGGAGTACTCGGGAAGGTTTTATGAATTCGTTATAGGATTTCCACACGAAGTAGAGGAGGGTGCCGCCACACGAAATAAGCGGAATATAATGCTGGCAAAAGGTGAAAACTCCCATGTTCACTCCCACATAACGCCGCTTCGACAGCATTGTGCATTGTATTTTGACGCATGCAGAACCCGCAGGGAAAAGCCTGGACGGATCTATTTGTTTCCAATGAAAGACTGTGCTAGGATTGCAAGATTGCGAGATGACAAACTAACCACACCCGGACGATCATGGTTTATTTCTGCCAGTTCGCACACCACCCAAATCTCCCCTTCCCTACGACAATCAAGCAATGATCTGGCTACTGAATCATCCAACACGCTTCGACTTCACTCTCATTAAATGTTAAAAACGGCCAAATTATATACGAAAATCATCCATACGTATAGAAATGATTGCAATTTTAAATAAACATTAACTACCTATATTATTTTCTCATCCATGGTTGAATCATAGGTTATGTAGACTGCCAGTCCAACCAATCATCCTCGAATAAATAGACATCCCCTTCATGATTCACGTCCATTTTTGTCACCCCTCACCACACAAACATACCCAACTGAGCCCTACCCAGCACCAACCATTATGAGACACCGCACCATTATCCCGAACGAAATAAATCAATTTTTTCCTCTCTGGAAAAAAAATCTCACATGTCACTGCCAACAGGGTGGCAGTGACACCTGATATTTTTTCATCACAGGACATTTTTTTCGAAAAAAAATAAATCGATAGTGCCAAAAGGAAGGATGGCGGAACGATACTCCTAAGAACTGCCCAAAGCACTCTAAGCCAGGAGCAGACGACCAACGATAATCAACATGGCAAGAAATTGCTTGCCAACAATGGAGGGTAATCATCATGGGACACCCGTTTCTTATCCTGTTCGGCATCTATGCCGTGACCAAAATCCTTGACTGCCTGGGACAGGTGGCAAACACCTGCGCACAATTGGCACAACCCTATGAACCACCACCGCCGAAACAGAGACTTCTTTCCCCGGCTTTCTGGAAAGTCGTCATGTACATTCTGTTGGGGTTCTCAGGTTTCGTGTTCTATTGCCTCATCCCTCTGTCACTCCAGATTATTATCCCCGTCGTCGCTCTTGGCACCTGGATTTATTATCGATTTATCCACAAAGAAAAGCAGAAAAACAGTCCCGGCATAGAAATTGCCCCTATATATTCCGGCGAGGAAATAACCATACCGCCACATCTGACAAACATGACCGCCTATGTCGCCAAACTGCAACATCAAATTGCTATCGCCGGTGCAGAAGCGCCGGGGAGTATGCCCGCACAGACAATAAACATTTCAGCTGTAGTCTGGAAATTCCGTTCCGTTACCACTGAATTGGCCGAGGCACTGAATAACCTGGGCATTGTCATT
>CAIUUR010000543.1 GCA_903902345.1 uncultured Geobacteraceae bacterium | reverse complement strand
TCTCGCGTAAATCAATGCTCCCCCTCATCGTTTTTTCGGTAACCGTCGGGCTGGCTACACTCTCCTGAAAGGAAAAGGGGGCCCCCTTCGCCACGTTTCTGGCCAGTGGCGCCCAGGTGTTTGCGCGAACCGTGGATTATGTCATGTACCTGGCGCCGGTGGGGTTGCTGGCCTGGTTTGCCGCCACGGTGGTGGATACCGGCGACAAGCTGGCCACTGCCTACGTCTCGGTGTTTTTTTCCTACTACTCCTTCGCCATCTGCTATTTTTTTTTCGGGTTCACCCTCTACGCCTACTTGGCAGGACGGTTCCCGGCCATCACCTCATTCTGGAAACAGATGCTCAACCCGTCACTCACCGCCGTGGGTACCTGCTCCAGCATGGCGACCATGCCGATCAATCTGGAAGCAGCCCCCCGGATGGGGGTTCCTCCCGAGGTCTGCGCCCTGGTCATCCCGGTGGGTGCGGCCCTGCATAAGGACGGTTCCGTCATCGGAGGGGTGCTCAAGATCCTCTTTGCCATGAGTCTTTTCCACCGGGAGCTCACTCTCCACTCCCTGCTGATGACAGTGGGAATCGCTGTTCTGGTGGGAGTCGTCGTGGGGGCTATCCCCAGCGGCGGCATGATAGGCGAGATGCTCATCCTCTCCATTTTCGGTTTCCCCCCGGAAACGTTACCGCTCCTGGCAGTCATCAGCGTCATCATCGATCCGCTGGCAACACTGTTAAACGCCACCGGCGACAACGTCGCCGCCATGATGGTCGCCAGAATAACGAGCGGTGACCTCTGGCGGATCGTCAAGGAACCGGACACACAACAGGATCTGCAGGGATAAACGTGTATGAAAAGAATACGTCGAATGCTTGGTTACGCCAGCGCTCTCTGTTTGCCCCTGATGCTGCCCGCCTGCGCCGCAACCGTTGGCGGCATTGATCAGAGCGACTGTGATCCGTATAACGCCGGGAGCAGCTCCCCCTACCCTTCGCTGAAACGTGAGATAGATGCCCTCCTGCGGGACAAACTTTTCCCCTACTCCACTGCAGGCGTCAAGATCATCTCCCTGAGAAGCGGCGAAACCATCTACCAGAACAACTCCCGGCTGCTCATGACTCCGGCATCAAACCTGAAACTTTTCACCGCCGCCGCGGCATTGGCCACCTTGGGGGGCGACCACACCGTGGAGACAACGGTTTCGCTGGGGAAAGAGGGAAACCATGAACTCTACCTCAAGGGGTGCGGCGACCCACTGCTGTCCGGTGAAGAGCTTCGACAGCTCTCCGCATCGGTGCGCACGGTCACCCCGCCGGCGGGAGGTTACCGTCTGGTGGGGGATGTGAGCTGCTTCGATGACCAGCAGTGGGGGAAAGGATGGTGCTGGGATGATGAACCGGATCCCGACGAAATGTATATTTCCCCCCTCTCAGTCAACGGCAACGCCGTGACCGTGGTGGCCCGCCCCGCCGACAAGCCGGGAGAACCGGCGACGGTGACGGTCATTCCCCCAACCTCATGGGTAACTCTCAAAAATACGACCAGGACAACCGGACAAGATTCTTCGGCCACGTTGTCCATCAGTCGCCCCCCCGGCGACCGGGCAAACCTGATTAGCGTCAATGGAACAGTTCCCCTGGGCTCTCCTCCCCTGGTGAGACGGGTAACTGTCTGGAAGCCCGAGGGGTACGCTCTCTCCCTCTTTCGGGATGCTCTGCAAGCCGACGGAGTGCCGGTGAAGGAGATCGTTTTCGGTGCGGCCCCGATTGGAGGAGCAGTCATTGCCGTCAGGGTACGGAGCGTGGCGGACCTGGTGACCGTCATGCTCAGGGATAGCAATAACCTCGCTGCGGAGAATCTACTCAAACTGTTGGGTCGTGGGGCAACACTCCACGCTGGTAGTGCGGAAATGGGGGTCCGGGAGGTTCGGCGGTACCTTGAAAAGAGCGGGATTTCAACCGCTCATCAGGTGATTGTCGACGGTTCGGGAGTATCCCGCTATAATCTTACCAACGCCGATACCATCGTACGACTTCTCCGGGAGATGTACCGAGACAAGGAGAATTTCCCGACGTTTCTCGGCTCATTGGCAGTAGCAGGTAAAAGCGGAACCTTGGCGCATAGGATGGGAGGAACGCGAGCGGAAGGAAACGTGAAGGCCAAGAGTGGCACGTTGAGCGGCGTCTCGAACCTTTCCGGTTACGTTACCGCAGTCGGCGGCGAACCTCTCGCCTTCTCCATCTTGATTCAGAATTATGCCGGTACCGCAAAAACC
>CAIUUR010000542.1 GCA_903902345.1 uncultured Geobacteraceae bacterium | reverse complement strand
TAACGCTCCTTCATCTGCAGGATGGCACGGGCGTGATAGCCGGCGCTCTTGGGCTGGCTGAGCTGCAACCCCCGCAGGTACTCCTCGGCATGCTCCCCCAGTTCCAGAAACCGATCCCGTACCGACTCCAGCCCGTAGCGCGTAAACCGCGTAAACCGCGTAAACCGGGACAGATTTATTTGATTCAAATGAAAGGTTAACACTCCCTCCTTTTGACTCTTCCGAATAAATCCAAGAAGAAGTTGTCGACGACAACGGCTGACGCGGCGGGGGCATGAGAGCTTCCCGTTATCGCGTCCATTCTTTCTCGAACGGGATGCTCTCCAGCAATACAAGTGAGTAAGCCAACTCCTGGGCACTCTTCAGGCTCTTCCCCTGCTTCCGCAGGTCATGAACCAGTTTGCCAAAGCGTTGCCGCTCTTCCGGTCGTAGTGAATTGATGTCTGGTGGTGGCTGGGTGCAGCAGATACTGATCATGTTATCCTCCGTTGCTGTAACAATAACATGACAGTACGACAGGAAACGTCACAAGCTCTCGTCGTCGGTATCACCATCTCAGGTTTATATCTCTCGCCGCCATGTGCCTCACTGCTGCCACTCAACGATATGGAGCATATATATGAGTAAGGAAATACAGTGGCTACCGGAACCGGGAGAGAAGAACTATCCGGCAGCGGCATCCTATCTTGAGCTTCTTTACCGGAAAATGCGGGTCGACAACCTGATAGATGAACTGAGAAAAGCACCCATGACCCAGTTCAAGGCAAAGGACATATTTAGGGCATCGGGGCTGTCACTATTGGGGGTGAGCAATTCGCATGTTGAAAAAGACAGGCAGAAAATCGAGGCAGGTAAACATATCTCCCCCATACTCCTTGTCCGAGACGAGGTGCGGGGAAAAGTCGTTATTGCCGATGGGTATCACCGGATGTGTGCCGTCTACTCCTTCGATGAGGATGAAGTGATTCCCTGCAAGATCGTATCGGCGGGAGCGTAACTGACATGTGCGGACGCTTTGTCATGGAACTCACTCCAGAACTCCTCGCCTCCGTCTTCGGGACACCGAAGGTTCCTACTCTTGTTCCAAATTACAACATTGCCCCGACGCAACTGGTGCTGATCGTTCATCAGGTCAGCGATCATCGAACCTTGGACATGATGAAATGGGGCTTGGTTCCGTCTTGGGCAAAGGACCCGGCCATCGGCAGTCAGATGATCAACGCTCGGTCCGAAACCGTCGCAGAAAAACCTTCCTTCCGCCAAGCCATCAAGTACCGTCGCTGCATCGTTCCTGCTTCCGGCTATTACGAGTGGCAGCATGAAGGGAAGGTCAAGATCCCCTACTATTTCCGGATGAAGGATAAGAGTCCTCTGGGGCTTGCCGGTATCTGGGAGGAATGGAAAACACCGGACGACACCCTCCTACAGACTTTCTCCATCCTCACCACAACAGCAAATAAGATCGTCGCACCGGTCCACGACCGCATGCCAGTGATTATCCCGCCTGATGAATATTCGACATGGCTCAGTAAGCACATCACCAACCCGGAACAGCTCAGGGCGCTCTTTCAGCCGTTCCCGGCAGAGCTGCTGGAAGAGTATCCGGTGTCGGACAGGGTCAACGTACCCCGAAACGACTCTCCGGAAAACATCCAGAGAGTGCAGAAACTTACCTTGTTGTCTGACGTTTGGTAAACATGACCCGGTCAGCTATCCCCTCGATACCGGTTGCCACTTCCATAACCTGAAGGAGCTTACCGCATGAATGGCGAAGCAACCCAAGAACGCCTCTCCGGTCCCGTCGAGCGCGTCACCTTCCACAGTGAGGAATCCGGCTTTTGCGTTCTACGGGTCAAGGTTAAAGGGCGCCATGAGCTGACTACCGTCATCGGTTCGGCCGCCAGCATCACCACCGGTGAGTACGTGGAGGCGCTGGGGGTCTGGACTAATGACCGGACTCACGGCCTGCAGTTCAAGGCCAACCAGTTGAAGGTGGTCCCCCCCACGACTCTGGAGGGGATTGAGAAGTATCTGGGCTCCGGCATGGTGAAGGGAATCGGCCCCCACTTTGCCAAGGTGCTCGTGACGGCATTCAAGGAGGATGTCTTTACGGTCATCGAGGATACTCCTCAGTGGCTCCTGACTCTCCCCGGCATCGGCAAGAAACGGACGGATAAAGTCACCGCGGCATGGGCCGAACAGAAGGTCATTCGGGAGATCATGGTCTTTCTCCAGTCCCACGGTGTCGGCGCCGGCAGGGCGGTGCGGATCTACAAGACCTATGGAGATGCCGCCATCATCAAGGTGACGGAAAATCCCTACCGTCTGGCCCTGGATATCCATGGTATCGGTTTCAAGACCGCCGACCAG
>CAIUUR010000541.1 GCA_903902345.1 uncultured Geobacteraceae bacterium | reverse complement strand
AGGATTTCGTCAGTAAGCCGTTTGAGTTGGCTGAAGTGCTGGTGCGCGTTCACAACATGCTGGAAGTGCGTCTGCTGCATGAAGAATCGAAAGAGTACGGCAAAGCACTGGAACAGAAAGTAATGGAGGTGGAGGCGAGTTACGAGCTTATCAGCCGCCAAAGTGACGAGAACAAGCGCCTCTATGACGAAGTTGTGGCGGAGCTGCGTATTCCGATGAAGTCGGCCACCTATTCCGACGGAAGTCGGCCGGGCATTCCGATGAAGTCGGCCACCCCCTGAGGGGGTGCGCCGCTGGGTGAAAAATTAGATTCTCACATGGTTTCGGCTGCGTCAATCTTTGATCGTATTTTGCGCATTGATTCTTCTCCTTTCAGTTCAATTTTGTATGCGTTGTGCAACACCCGATCAAGAATGGCATCTGCCATTGTTGGGTCATTGAGTGCCTCGTGCCAGTTTGCTACCGGCAGTTGACTGGTTATCAGCGTTGAAGACTTATGGTAACGCTCGTCGATGATCTCCAGTAAATCTCGCAACTGTTCAGGTGACATGGGCGCGATACCCCAATCATCCAGAACAAGAAGATCTGCATTGGCTATCGATTTCATGACTTTTTTGTAGCGTCCATCGTGGCGGGCAAGATCCAGTTCCTGCATGAGCGTCGGGAGCCTGTGATAAAGGGTTGTTATCCCCAAGCGGCAGGCTGTGTGGGATAAGGCACATGACAGCCAGGTTTTACCTGCACCGGTTGCACCGGTTATCAAGAGGTTATGTTTTTTCTTGACCCACTGACAGGTGGAAAGGCTGGCGAGGAGAGAACGATCAATCTGACGGCTGGCTCTTGTGTCCAAATCTTCAAGGACGGCGTTCTGGCGCATTTTCGCGTTTTTAAGCCGCGTGGCGAGCTGTCGTCTCTCCCGCTCCATGAACTCCATATCCACAATAAGAGCTAGTCTGTCCTCAAATGGCAGGTTGTGGATCTCGGGGGTTTCCAGTTGTGTTCTGACTTCTTTGGCCATACCGGTTAACCGCATACTGTTGAGCTTGTCGATAGTAGGGTGAATAAGCATTCTGTGGTTCTCCTTTGTTTGATTAACGTCGGTCTTTTTTTTCAGTCATTGTTACTGCGTAACGTTTTAGGTACGTGTTCCACTCCGGAGTATCCGGTTCGAGGCTCTGAAGTATCGCATCATCTGCATTGCATATCAGTTGTTCCAGTATCTGACGCCTTGTAGCCCCGTGGCGTTTCGCCAGTCGATCAAGGGCAAAGTCGGTTCCGCTGGTTACCCATGTGTTAATTCTTCGGTCTCCGTCGCCATCATTGCGGCGTGCCCGGTATTCGGACTGCCTCTGTGCAGATGTTTTTGCCATGTTCAAGCCCTTTCTTTAAATAGCGTTACGCAGTAACAATTTCCCGTTACGGCGTAACGCTTCAAGTGTCAGTGATAGTATTCGGTGCCGCGAATGTTGGGGTGAACAACGAACGGCTTTGCTAGTATTTGTGCGGGAAGCGGCTTTGAGTCGAGTCCGTTTACCAGTATCGATTTCAGGCTGGTGTAGCTGATCCCACCGATGGCCAGCGCCCTTTTGGAACCAGCCTCTACACGTTCCTTTCCATACTTTTTGGAAAGGGAGATAACCCCCATGCATGAGACGAATCCCTGCTGCGGATGAACCTTACCGGCAAGGATGGCATCTACC
This sequence comes from uncultured Geobacteraceae bacterium, assembly GCA_903902345.1. Lineage (GTDB taxonomy): Bacteria > Desulfobacterota > Desulfuromonadia > Geobacterales > CAIOGM01 > CAIOGM01. Next base: position 2,077 of record CAIUUR010000541.1, on the reverse strand, counting down.
AGCTTTGCTGTGGACTCACCGGTTTCAGCAGCCCAATTGACGAGTCGTTCGGGAGTCCATTCGGCATATTCCCTATGGGCCTTTGGCATATGTTCGGGAACGGTTGTATAGCCTCTTTTGTAACGGCGAATGTGACTGGCTACACGTTTGCTTTTATGAAAGAATTCGACAGTTAGTATCGTTAGCCTCGCGTCGAGTTTCTCACTTTTGAGCTGATACGGGGCGCTGTAGAAATGATCGTCAATCTGAACATGGTAATTGAAGCCGAGGCGAACCGGGAGCCAATCGGAGTATTCGTAGCGGGTGGCGGGCAGGGGTGCAAGGGCGGGCTGATCCAGTTCGGCAAACAAGCTCATCCGTGAACCGGAAATCTTGCGGAATGGCTTTGCGTTGAGCCTGGTCAATAGCAAGGCGATAGCCTGATTCAGCTCATCCAACGAGAAGAAGGTGCGGTTCCTCAGGACGGCCAATATCCAGCGCTGTACCAGTTGTACGCCAGCTTCTGCTTTCGCTTTGTCACGGGGTTTTCTGACTCGGGCGGGAATAACGGCGACGTTATAGTGGTCTGCGAGTTCGGCGTAAGATGGATTCAGCTTTGGCTCGTAACGGCAAGGTTTTGATACCGCCGAGCGAAGGTTGTCAGGGACAACGATCTTAGGCAAACCGCCGAGGAAAAGGAAGGCCCGCACATGGGAACCAAGCCAGTCCGGGAGCGATTGACTCAAAGTAGCCTCGGCGTACGTGTATGAACTCGCCCCCATGACCGCTACAAACACCTGAGCCTGCTTTACTATTCCGGTTTTTGAGTCGGTCAGTGGTACGGTCTGTCCGCAGTAGTCGACAAACAGTTTTTCACCGGCTATGTGGCACTGACGCATGCAGCAATCGACGCGGTCAGTGAACTCCCGGTAAAGCTTGCAAAACTGGCTGTATTGGTAACCGTCCGGCTGGTTTGCTTTGTACTCGTCCCACAAAAGCGCCAGGGTAACATTTTTCTTTCGCATCTCTTTTTGTAACAGGGGCCATTCCGGTGCAGCCCTGACTGCTTCGGAAACAACAACAGACGGATACAACAGGTGTTCCAGAGCTGTGTCATCCAGATGATCAGGAAAAGGCCAGGTTAGTCCGGCATTTGAGGCGCGTTCAAGGCACCCGGCTACTGTGCTTCTGGCTGTAGAGCAACTTTTTGCAATTTCGCGGTTACTGAGCTGGGTCGTCCACTTCAGTCTTAGTATTTCTCGTATTTTACGCATAGGGGTTCTCTCCGCTGGCACATGCTCCTCCTCAGAATTTGATTGATGAGGAAAGAACATACGCCTGTTGAAATTACCCAGCGACGACTATAAACGGGGGATGGTGCGAAGTACTCAGGGGGTGGCCGAGATCAATCGGAATAGGTGGCCGACTTCAATCATATTGGGTGGCCGAGTTCAATCGGAATCAGTGGCCGACTTGGTGCGGAATCCGCAGATTTATCAAGCTTCTATTCCGCCCTCCCTAGCATATCGGTCAAATAGTTCGTCAACGGCTTCCTCATAAATTGAACGCAATTCAGGAACTAATGCCATTATTCTATGATTGCAATCTTCAGGGAGTTCAAGTTGTGTAATTCGGTTAATAAGTTCAGAAATTAGTGTTGTCCCATAATTTTCAACGTCTGTCTTGACTGCAAACCATAGCCGGGCATCCCTTGCTTCTTCTTCTGCTTTATTCAAATACATTCCCTGTTTAATTTCATTATCCAGTTCTACCTTGTGCGCTTGTGCCTTCATCAAACGGTTTCGCTCTTCACTTAATACAGAAGACTGCGGTGCCTCGATCCCCGGACGGTCCAGGTTACGCCTGGCATAATCGTCAACAGCCTTGATAGTGAATCCACCTCCGATCTTTTCCCGCAATATCCCTTGTTGCTTATGAAGATATAATGTCCTACGAGATATTTTAAAACCTTGTCCGGTCAGGTAATTTAGAATTTCCGGTATTGAGCGTAGGCTCAGTTCGGCGCTTGCACAGGTGTCATTTTGCGTATTGTTTATAGGTGTGCTCATAGGGCGTTATTCTCCTGATCTGTGCAATT
>CAIUUR010000540.1 GCA_903902345.1 uncultured Geobacteraceae bacterium | reverse complement strand
GTTCCAACGGCGGGCGGTCGGTGGTGTCATGGCGGTGAGTGTCACTTTTTTCCCGGAGCCACCAGCGGGCACACTCCCGTAACTCTTCGAGATCCTGGAACTCTCGTCCGCACAAGAGGAAAACCGGGACAGATCTATTAAAAACCAATGAAAGGGGATGCGGGACGAACTCTCCATTCCCCTTTTTATAGACGAGAGACGACAACACCGTAATTTCCAATCAGGTAAGGGGAGGCTTTTCTCCGCCCCCTCCCCACACCACCCGGCATGCGGGTCCGCACCAAGCGGTTCGCTGAAGCGAGGAAACAAGCGCCAAGGCGCCAAGGGGGACGTTCATGCAATCATGCGTTTCTCCTATGGCAGTGATATCATCGCATGAACACCCCCTTGCCATGTAGAATAAACGGCTAGACTGAAAATAGCAAATATGCTATATTGCAACCATGACTTGGACAATCACCTATTACAGCGATTCAGTTCAGGAAGAGATCCTGGCGCTGCCGGCTGGATTTCTTGGCCGCTATCTTCGCTACGCCGATAGAATGGAGGTGTATGGTCCGGATCTGGGTATGCCTCACACAAAAGCGATGGGAAATGGCCTTTTTGAATTGCGACTGAAATCAACGGAAGGAATTGCACGAGTTTTCTATTGTACAATGATTGGCCGAAATATTATCATTTTGCACCAATTCGTAAAAAAGACAGACAAAACACCTTCAAGAGAATTTGAAACCGCACAGCGAAGAATGAAGGAGTACAAAAATGCTCACTCACAAAGAACTTAAAGCTCGTGCCCTCGAAAGAGCAGAGGTGCAGATGAAATATGACCAATTGGGCGATGAGTTCCGATTCCTTGACGAGTTTCTTAAAGCTCGCGCTGCCGCAGGCGTAACTCAGGCCGAAGTAGCAGAACGGATCGGCACAACGCAGTCAGCTATTGCCCGCCTCGAATCCGGACGCGGAAAGCATTCACCGTCAATCGCGACGTTAGAAAAATACGCACATGCTCTCGGTTGCCGTTTAGAGTTGCGATTGGTCAATGAAGCGGTGCCTGATAAGATAAGTAGTCAAACGACAAGCTCATCCAGACGAAATAAAAAACTGTGTACTGCCTAGAATCTCGCCTCGAACAAAATCGACACCGAGAAAGACGAATTCCAACCGGAAAGTTCGACCCGGCCAATAACCGGCGGGTCAACTTCGCGTCCGTTTCGCGACGAGATGTCGTGTTATTAAAAGACATAGAGGTAAAACGCTGCTCTGAATGTGGAAACACTCTCGTTTCAGGACGGGCAGGAACTCCTGCCATGAGCGAGGAGTTGTATGTTTGAATCGACGACAGATATCTTGAAGCAGATCGCTCTAGGGGAAGACTCTGTTCTGGAGCTGAAGGCTCTCGTTTTCGGCGGTCACAAGGTTACCGATCCCCATCGACACAGCATGGCGGATGAACTGGCGGCCATGGCCAATACCCATACCGGTGTTGTCTTGCTTGGTGTGGAGGATAAAACAAAAACCATACTCGGCATCCCCTACGACAAGCTTGACACTGTCGAAACCTGGTTGCGCGGCATCTGCAACGATCTGATCGAACCGCCGTTGGACTGCGTCATTCGCAAGACAAGGATATTACCGGCCCCCTGGATGTCCAGGTGCGAGACGCCTGTAAATTTGGAAGAAAACCGGGACAGATCTATTATAATCCAATGAAAGGGGATGAGGGTGCCAACTCTCCATTCCCCTTTTGTATAAACGAGAGACGTCAACACCGAATTTTCCAATAAGGAGTTGGCAGTCATAATATGTGAGATGATACG
>CAIUUR010000539.1 GCA_903902345.1 uncultured Geobacteraceae bacterium | reverse complement strand
GATGACACTGTGGTGATACAGAAGCAGTCATGCTTCTATCCGAAACAATTTCGATAGGCTTTGAAGCCTATTTTAATAGGCAGGGCGCGAATGCTTTCGCCGATGAAAAAATAGCAATCTAATCGGATGTAAGCTACCAAAAAACGGTCTCTAAAAGCAGTCAAAATTTGAAAGTTCGAAAACAACTCATAGGCATTTATGACTAATGGGTTAGCTAAACTCCCATGGAGCTTTAGAGCCTTTTGTTGAGTAGCACCCAATATTAATACGTCCAACTGGAGTACCCATGATAAAAGCCCATAAAATAACCGAATCTGATGCCGTAAGCCTGTTAAAAACTCCAACGGGCATTAAGGGTCTCGACGAGATTACCGGCGGCGGCCTACCGCAAGGTCGTCCGACCTTGGTCTGCGGCGGCACCGGCTGTGGCAAGACCTTACTGGCCATGGAGTTCTTGGTGCGTGGGGCAACGCAATTTAACGAACCCGGCGTGTTCATGTCGTTTGAGGAAAAGTTCGACGAGCTGTCGAAAAACTTCACCTCTTTGGGTTTCGATCTAAATGAGCTGGTGAACCAGAACCGGATTGCCATCGACTATGTGCATATCGAACCGAGTGAGATTGAAGAGGCCGGCGAATACGACCTGGAGGGGCTGATTATCCGCCTTGACTACGCCATTGACGCCATAGGCGCAAAACGCGTGGCGTTGGACACCATTGAGGTGCTGTTTTCCGGGATGACCAATGAGAACATCTTGCGCTCTGAGCTGCGCCGCCTGTTCCGCTTCCTGAAAGACAAGGGCGTCACCGCCATCATCACCGGCGAACAGGGCGAACAAACCTTCACCCGCTTCGGTCTGGAAGAATACGTCGCCGACTGCGTCATTTTCCTCAACCACACTGTCGATCATCAAGTTGCCACGCGGCGCTTGCGCATCGTCAAGTACCGGGGTTCTGCCCACGGCACCAACGAGTACCCGTTCTTGATTGACCATAAGGGCTTCTCGATCATGCCGCTCTCATCCCTCGGCCTTGATCACCCTGCCTCTACCGAACGGATATCCACCGGCATTGCACGACTGGACGCCATGCTGGGCGGCCAAGGTTACTACCGAGGCAGTTCCATCCTGGTTACCGGCACCGCCGGCACCGGCAAGTCTAGCCTGGCCGCGCACTTTATTGATGCCGCCTGTCGGCGCGGCGAACGCTGCCTGTATTTCGCTTTCGAGGAGTCGCAAAAGCAGATCATCCGCAATATGCGATCCATTGGCATCGATCTGGGCCAGTGGATCGACCAGGGGTTGCTACAATTTCAAAACTCCCGCACTACGATATATGGCTTGGAGATGCATCTGGTGGTGATGCACAGAATGATTGAAGACTTTAAACCTGACATTGTCGTTGTCGACCCGATCTCCAACCTGGTGGCGGCAGCCAGCAAAGCCGAAGTCAAGTCGATGCTCTCACGCATGATCGATTACCTAAAAACAAAACAGATTACCGCCTTCTGTACCGATCTGACTTCTACCAACGGCACTTTGGTACTGAACTCAACCGACATTTCGTCGCTGATGGACACCTGGTTGCTGTTGCAAGTTTTAGAAACCAGCGGCGAGCGTAACCGTGGCCTGTATCTCCTTAAGTCTCGAGGCATGGCGCATTCCAATCAGGTGAGGGAATTTATTCTCAGCGACAACGGCGCGCAACTGCGGGATGTGTATATCGGCTCCGGTCTCGTGTTAACCGGTTCATCTAGGGTTGCGCAGGAAGCGCATGATAAAGCGTTAGCCTTGGAATGCCAACAGGAAATCGAACGTAAGCAGCGCGAGATTGAACGAAAAAAAACCTTAATAGAAGCGCAGATTATCGCCCTACGCACCCAGTTCGAGTTGGAAAAAGAGGATATGGACCGGCTTAT
>CAIUUR010000538.1 GCA_903902345.1 uncultured Geobacteraceae bacterium | reverse complement strand
GGCTCTCTCTTGGCAGTACCCGGCTGATTCCCTCATTGACGAGCAGGCTCCGGGCGACACCAAACATAGTGGCTGCAGCAAGATTGACATCTTGAATCATACTGTTATTGGTGATGGTCATGTAACCTGCCGGAGCCAGATCATACAGGTCAAAGTAGCGAGCCTGTGAGGCATCCAGGTCAGCTTGCGCACAGCGCAGTTCTTCGTTCTGCATCTCAAGCTCTATCTGATGTACCCGCAGTTCGTGGAGGAGTTGCTTGATCCCCTCATGTGTGGTCGGTTCCTGGATCAGGTTCTCGCTTGCCCGGTACAGTTCTTCAGCACGGTGGCGGAGTTCCTGTGGTGATAGTGGTGGTTTTGTTTTCATTGTGGTGTCTCCCCGCTTACTCCCCAATCCCGCTCGCTCGCTCCGTCGTCGCAATCGCATACACTTCCCCAGCCTCATTCAACAAAGCGGTGGCGGTTAGCCAGACCTCCACAACAGCACCATTTTTGGCGATCCGCTGGGTGCGATACGGCTCCAGTATCTCTTTCCGGCTTAACTGCTGAACCCGCTCTATATCAGCTTCGCGCAGTTTTTCCGGTATCAGCTCGCGAATATTCTGCTTTAGCGCCTCTGCTTCACTCCAGCCGTACATCCTGACCGCCGCCGGATTCCAGGACATAATGCACCCCGCCATATCCTGCATCACCACGGCATCGTGGGAATCGCGCACCACTACCGCCATACGGATCAGATCATTGGTTTTTTTGAGAGTTTCCTCCGCCAGTTTGCGCTCGGTGATGTCTATGAAGCTGATTACTATTTCAGATAATTCTCCCTTGCTATCCAATACAGGGAAGCCGTTGACATTGACCCATGCTATGTCATCACTGGCAGGACGATTAATTCTGAAAGACACATTTTTAATCGTTTTCTTGCTGGCGATGATCCGGTTTACCGGATACTCTTCAAGTGTTAAAGGCGTATCATCGGTATTCATAAACTTCCATTGTGGATCTATAGCCAGCTTGCCTTTCATTTGATCTTCACGTAACCCCAATATTTCTGATGCCCTGAAGTTATTCATAATAATTGAGCTGTCCGGCGCATGAACAACAACGCCGGCATCCAGGTTATTAATTAATCCGCGATAGCGTTCTTCACTCACCCGCAACTTTTCTTCCGCCTCTTTCCTTTCGGTGATATTGACAAACGTGATTACCGCTCCCTCAATCACGTTGTCTACGGTGCGGTAGGGAAGAATGCGCATCATGTAACAGGTGCCACCCGCCGTCCGCACCTCCACCTCTTTGGGAATCAGGGTACTCAGCACCGTCTGTATATCTGCCGTAAAGCTGTCGTAGCCGATCAGGTTGGAGGCGAAATGCGCCACTGAACGCCCGACATCACTCAATATCAGGTTGATGATCTGGGTCGCGCTGGGGGTAAAACGGAGGATGCGCAGTTGGAAGTCCACAAACACGGTGCCGATGCCGGTGCCAGCCAGCAGGTTGTTCATGTCATTATTGACCCGCGACAGGTCCAGCACCTTGGTCTGCAGTTCGGCGTTGATCGTAGCCAGTTCCTCGTTGACCGACTGTAGCTCTTCCTTGGAGGTTTCCAGTTCTTCATTGGTTGACTGCATCTCTTCGTTGATCGATTGCAGTTCCTCGTTGGCGGATTTAAGTTCTTCGTTAGATGACTCCAGTTCCTCATTGGCACTCTGGATGTATTCTTCCTTGGCTTGCAATTCCTGTTGCATGGCTGCCAGGCCGGCATCTGTGGCTGATGTGGAGGCTACTTTGCAGTCTGCCCCGGCGGACTGTTGCATCTGGTCAGGATCAGCACCGACCAGTTCGGCAAGCTGTATGGGTGCTTCTTCCAATACCACCATAAACAGCGTTGTTTCGGGCACGGCTGGTGTGCCAAGTCGTTCAACAGATTCAGGGCGAGCTGCAACCGGACTGATGCTCAAATTGACCGTGGTGAAGTGACCGTTTGTTTTAACGCGCAGCCCAGAACGGCAGACAGTCTCATTGCGCGTGGCAGCTTTGTGCAGGGCAATGGTTAAATCGTGTCGCAAGCCTTCACGAGCAGTCTTCAGAATGTTGAAACCCTCTACCCCACCGGTTGTCAGCTCCAGATACATGCCGGTGCGACCATGCAGATAAAGAATGTCGCCACTTCTGTTGACGAGGACACCCGCTTGAATTACCTGTTGCAGCAGCGCCTGTTCAGCCAGTTCCTGTAGCGGAACTTTTGCGGTGAAAGCCTTTCTGGCAGCTGGTTGCCGGAGTGCCGCATCCGGATTTATCATGGGCGGTAAAAACGTCGCTACCGGTAAACGTTTTTCAGAGTAGCCATTTTC
>CAIUUR010000537.1 GCA_903902345.1 uncultured Geobacteraceae bacterium | reverse complement strand
GTGACCTTCATACTCTCGGAGGTCGCAGATGGTTGACATTGCATCCAAGGTGAAAAATTCGCTCCTCTTTTCGGGGCTGGACGAAGCTCATTTGGTCGAGGTGGCGGCCATCGCCCAATCCCGGGTCATTACCAAGGGGGAAACGCTCTTTGCCGAGGGGGAGGTCGCCCAGGGATTTTACCTCCTCACGACGGGGGGGATCAAACTCTGCAAAGTCTCGCCTGACGGCAAGGAGAAGGTGCTTCATTTTGTTCATCCGGGTGAGACCTTTGCCGAGGCCGCTTTTTTCGGCGACGGACGCTATCCGGCGGAGGCTCGGGCGCTGGAGAACGGCGAAGTCATTATCTTTCCCCGCGAGGCGTTTTTGGGACTCCTGGAGCGGAATCCCCGCTTTAGTCTCAATCTGATCGTCTCCCTCTCCCTGCTGCTGCGGCGTTTTGCCCGCCAGATCGAGGAGCTGAGTTTCGCCGAAGTTCCGGCCCGGATCGCCGGCTACCTCATTGATATGGCGGAGCGAAAATCCACCACATTCCAGGGGAAGACCTATCTGGAGTTGGAGACGAAAAAAGGGGAGATGGCGTCCCGGCTGGGGACGGTGAGCGAGACACTCTCCCGCTCCTTCCGCAAGATGAAGGAAGAGGGGATACTGGAAGTGGAAGGGAGCCGGGTCATCATTCTGGATATGGGGCGGCTGAAGATGTTGGCGGGAAAATGACTCGGAAGGGGACGACATGGACCAGAAAGAGCTGCAGCAGCCGAGCATAGCCGAATCGGAGTTCGATCCGGGGGGCCTCCCTGATAGTGCCGCTGGTTTGGCGTACGTCGCCGAAGCGACGGTAACAGCGGCAAAAGCGTTAAAAAGGGTGAAAGCGGTAAAGGGGGCTGACGGAGTCAAACCGGTCAAGCCGGCAAAAAAGATAAAGTCAGTGGCTCGGGCGAAACCCGGGCAACCGCTCCCCTCTGTACCGGAGGGGGAGCATTCACGTGACGGTCAGGCCCCCACTGCAGCCGAACCAACGATTCTCTTCGACCTGAACGATCCCACGCTCTATCTCAACCGGGAGCTGACCTGGCTGGAGTTCAACCGCCGGGTACTCCACGAGGCCGAAGACCAGCGGACCCCGCTTCTGGAGCGGATCAAGTTCGCCGCCATCGTCAGCGCCAATCTGGACGAATTTTTCATGAAGCGGATTGGCGGTCTCAAACAGCAGGTGGGGGCCGGCATCAGTACCCTCACTACGGACGGCCGTACCCCCCGCCGACAGATCGACGAGTGTTATGCGGTGATACGGGAGCTGGAGGCGCGCAAGCAGGCGCTTCTTCCCGAATTTCTCCGCTCCCTGGCCGAGGTGGGAATCCGCATCGTCTCCTTCGAACAGCTCACCTCCCGGGAGCGGAAACAGCTTCGCGAGCAGTACTACCGGAACATCTTTCCCCTTATCACCCCCCAGGCGGTGGACCCCGCCCACCCCTTCCCCTTCGTCTCCAATCTTTCCCTCAACCTCCTGGTGACCCTTCGGTATCCCCGCGATCGGGAAACCTCCCTGGCCCGGGTCAAGGTGCCGGTGGGGGCAGGTATTCCCCGGTTCATCCGGGTGGGGAATCAGGACACCTTCGTCCCCCTGGATCAGGTCATTGGTCACAACCTGGACATGATCTTTCCGGAGATGACCATTGTCGCCTGCGAACTGTTCCGGGTGACGAGAAACGCCAATGCGGAACGGGACGAGGAGGAGGCCGACGACCTTCTGGCCATGATCGAATCGGAACTGCGGGACCGGAAGTTCGCCTCCATCGTCCGGGTAGAATTCATGGAGGGGATGTCCCGGCTTCATCGGGGGCAGCTGGCGGCGGAACTTGAGCTGGATGAGTCAACCGACGTTTTTGAC
>CAIUUR010000536.1 GCA_903902345.1 uncultured Geobacteraceae bacterium | reverse complement strand
GGGGGGTAGACTTTTCACGGGGTTGACACGGATAAAGGCGGTTGGACAAAAAGCAGATTCTTCGCTACTGTAATACGTGGTGTGATTTTGGTCAGTTGAATGGCATAGCGCGAAGTAAAAAGGATGATGCGAGGAGTATGTAGGTTGGGGTGAGGCACGAACCCCAACGGGGGAATGTTGGGGTTCACGGTGGAGCTGTTCACCCCAACCTACAGCCGGTTGTCATCCTGAACGAAGTGAAGGATCTGTTTTAAAGTTTAAGCAGATTCTTCACTAAGTTCAGAATGACAACCGCTCTTTTTACTGCACCTGGTTGTAGATCGTCGAAGTTCCGACCGCGAAGCCGCCGTCTTTAAAATTGAAGGTGGAGGTGAACCGGGCGTTACTGGCGCACCCGGCGAAGTTGATTTTGACGGCGGTGTTCATGGAATGTCCGATGGCCAGGGCGCCGATCGTGGGTAATGCGCCGATCACCGGGGTGCAAGGGGTGCCGCCGGGGAAGGTCTGAGTCAGGCTCATGCTGTCGAGCACGGTATTGGTGGCGGCGCCGGTGGCGCTGTTCTTGTTGGTGACAAGAAGAGTCCAGCTCTTGAGCGTACTGTGGATATTGCCACTGTGATAGGTGACAACGCCGGCCAGGGACGGGGAACTACCGGTGCCGATCTTCATCACCTTGGGTAAGCCGCTGACATTATCAGTATACGCCACAGAGGGGGTCCCGTCCGGGGCAAAGGCCATGGAGATATCATTAGCCCGTGTGGTGAACGTGGGGGCTCCCACGTTCTGCCATGAGCCACCGGTGAACTTTTTCACGGTTACCTTGTAGTCGGCGCCCTGGTCCTGATACATCAAGTAGGGCGCCCCGTCCGGGCCAATAGCTAATTTTAGGTTAGTGTTACTGTCAATAGAGACATCGGAGGCTCCGCCGGCGGTTCCCACGAGTTCCCAGGCGCTTCCGACTAACTTTTTCACGGTCGCGAAGTATTGTTGATCGCCATCCCCATACGCCACATAGGGGGTTCCGTCCGGGGCGAAGACCAGGTTTGATACGGAAACGGGGTCACTGGTGTTTGAATCCGTGACGAAGGAGGAACCTGCCGTCTCCCAGCTACCTGTGACGAGCTTCTGTACGGATACCGTATTGTAGGCGTTGGTTGTGTCCCGATACGACAGGTAAGGGGTCCCCTCCTGGGCAAAAGCCAGGGAGGTGTAGTCGGCATTGCTGGTAAGGGTACCCACGCTGACCCATGTGCTGTTGAACTTCTTCACTGCCACTACGCCGAAGTTGTTGGCGTCAGTAAACGACACATAGGGAGTCCCATCCGGAGCAATGGCCAGGAAGATGTTGTTAATGCTGCCGGATATGGTGTCACCGACAGTGCTCCAGCTGCCTCCTTTGAACTTTCTTACGTTCAAGGTGCCGCCGTTGTTGGACACAAACGCCTGGTAGAGTGTTCCGTCAGGGGCAAATGCCACGGTGGTGCATTGCATTATGTCACCGCCGCCGTAGTAGTCCGCCCCCGTGACGTCATTCCATACGGTTCCGTTAAACGTCTTAAGAATCCCGTAGCCCGGATTCAAATCCTTGTACGACAGGAAGGGGGTTCCGTCCGGGGCAAAGGCCAGGACGTTATTAGCAGCCAGAACGTTATTAGTACCTGAATTGTCGCCGAGTCCGGAGTTCGCCACGTTAACCCAGCCCGGATTGAGGTAAGTCGCCGTCGCGTTGGTGGTGACATTGGCCGTGGTCGGGGTGGCTTGCAGCCCCAACTCGCCGGTGTTGTCGGCGGTGAAGCAGACTGTGTAGGGGGTGCTCTGGATCAGGTTGTGCACGGTATACGCCCCGGGTGTGGCGGTGGTGAGGGGGAGCGAGCCGTGGTAGGGGGCCGTGGTGTCTCCTGCGTCGGTGCCGGCCTTCACTTGAGTGCCGGTGCCGCAAGAAGTGCCGCTGCCGGCAAGGAGGGTGAAATAGCCGGTCCCCGTTGCGCTGGAGGTCAGGGTGAGGGTGACCTGGTTGGCTCCCACGTTGCTCGTGGCAGGGGTGCTGATGTTTGGTGGCGCAGACGGATTCGCCATCGCAACCGACGCCAGGGTGGAGGTGAGGGTAAGCGCCAGCGCGAAGGTCTGCGCGGTGCGGCGGAAACGTGACGAAAATGCTCTTTTCATGGGGTCTCCCTTGTGGGAACGTTGATGTTACGGTTAACGTTGAATTGCCGGGCTTAGTGACTCTGGATGTCGGTTGTTTGAATCCAACTCCCTCCTTCTTTCCCTGATTACGGAAACGGGGGCAAGGTTAGCATATTTTAAGTAATTAGTACAGGCAAATAAAGCCCACTTGTGTTGGTGGGGCACGGCGTAACCAGCGTATATAATATTCAAATTGACACGTGTCACGTGACAAGCTAATCTGCAGTCATGATTATCTCTTTTGGCGACAAGCATACCGAACAACTGTATCTGACCGGAAAATCGAGACGCCTCCCACCTGATGTTGTTGGACGGGCTATTCGTCGGTTGGAATATGTCGACCTGGCTGCTACCCTTGAAGACCTTAATGTCCCACCAAGTAACAGGCTCCATGCATTAAAGGATGATCGTGCCGGACAACACTCCATTTCAATTAATGACCAGTGGCGGATCTGTTTTCGCTGGGAGAACGGCGAAGCCTGTGATGCTGAGATAATCGGTTACCATTGAGGTTACATATGAGTATTCAGAATAGAGACGATCGTAAAATACCTCCCACACATCCTGGCGCCATGCTGCGAGAGGATTTTTTGCCTGACTACGGGTTGACGATTGGCACCCTGGCTGCCGCACTGGGAGTGTCACGCCAGACGATCAACGAATTGTTACGGGAGCGCCGGGCACTGAGTCCGGCCATGGCACTGCGGCTATCGCGCTTGTTTGGCAACAGCCCTGAATTTTGGCTCAATGCGCAACGAGCTGTTGACTTGTGGCAAGCTCAAAAGGACCTTGCGCAAGAGCTCGAGAAAATTCGCACGCTGTTGGCTGCGTAGCACGCAGGTTGGGGTGAGGCGCAAACCCCAGCGGGGGATTTCATGAAAGAAATGATGCTCGCACGAGAAGGGGGCGAAACTCTCCCTCGGCAACAGCCGGTACGCCTCATTATTGTGGATGACGAGGAGCTGATCCGGGATGCGTTCTCCGTCCTGGTGGGGACCTTTCCGGAGGTGACGGTGGTGGGGGAGGGGAGCTCCGGGGAAGAGTCCCTGCTCATGACGGAACGTCTACTCCCCGATCTGGTGCTGATGGATCTGAGGATGCCGGGGATGGACGGGGTGACCGCAGCCCGGGAGATCAAGAGCCGGTGGCCCACCACCCGGGTGATCGCCGTGACCGGGCTTACGGACGGTCCGCTCCTGACGGCTGCCATCGAAGCGGAGCTGGATGGCTATATTCTGAAGCGGGCCACCCGCCAGGAGCTGCATATGGCCATAACTATGGCGGTGGCGGGGAGGAGATATTATTGCCCCGAGATCATGAAAGTCATGACGGCCAACTTCCTCCGGAAGGTGATCCCCCTGGACACGGTCTCCCTGCGGGAATCTCAAGTGCTGGAGCTTTTTTGCCAGGGGATGCGTCGGAAGAACATCGCCGTTGAGCTGGGGATCAGCATCAGGACCGTTGAGAAGCACATCAACAACCTGAAAAAGAAATATCAGGCCGGCACCACTACGGAGATGGTGGCGCGCTATCAGCGGGAACTTCTGCGTGACGGCGACGAGGGCTGAGAGGGCGAATTAGTATGTTCAATAACATCGATATTAAGCTCCTCTTCGTTTTCGCCTGCTTCATGACTCTGGCCCAGCTCCTGATCCTGCTCCATATGTGGAAGAGCCGTAAGACCTATCCCGGCTTCGGACAATGGATCCTCGCCCTGGCCATTGCCGTGGTGGGGATGCTCCTCGTCCGGGTCGTGCGTAACAGTTTCCACCCCCTGATCAGTATCATGGCGGGGAACGGTTGTCTCTACCTCTACCAGGCGCTCATCTATTGGGGCGTTGCCCGCTATTGCGGTCTATCCCGCCTCCGGCTGCGTAACGGCATCAATCTGGCGATCGTGGGGGTAAGCTCCCTGCTGATGGGGTACTTTACGCTTCATGACAACCTGGCGAGCCGGGTCGTCGTCACGGGGGTCGCTTCGGCAATCATCTACGGACGGATCGCCCTGGAACCGCACCTGGGGGCGACGCGGCGGTACTCAATCATGCCGGTGCTCTCGGCAGTCATGGCGGGGTTCGGCTTCCTCTACCTCCTTCGCGCGTTGACGGTCTCTTTGGGAGGGAGCCTGCTCCCCGGTGTCCCCCTTCCCAACAGTGAAGATCTCATGAAAGTGATCGTGCTGGCCTCGACTTTTGTCCAGGTAACCCTGGTGTACTGTTTCATCGCCATGACCGACGAACGGGTGGAGCGAGAACTGCAGGAGAGTGAGACCCGGTTCCGGACTCTCACCGATACCACCTCCACGGGGATCTTCGTGACTCGCAGCCAACACTTCGACCAGGTAAATCCGGCCATGTCGGCTATCACCGGCTACACCGAACAGGAACTGCTGACCATGGAGTGGTTGGAATTGGTTCATCCTGAGTTCCGGTCGTTGGTGCAAGGACGAAACGAGGCGCGGCGACGGGGAGAGACGGTCCCCGATCGCTACCAGATCAGGATAGTCGCCAGGGACGGCGAGGAGCGGTGGGTGGACCTCACGGCAGGGGGGATCACCCTTGACGGTACTCCGGCAATCGTCGGGACGGTGTTCGACATCACTCCACACAAAGCGGCAGAGGCGCTTCTGACCAGTGCCAAGCATCTGGCCGACGCAGCCAATCATGCCAAGAGTACCTTTCTTGCGACCATGAGCCACGAGATCCGGACGCCGCTCCATATCCTGCTGGGAGCAGCCGACCAGTTGAACTCCAGTGAGCTGGACCCGTTGTCGCGGCGCTATGCCCAGCTGATCTCATTTTCGGGGAAAAACCTCCGAACCCTCATTGATGATCTCCTGGATATCTCGCGCATCGAGGCAGGGAGGATGGAGCTGCACCCAGCCCCCTTTCCTCTGGAAGGGTTGGCAGGCCAACTGGGTGAACTCTTTCGGGCCCAGGCGGAGGGGAAGGGGATTGCGCTTGCCTGTCGGGTTCTGCCGGGGACGCCGCCGGTGGTGGTGGGGGATCGCACGCGCCTCCTGCAGGTACTCATAAATCTGGTGGGGAATGCCCTCAAATTTACCTCCAGCGGCATGGTGGAGGTAACCATGGAGAGTAATTCTGGAATCAGTTTTACTGTCAGCGATACCGGCCCCGGTATTCCTCCTGACCAGCGTGTTCTGGTCTTTCAACCCTTTTCCCAGATTGCCGCC
This sequence comes from uncultured Geobacteraceae bacterium, assembly GCA_903902345.1. Lineage (GTDB taxonomy): Bacteria > Desulfobacterota > Desulfuromonadia > Geobacterales > CAIOGM01 > CAIOGM01. Next base: position 2,737 of record CAIUUR010000536.1, on the reverse strand, counting down.
AATCAGCGGGGGGGACTCGCCGGAACCGGACTGGGGCTGGCCATCGTTGCCGGTCTCGTGGAGGCGATGGGAGGAAGGATCGAACTGACCGAAAGGGAGGGAGGGGGAAGCGTCTTCACGGTGTCCGTCCCGTTGCCCCCGGGTAACTCCGTCGCCGTCCCCCGGGGTAATGAGGGAACGACTACTCTCCCGCCGCTCCGGATACTGGCGGTGGACGACATCCCGGAGAACCTGGAACTGGTCCGGCTCTATCTGGCATCTTCCCCCGTGGAGCTGATAGAACGGCACTCCGGGGTGGAGGCGCTGGCCCTTCTGGCACGGGATACCTTTGACTGCCTTCTCCTGGATATCCAGATGCCCGGAATGAACGGTTATGAGGTCGTCGCGGCCCTTCGCAGCCATGAGTCGAAAGTGGGGATGAAGCGAACCCCGGTGGTCGTCATCTCCGCCGGAGCCTTTGTCTCCGACAGCGACAAGGCGCTGGAGTCCGGGTGCGACAGCTATCTCCCTCGCCCCTTCGATCAGAGGGAGCTTCTCTCTGTCATCGCCGGGTTGACGGGGTCTGTTGTTGCACCATCCGTCGTCGCGACTCCTCACGAGCTGGCCCACCTTCTTCCCAAGGTCCGGGCGCGGCTGGTCTGCTGTGTCGAAGAGTTGAACGAAGCCCTGCGACGGGAAGATTTTACAGGGGCTCGGCAGCTGGGGCATGCCATAAAGGGGGTGGGGATGACCTATGGCCTGTCGGAGGTGGCGCGAGTGGGGATGGAGATCGAGGCAGGTGACGGGGTTGGCGCAGGGTTACTGGAAACGCAGATAGGTGAGCTTCAAACAGCAGTGGCTCAGATGGCCTGAAGGGGGACGAAACGTATGTTCGAAAAGAACTCTCACTGCTCCTGGTGCGGTGTCCGCTTCCCCGCAGGGACCCCCTGGCCTCGCAGCTGCTCCGCCTGTGGCAACCGGAGCTACCTGAATCCGGTCCCGGTGGCCGTGCTCTTGGTTCCGACGGGGGAGGGTGTCGTTGTGGTCCGGAGAAATATCGAACCGGCCAGGGGGACCCTTACCCTTCCCGGAGGCTATATGGATCTGGGTGAAACCTGGCAGGAGGGGGCGCGGCGGGAGTTGCTGGAGGAGACCGGCATCTCCCTTCGTGGCGAAGAGCTTACTCTCTATGAGGTGGAAAACGGGTTGGACCAGACCCTGGTGATCTTCGGTCTGGCGCCCGTGCAGCCGCGGGAGGTCGTGATTCCCTTCGCAAGCCATGAGACCCAGGAGGTGGTTGTCATCCCCGGTCCAATCGAGCTGGGGTTTCCCATGCATACCCGCATCGTGGCCCGGTACTTTGCGGAAGTTGCCGACTTGAAACCACCCCTCACCCCGGCCCTCTCCCACTGAGGGGAGAGGGAGTGTAGATCCGGTTAGGCGTCAGCCGTAACGCGACCTACAACCAATATACAGGGATATACAGGCTAAACAGGAAAAGATCCGGTTACCGGAGCAGCTGTCTGTCTTGGAATGAGCTAGAGCAGTTTAAGTTATTTTCATTGACAATGGGGCGATGGGGTAGTAGCTTCGTGTAATATTATTTCCGTGTAGCTTTTATTTATGTGGTGCATGGAAACTATCCGATAATCCATTCTTATCGTGCCGTATTCATACGGTGGAGCGGCCTTTTGTCTGCTGATTGGTGTAGAGGGTACTACATGAGACTACCTGCTGTCATTCTTCTCGGTATCTGCCTGGCAGGATCTGTTTCCGGCAGTGCGAAATCCGCAATGCTGGACCCGTATCAGCCTCCGCAAACAACGGAAATGATGAGACAGGCGCCACCCAGGCAGCAACCGGCGCCCAGTGTGACTGTTCCCCCGGCCCACACCATAGATGAGTCGGTTTATGATAAGTTCAGGAGGGAGACCAAGAAGATTTCCCGGGACGAACGAGACAAACTCATCGACACTTTTTTCAGGAGGGCTCAAAACGCCCTGAAACTCAACAACATCGATGTCGCCCGGTATTATTTTCGCCTGACGGAAATACTGAAGGAAGGAGGGCGGAAACGATGAGGGTTCTTCTCTTCTTCCTGTTTTTTCTGGCAACCATGGGGAGCGCCCTGGCGGGTATCACGGAGAGTTTCGATTATTCCAGCGCCGTTCTACAATCGGCATCCAGTGGCGGCAAGAAAGCCGTCGGTGGCGCCGCACAAGAGCTCCCCGGCACCACTCAGTCATACGATGCAAACAACACCACCTTACAATATCATGAATGGAAGATGCTCCTGGAACGTAACCGGTTGATCTACTGCGTCGTGCTGAGTTTGACTGCGGTGATTTCGCTGGCCATCATGCTCTGGTTCCTCACCAAATCGAAACACTCGGCGGAGAACATCGTCAGCGCCAGCGGATTGGTATTCATTATTTTCGGCACGATCATCCTGGTCATTCTGGCCAGTGCTGACGCCCAACTGACAGCGGCGATCGGAGTGATGGGGGCCATTGCGGGTTATCTCTTCGGCAGCATCCAGAGAGGGAGGTCGCCAAGGAATAGCGGTGAAGAGTAAGGCAATTCGGAAACCATGCGTAAAAGGAGCAGTATGCTGACCATCAACGATAAGACGAAAGAACTGATTCTTGAGTTTGAAGGCAAGAATCAACCGGGCCGGTGGCCGGGGGGAAATTCGGGTATAACTATCGGCGTCGGCTATGACCTGGGACAGGTCACTGCGGACCAATTCGAAGCCGAT
>CAIUUR010000535.1 GCA_903902345.1 uncultured Geobacteraceae bacterium | reverse complement strand
GTGGCTATCCGTTCTCCACGGCAAGTTCCTCGAGAAACAGCAGACGGAGATAGCCCCAGGATTAACTGGGATTATCTGGGGACGTTGTTTATTTGTTGTTTAACTATTATCTGAAGTGAAGTTAGTTAACAAATAAACAACGTCCCGAAGTCGCCTGAAGTGAAGTTAGTTGACAAATAAACAACGTCCCGAAGAGCCGCCACCCTCTTGTTTGACATCAGCAGTTTCCTGCCTGTGCTGCATTATCTGACGATGCAGATCCTTAAATTGCCAAGTATGCATCCTTAATCTTCATCTGCTTTCTCATCTACAGTTCCAGTGCCGCCGCTTGTAACCGGCGGCTCAGTGAACACTCCTGTGGGTGCCATATGCAAACAACGGTTTATGGCTCGTGCTTCTGCAATGAGCAATGCCCGTAACGGTTGCCCTTTGTGGTGAAAGATGGTATTGATTGCATAGATACATTCTAACTTTATTCGCATTGAGGTCTCCATGCCGCACGTGCAACGACAGCGTGAAGAGCGGTTTACGTATGGCAATTACCGTACCTGGCCGGAAAATGAGCGGTGGGAACTGATCGACGGTGTGGCCTATGATATGTCCCCGGCGCCGTCGCGACATCACCAGGGACTCATTACGCAATTTATTTTACAGTTCGGCGCCTATTTACAGGACAAACCGTGCCGCATTTACGCCGCTCCCTTTGATGTCCGCCTGCCCGATGGCGACGAGGACGATGATACCATCGTAACGGTGGTTCAGCCCGATTTGGTGGTGGTTTGTGATCCGGATAAATTGGACGAGAAAGGGTGCAGGGGCGCCCCCGACTTGGTAATCGAAATCCTCTCCCCCTCCACGACATCCAAGGATCTGCATGAGAAGTTCGATCTTTACGAGCGGGTGGGAATCAAGGAGTACTGGATAGTTCACCCCCAGGATCGGACAGTTATGGTCTTCAAACGGGAAGGGGAACGTTTCGGTCGGCCGAACATGTTCGACGAAGAAGGGTGCATTGAGGTTCCCCTTCTGGGGGATCTTAACATTGATCTGAAACTGATGTTTTCACGCTTGTGAATTCGTTTGTTCACTCTCAACAGGAATAAGTTGAGCCTCAGCCGGTAACCGGGTATACTCCCAATTCTACCTCAGTAGAACCCCTGACAACAAGGAGGATTCGCCATGCAGGAACGGACCGGTATCATTACCTTCAAAGGAAACCCCTTCACCCTTCTGGGACCGGAGCTTAAGGTGGGGGAGAAAGCCCCAGACTTTAACCTGGTGGACAACGGCCTCCAGCCGGTATCCCTTGCCACCTATGGCGGTAAGGTCAAGATCATCAGCGCGGTGCCGTCGCTGGATACGCCGGTCTGCGATACCGAGACCCGCCGGTTCAACCAGGAGGCGGCAGCTCTTCCCGGTGACGTGGTACTCCTGACGGTGAGCCTGGACCTCCCCTTTGCCCAGAAACGGTGGTGCGGCGCCGCCGGTATCGACAAGGTCGTTACCCTTTCCGATTACCAGAATCGCTCCTTTGCCGACGCCTATGGAATCCTCATCAAGGAGCTGAAGCTGTTGACTCGCGCCATCTTCGTGGTGGATGCCGCCGACGTGATCCGGTATATCCAGATCGTTCCGGAAGTCACGGCAGAGCCCGATTATGGTGCAGCGGTGGCGGCGGCCAGAGAATGCGTGTAAGGCAAGAGGTGAAGGGTGAAAGGTGAAGGGTGAAGGGAAAAAGTCGCAAAGGGAAAAGGAGGGAGGTGAGCATCCGCCCCGTTATCTTCTCTGGTTGATCCTCACGACCTTTTTCTGGGGGGGGAGCTTCGTCTTCAACAAGATCGGTTTTCGGGAGATCCCGCCGGTTCTGTTCCTCTTCCTCCGGTTTACCCTGGCGACCATCCTCATGCTGATTGTCTGTGGCCGACGCCTCCACCGCCTGGACTGGCGTATTGTCCGGACGGGGGTGGGGGTCGGTCTGGCTCTGGCGGCCACCAATCTGACCTTTGTCCTGGGGGTGAGCGGTACCAGCGCCACCCGCGCCGGTTTCCTCAACAACCTGTTCGTGCTCAATGTGCCGCTTATCTCCTTCCTGTTCTGGCGGGAGCGACTGGAGCGGCTCACTCTGGTCGGGGTAGTCGTTGCCGCAGGGGGGCTCTGGTTCATGGCTCAGGGTGGGGCGGAGGGGTTCAACCAGGGAGACCTTCTCTCTACCCTCTGCTCCCTCTTCATCGCCCTTCATATTCTTACCGTTTCCCGTCTCCTCAGTGATGAGGATATCTTCCTGGTTTCCCTGGTGCAGTTTGCCGTGGTGGCGCTGGTGGGGGGAGCCGTGTCACTGGTGGTCCGCCCCGAACTCCACGGTATCGGCCCTCTCTCCTGGGGCGCGCTCCTCTACTGCGCCGTTTTTCCCACGGTGGTCTGTTTTACCCTTCAAAACACCTACCAGCGCTTCACGACACCCACCCAGGCCGGACTCATCTACACTCTGGATCCGGTCTGGAGTATGCTGGGGGGGATGATCCTCCTGGGGGAGCGGTTGACGGGTAGGGAGACGGTTGGCTGCGGGATGATCCTTATCTCCGTGGTCGTGCCGCTATCGGTGCGGTTCGTCCGGGAGAGAAGGGACCGGAGACGGTATCTCGCGGCGTAACTTGATCCTAAAAAACAGTCTACCACGGAGACACGGAGGCACGGAGAATAATCTTTCACCGTTTCGGATGGTTACACTGAGGTGAGTCCTGAAGCTGGTCAGACCTTTTGGGCTAAAACCAAGAATCGGCTTTTCTCAGTGACTTGCTACGTGTCTCAGTGTCTCCGTGGTTCAAATGCCGTTTTCAGGGTTATCGGTAAAGGGATTGATGATGAAATATTTAGCATTGCTGTTACTCTGTCTACTCCTCCTCACCGCCGGATCTGCGGCTGCCGGCGTGCCGAAGAACGTCAAGCTGACGGTTGTGACGGCTTCCAGGGAGAGTGGCAAGGAGCTCCAGGCCGAGGCTATCGTCGTCCGGATCAATACCAGTGAGCAGATGAAGATTGTCGCGCTGGAACTTCTGGAGGTTCTGAAGGTCAGCTACCCGAACCACCCCTCGTACCGGGTTGCCATCTCCAACGACGGGAGGATGATGAAGGTCGGGAATTTTCTGGCGGTTGCCACCTTCTCGGGGGGGAAGACGTTTGTTACCGGCGGAATCCCGTCGAACATGGACATCAGGGTGATGAGGGCCAGTCGCGTGGAGGTCCAGGCTCCCCATGAACTGGGGATGCAGGTGGCCTATGAGGTGGAGCTGCTCAAAAAGGGGACAGCCGGGAGTGGACCAACGGCTACGGACAAGGCGTATCTCCAGGTCGCGGGAAAGCGGAAGCTCAAGGTCGTGCAGGTGCGACAGATTCATCGTGAAATTACCCAGTATTACAAGGCCTTTGCAGGAAAGCCCTTGTGACGTGGTGTCGGTTAAGTTGACAAATCAGGTAGGGTATGCTATCCATCAGATGTAGCCTTAGCCTCGGATGGAGGGAGTTCCATGTTCTCTGTACTCAAAGAAGACATCAGGGCGGTATTTGACCGGGATCCGGCGGCGCGGAGCGCCCTGGAGGTCTTCTTCTGCTATCCGGGACTCCATGCCCTCTGGTTTCACCGACTTTCCCACTGGTTCTGGAAAAGAGAGTTCTACTTTCTGGGAAGATTGACCTCCCACCTGGGACGATTTCTCACCGGCATAGAGATCCACCCCGGCGCCACCATCGGTAAGGGGTTTTTTATCGACCATGGCATGGGGGTGGTGATCGGGGAGACCGCCGAGATCGGCGACAACGTCACCCTATACCACGGGGTTACCCTGGGGGGTGTAAGCTGGGAGAAGAGCAAGCGGCATCCCACCGTGGAGGATAACGTAGTTATCGGATCCGGGGCCAAGGTCCTGGGCCCGTTTACCGTGGGGAAGGGGAGCAAGATCGGTTCCAACTCGGTGGTGGTCAAGGAGGTCCCCCCCAACGCCACGGTGGTGGGGATACCCGGCAGGATGGTGGTGGCGACGGAGCAGCCCACGGAGCGGATGGATCTGCAACATGGCCGGCTTCCCGATCCTGAGGCCAAGGCAATTTCCTGCCTTTTCGATCAGATCCGGGACCTGGAGCGTAAATATGCGGAGCTTCTGGCGGACCATGAGGCGCTGAAAAAGCAGTTCCGGTCGGGGAGTCTTTGATGCTGTTGACCCGTAAAGCTCAGTATGCGGTGCAGGCCCTGGTGGATCTGGCCTGTTTTTCCTGTGGGAAACCGGTGGCGCTGAAGGATATCGCTCAGCGGGAGGGGATACCTCTTCCCTATCTGGAACAGCTCTTCTTTCGGCTGAAAAAAGGGCTCCTCGTCACTGCGGTGCGAGGTCCCGGGGGGGGGTATCTCCTGGCCCGCCTTGAGTCTACCATCCGGATCAGCGATATTATCGCCACCGTGGAAGAGCCGCTCCGGCCGGTGGCCTGCATGGACGAGCGTAAGGAGTGTGATCGTCAGACCCGCTGTGCAGCCCATGGAGTCTGGCACGACCTGAAGGGGCGGATCACCAGCTTCCTGGACGGCATCACCCTGGAAGATCTGGTGCAGGAGGCCCGGCAGCGGGTCGCGGGAGAAGGGGGAGGGGGGAGCTCCTCTCCGTGAAGACCGTTTATCTTGATAACAACGCGTCCACCCACGTGCATCCGCTGGTTCTGGAACGTTACATCGCTTGTTGTCGCGACCTGCCGGGTAACCCGTCAAGCATTCATCGATCCGGTCGGGAATCCCGCGCCGCTCTGGAGACGGCCCGGGAGCAGGTAGCCTGTTTTTGCGGCTGCGACCCCTCCGAAGTCATCTTCACCTCCGGCGGCACCGAAGGAGACAATCTGGCCCTCAAGGGGGTTGCCGCGGCTTCCTCTCGCCGGGGGCGTCATATTATCACCACCGCCGTGGAGCATCCGGCAGTCCTCGCCAGTTGCCTGGATCTGGAACGGCAAGGGTATGAAATCACCCGTCTGGCCGTGGACCTTCTCGGTCGGCTGGATACTGCCCGGCTGGAAGATGCCATTACTCCCGGTACGGTCCTGATCTCGGCCATGTATGCCAACAACGAGACCGGTGTCATCTTTCCGGTGGCGGAGATCGGCGCCATCGCCGCCCGACATCGTATACCCTTTCACTGCGACGGGGTGCAAGCGGCGGGGTGGCTCCCGCTGGATTGCCGCAGCCAGGGGATCGGGTTGCTGACCCTTTCCGGTCACAAACTCCACGCACCCAAGGGGGTGGGGGCGTTGGTGGCTCGCAAGGGGGTCCGACTCCACCCCATCCTCCACGGCGGTTCCCAGGAACGGAACCGGCGGGGGGGGACCGAAAATCTCTCCGGCATCGTCGCATTGGGGGCTGCCTGCGATCTGGTTGCCGCCTCCCGGACGGAGGAGTCGGAAAGGGTTCGTCGTCTCCGTGACAAGCTGGAGGGAGGGATGCTCGCCCTCTGGCCCGGCGCCGCCGTCAACGGTCACCCTACGGAGCGGCTCCCCAATACGGCCAACATCTCTTTTCCCGGAGCCAGAGTCGACACGCTTCTGGCGTGTCTGGATCTTCTGGGGGTCGCCGCCTCCTCCGGGGCTGCCTGCAGCTCGGGGACGGTGCGTCACTCGCCGGTCCTCGCGGCCATGGGGATCTCCCCGGACGTTGCGGCCGCCTCGCTTCGCTTCTCCCTGGGAAGGGATACGGTGGAAGAGGATATAAATTACGTCCTGGAGATCCTTCCCGGAGTGAGGGAGAGACTCCTTGCGGGGGGAAAGTTGAGGGGAAATGATGAATCGTAGAGGTAAGCGGGTCGTCGTGGCCATGAGCGGCGGGGTTGACTCCTCGGTGACGGCGGCGCTGCTCCAGGAGCAGGGGTATGAGGTCATCGGGATCTCCCTCCAGCTCTGGGATCATTCCCAGGGCACTCTCCCGGAGGGTGCCACCGGCGGTTGCTGCTCCCTGGATGACCTTCACGACGCCCGGCGGGTGGCGGAGCAGATCGGTATTCCGTTTTACACGGTGAACGCCGAGGAAGAGTTCCGCCGCCTGGTGGTGGATGACTTCGTGGGTGAGTACTTTGCCGGACGGACCCCCAACCCCTGCACCCGCTGCAACGAACGGATCAAGTTCGGCCTCCTTCTGGAGCGGGCCCGGGAACTGGGGGCGGAACTCCTGGCCACCGGCCACTATGCCCGTATCGTGCGGGATGAAGGGGGAAGGTTTCGGCTCCTTGCAGGGCTGGACCAGAACAAGGATCAATCCTACTTCCTCTTCACCCTGAACCAGGAGCAGCTCTCACGGACCCTCTTTCCGGTGGGGGGGATGACCAAGCCGGAGGTCCGCGCCCTGGCGGAGCGGTTCGGTCTCCGGACGGCGGCCAAGGGGGAGAGTCAGGAGGTCTGTTTCATTCCCGATGACGATTATGTCCGGTTTTTGGAAGAGGAACGGGGGGGGGGGCTTCTTTCCGGCGCCATCGTTGATCTGGCGGGAAACGAGCTGGGCCGGCACCACGGGATCTACCGGTATACCGTAGGGCAGCGTCGTGGGCTGGGGATCGCCCACCCCCACCCGCTTCACGTCCTGGGGGTGAATGTGGCAAGTCGCCAGGTGATCGTCGGCGCCAAGGGGGAGCTTCCCCGGGGTGGGCTGCTGGCCACGGGGGTGAACTGGATCGTTCCTCCAGGGTCCGAAACTATGGAGACGAGCTGCCGGATTCGTTACCGGCACCGGCCGGTCCCCTGCAGGGTGACGATCCTCCCCGACGGTGGGGCGGAGGTCAGATTTGTATCTCCGGAACCGGGGGTGACTCCCGGACAGGCGGTGGTCTTTTATGACGGAGAGAACGTTCTTGGTGGGGGATGGATTGCCGGGAGTGTTACGGACGGGCCATGCCACGGGTAGCCATCACCACCCTGGGGTGCAAGATCAACCAGTTCGAGTCGGCGGCCATGCATGAGCTGCTGGGGGGGGAGGGTTACGAACTGGTCCCCTTTCACCAGGAAGCCGAGGTCTATGTCATCAATAGCTGTTCGGTGACCGCCCGAAGCGACGCCGAGACCCGGAAGCTGGTCCGACGGGCCCGACGGCGCAACCCGACTGCTCGTATCATCGTCACCGGTTGCTATGCCCAGGTTGATCCCCAGACTCTTGCCGCCATGCCGGAGGTGGACCTGGTGGTGGGTAACGGCGAGAAAAAGGGGATCGTGGAGATTCTCGCCCTGGTGGATCCGCAGCGGGTGCAGGTCGCTCCCACCGACCGCGATGGGGAGATCGTCGCACTCCGGTTGGAGAGCCATGCCGAGCATACCAGGGCCTTTCTCCAGATACAGACCGGTTGCGATGCACTCTGTTCCTACTGCATCGTCCCCTACGCCCGGGGACGGAGTCGGAGCGTCCCCTTTCACGAGACTCTGGAGGGGGTTCGTACCTTTGCCCGGAAGGGGTTCCGGGAGGTAGTGCTCACCGGAATTCACCTGGGGAGCTTTGGCCAGGATCTCTCCCCCCGGAAAACCCTTCTGGAGCTGTTGGAGAGCATCGATTCCCAGGCCATTGTTCCGCGCCTGCGATTGGGTTCACTGGAACCGGGGGAGATAACCGACGAACTGATCGCCTTCCTTGCCCGTTCCACCATGGTCTGTCCCCATCTTCACATCCCCCTCCAGAGCGGTGACGACAGTGTCCTGGCCAGGATGAAGCGCCGTTACAGTGCGGAGTTTTTTCGTGAGCGGATAATGCGGCTCACCGGTGCGCTCCCGGATCTCTTCATCGGGGTAGACGTCATTGCCGGCTTTCCGGGGGAGAGCGATGCCGATTTCGGCCGGACCCTCCGTCTCCTCCAGGATCTCCCGGTGGCGGCGCTCCATGTCTTTCCCTTCTCCCCCCGACCGGGGACTCCGGCGGCGGATCTGCCCGGGCGGGTTCCGGGTGATCTGCTGAAGGAAAGGGTCCGAATACTGCTGGAGCTTTCCCGGGAAAAACGGGAAGCGTTCCACCGGCGGTTTGTGGGAAGGGAGTTGGAGACGCTCCTCCTTCATCCGCGGGAGGATGGCGCCTTGGAGGGACTCACCAGGAATTACATCCCCGTCAGCGTGGAGGGGGGGGATAGCTACGCTGCCGGGAACACCCTCTCCGTCAGGATTGAACGGGCCGGTCCGGAGCGGTGCCACGGCAGGGTAACCACCGGTGAGGAGTCGACCCATGCCGTTTTTTGATCAGGATCTCTCTCTCGAGGTGGGGCCGTTGACGTTTTCCGAAAAAATTATCAAACACCTCCGAAACACCTTTACCAAGGGGCTGTTCGTGGTCATCCCGCTGGGGATCACCATCTTTATTCTCAAATTTCTCTTCAACTTCGTGGACGGTATCCTCGGTCCCCATCTTGCGGATCTCTACTCCACCATCACGCATCATCCCGGGTATATCCCCGGCTTGGGGATGCTCTCCGGCGCGGTGGTCATCTACCTGGCCGGACTGGCTGCCGGCAACATTCTGGGGAAATTCTTCTTTCACTGGGCCGATACCGTCCTGGTGCGGATACCGTTGGTCAAGTCGGTCTACTCCTCCAGCAAGCAGCTTACCCAGGTCTTCAAGGAGGGGCATAGCGCCTACAGCCGGGCGGTCTTCGTGGAGTGGCCTCGGGTGGGGGTCCGGGCTGTCGGCTTTGTCACGGCGGAGGTGATAGACCGTGGCGAGCCGTTCATTGTCGTCTATGTTCCCACCATGCCCAATCCCACCTCGGGCTTCGCCCTCTATTTTCGTCCCGAAGAGGTCTATGACAGCGGCATGACCGTGGAGGAGGCGCTGAAGTTTGTCGTCTCCGGCGGGATGGTAGTGCATTAATTACCTTTTATCTCGGTGACGAAGTATTCGGTCTCGCCGAAGATCCCCGCCGGCAATCCCTTGTGCTGCTCATACTTGATGACAACCCGTTTCCCCAGGGAGGCGTTGATGCTCTGGGCCACTCCGTTGTCCCTGGCACTGAAGAGAAACTTTTCCGGTAACGCTCCGGGAAGCGGCACCATGGCCAGTTCCCCCTCCCAGGTCTTAATGATCCATCCTTTCTCCGAAAATTTCTGGATGTAACCGGCCCGCTCTCCCCGGGAGTAACTCCAGTTCAGTGCCCCCCAGATATAGAGCGCGTACCCCCCAGCAAGGAGCGTGACAAACAGGAACACCCCCACGTATACCTTCCTCATGGTGAAAGCCATACTATCTCCCCTTTTATCTCTTTGATTTGATTTCCGGCAACTGCACATACCTTAGCGTAAGCTGGATTTTGAAACAACCCTAAACCGGCTATCGATGCAATTGAAACGGTCGACCATTATCTCTCTTTTATCTTGCCGTACGGAAACCGGTTCTGTACGATGTTACTAAGGGATTCGAGTAGCGTAAGGGAGGACAAAAGCTATGAACCGACAGGAAAAGATCAGACTTACCGCCATGGTGAAGTCGGCCGGCTGAGCGGCCAAGCTGGGCCCGGCGGGCCTGGAATCAGCACTGTCAGGAATAACGGAGAGTACCGATCCCAACCTCATCGTGGGGATTGGGACTTCCGATGACGCGGGGGTTTACCGCATAGGGGAGGGGTGCGCCCTGGTGGAGAGCGCTGATATTATCACCCCATTGGTGGATGACCCCTTCACCTTCGGCCGGATCGCCGCGGCCAATGCCCTCTCGGATATCTATGCCATGGGGGGGCGGCCGGTGACCGCCATGAACCTGGCCTTCTTTCCCGTCTGCGCCTTGCCGGGCGAGGTCCTGAAGAGTATCTTGGCCGGAGGCTCTGACGCGCTCCGGGCAGCAGGGTGCTGCCTTGTGGGTGGGCATACCGTGGAGGATGACGAACTGAAGTACGGCCTCTCCGTCACCGGTCTCATCGATCCCGCCAGGGTTGTCCGGAACTCCACCGCCCGTCCCGGCGACCGGCTGATCATCACCAAACCCATCGGTACCGGCATCGTCACCACCGCCATCAAGGGGGAGATGTGTCCCGCCGATCTGGAGGTCGAGGCGATCCGGTGGATGACTACCCTCAATGACCGGGCGTCCCGTCTCATGCTTCGCTGCGGTGCGACTGCCGCCACTGACATCACCGGTTTCGGTCTTGCCGGTCACTCTCTGGAGATGGCCCGGGGAGCCGGGGTAACGATCCGGATAAACGTTGCTGCCGTGCCGCTCCTCCCCCTTGTCCGGGAACTGGTGGCGGATGGTCTCGTTCCGGCGGGCTGTTACCGCAACCGGGAGCACGTTGTCCCGCACCTGGCGGAAAACGGGGAGGATGACCGGCTCCTCCCGCTCTTCGATCCCCAGACTTCCGGTGGACTCCTGGTTTCTCTGGCGCCGGACGATGGGGCTGAATTTCTTCGTCTCGCGGCGGAAGAGGGGCTCTTTGCCCTGGATATCGGACAGGTGCTTCACTTTGCCGGGCATTTTCTCGAATTTAT
>CAIUUR010000534.1 GCA_903902345.1 uncultured Geobacteraceae bacterium | reverse complement strand
GAGCGACCTCCAGGTGGTGGCCCGGGACTCCCCGCTCACCCGCACCCCCAGGGCGCAGGGGACCTCGGCGTAGAGGTAGCCGCGATGGATGCACTTGATCAACAGCTCCGTCTGATAGAAGAAGCCGCCGTTGACCAGCTCCAGATCCTCCAGGATGCAGCGACGGTACATGACCGTGCCGTTCATGTAGTTCAGCGACAGGCCGAAACCGGCCTTGACCATCTCCCGGTAGATGATGGAGAGGATACGGCGTCCCCGTTTCCGGACGCCACGGTTATAGACGAAAGGGATGACGATATCGACCTCCGACAACAGGGGGAGATACCGGAGGATCTCGGCGGCATCATTCTCTCCATCGCCGGGAATCATGGTGACGATCTCTCCCGAGGCCGCCCGGACCCCGTCCCAGAAGGAGGCGCCGATCCCCCGGGGGGTATCGTGGTGAAGAACCTCCACCTCGTCATGGCGGGCAGCGAACTCCTCCGCCAGGGCGCCGGTGGCATCGCTGCTCCCGTCGTTAACGATGATCAGCTGGCCGTTGATTCCCCGGCTCCGGTAGCTATCCAGCACGTTGGCCGCCGCCGCTCCCAGGTTTTCGGCCTCGTTGAGAGCAGGCATGACCGCGGTTATGGCGTAACTCCTCAAAGCAGCCCCTTCACGCAGGCAACCACATCACTGACTCCGGGATAATAGGAGTTCTCCAGGGGCGCCGCCGCCGGCGTGGGACATTCGGCGAAACAGAGCCGCCGCACCGGACTTCTCAGCGCATCAAAGGCCTGTTCCGCCACCACGGCGGCCACCTCGGCGGAAACACCGCACCGTTTCCACCCCAGGTCCATGATCACCAGCCGACCGGTTTTCCTCACGGAGGAGATGATCAGCGCCTCGTCCAGGGGACGGACGGAGCGGAGATCCAGGACCTCGGCGCTGATCCCCTCCGCTGCCAGCTGTTCCGCCGCCAGGAGCAGGTCGTGGACCGTCAGGGAGAGCCCCACCAGGGTCACCTCCGTCCCGGTGCGGCGGACGGCGCCGATCCCCGCCGGAACCCGGTATGGTTCTTCCGGCACCAGCCCCATCCGATCGTAGAGCCAACGATGCTCGATCATCAGGGTGGGTTCGCCGGAAGCGACAGATTCCAGCAGCATCCCCTTGGCGTCGTGGGGGGTGGCGGGCATGACCACGGTGAGCCCCGGGATATGGGCAAAGAGCGACTGCAGGCTCTGGGAATGCTGCGCCGCCGAGCCCCATCCCCGGCCGATGATCGCCCGCACCGTCAGGGGGACGCTGCACCTCCCCCCGGTCATGTACCGCCACTTGGCCAGATGGTTTATCATCTGATCCATGGCCATGGGGAGAAAGTCCACCCGCATATGGATCAACACCGGCCGCATCCCGGTCATGGCCGCGCCGGCCGCCACCCCGGTCATACCGTTCTCCGCCAGGGGGGTGTCCATCACCCGCCCCCGGCCGTACTTTTGGGCAAGTCCCAGGGTGGAGCCGAAAACTCCGCCGGGATCGTCGATCCCCTCCCCCATGAGAAAGACCCGGGGATCCAACTCCAGAGCCTGATCCAGCCCCTCCCGGATGGCGTCCCGGTAGGAGAGCCGACGCCCCTGTTCACCGCTACAGGGCTCACCCGTCCCGGCGTTATCCGCCAGCAATTTTGTCCAAGGCATCCTCAACCCCTCCCGTCCAGATCGTTGAGAATGCCGGCAGGGTCGGGCTCCGTACCGCCCTGACCGTACGCAAAGGCGTCATCGATCTCCGCGGCGACGATACCCTCCAGAGCGGCCAACTCCTCCCCGCACCCGACCTCCCGGAGTCGACTCCCCAGGAACTCCAGGGGACAGCGGGCAAGCCACTCCGCATGCTCACCGGCCGGGCGGCACCCCGCAGCCAGATCGCACCCCGGCCCCACATGACCTTTCCAGCGCCAGGTCCGAAACTCCAGAAGGGTCGGCCCCTCCCCCCTCCGGGCCCGGGCCACCGCCTCACCGGCGGCATGGTACACGGCGATGACATCGTTGCCATCCACCACCACCGCCGGAATGCCGTACCCTGCACCCTTGGCGGCAATCCCCGCCGGCGGCTGCCGCGCCTCCAGTGGGGAACTGGTGGCATAGAGATTATTTTCACAGGCAAAAACCACGGGTAGGGAGTGGAGCGCGGCGAAATTGAGACTCTCGTGAAAACTCCCCTCCTCCGAGGCGCCGTCACCGAAAAAAGCGACAGCTATCCGGCCGTTGTTCTGCATCCGGGCCGACAACGCCGCTCCCACGGCCAAGGGGATGGAGCCCCCCACGATGGCGGTGGAGCCGGGAATCCCCCATTCCGGATCGCACAGATGCATGGAGCCACCACGTCCCCGGCTGCACCCCTCCTCCTGCCCGTGCAGTTCGGCGGCGATGACGCGCATGCTCATCCCCTTGGCGATGCAGTGTCCGTGGGAACGGTGGGTGCTGAAGATATAATCTTCCCTGCGTAAGAAGTCGCAGAGCCCCGCCGGGATCCCCTCCTGGCCGATACAGAGGTGGACCGGTGTCCTGATACCCTGCCGGGGGTAGAGATCCACGATCCGCTCTTCGAACCGCCTGATCCGGAGCATCGTGCGGTACAGAGACAGGAGAGTCTCCAGGTTCAAGTCGCTCTGCGGGGTCAAGGGGCGGTATCCTAAATGAAATTTTGATGAGGCGACGGGTGGGTCAGCTCCCGGAGATACCGGTTCACTTCATCCATCCGACAGTTGG
>CAIUUR010000533.1 GCA_903902345.1 uncultured Geobacteraceae bacterium | reverse complement strand
ATCTATTGAAAGCGCCAGGCGATACGTATACCGTACAGAAACTGTGGTTTATTATTATCCTCACAACCGCCGGAGGTCTCCATGATAACCCGTATTCTCATCCCTGCCCTTCTCGCTCTCACCCTGACCGGCTGCGTCTGTCGTCAACAGTCGTCACTTACTACGGACACCCTCATGAAACAGGCCTCCGCCGGCCCGTTGTCGGTCGCCCAAGCCCAGCTCCTCACGGACAACGACGCAGCGTTTCTCTCCAAGCTCCGAATGATCCAGGGAGCCCAAAGCTCCATAGAGATGATGTATTACATCTACTCCGATGACCAGAGTTCCTCGGTGCTGACCAAGGCGCTGTTGGATGCGACCCGGCGTGGGGTGAAGGTCAAGCTTCTCGTGGACTATCAAACCAACTACAAGGAACTAGACCTCTTCTCCACCATGGAGCAGGAGGGGAACGGCTCCCTCCAGGTACGGTTCTATAACCGGCCGACGCGAAATATCATCAAAGACGCCGTTTATCTGACGATGGGCTGTTCGGGGGAAAAAACAGCCCAATATAGTAACAACTGCAGCGCCGAAAAATTTGCCGCCATCGACACCCTGTTCGCCGGCGAGAGCATAAACGGCAAAGCGGCGGCGGAGCAGAACATCTCCAATCTCAACGTGGGCAATTCGGGACTGTTCCTGTCGGGCCTCTATGCCAAGCGGGGGGACGTGATGGCGCTGGCCGTCCAGAGTGGCCAGCAGATCGATATGAAGAGCCTACAGGGGGGAGCGTCCGCCACCCCCGGGCAAAAAGAGCAGCTGAAACAGCTGGGAAAGATCTATTGGGAATCGAAAACCGGTGCGCCGTTCCAAAAGTTGACGACCAATGCCGAACTCTTCTTCGCCTTTGCCCTCTACGGCGGCCAGCTCAACCCCATCAAGGAGACCGTCACCTCGTTGTTGCCGGTGGAGAGAAAATTCTCCCCCGAGGAACGGCGTGACTGGGACCACCTCACCGATTACCTCCACCACAAGCTTCTCCTGGTGGATCGCAGGGAACTCCAGATGGGGGGGAGAAACGTGGAGAACTCCTACCACATGCATCCCAACCCGCTGACCAGCAAATACGTCTTCATGGATACCGACCTTCATGCCACCCTCGCCCAAGGGGGTGACGCCGTGGGGGAAGCCTTCGACTCCCTCTGGAACTTCGATACCATGGTGGCGACTCTGGCCGACGTCCGCCGGCACGCTCCCAACGACTTCGTCGCTGCCATGAAACATGCCGAGAAAAAGTGCCTGGGTAGCGGGGGAACGGAGGGACACGACCTCTGTGTCAAGACGGAACTCCAGGGTGGGGGGGAGAGTCTGGATGAAAGAATGGCCGATTGCCGGAAAAACATGGATGAGAATGCTCGAGCCTACAACCAGGAGTACCTCCCCACGCTCCCGCAGCAGCCGGCGCCAGGCTTTACCGTTGACAGCGGCAGCGTCCTCGCCTACCTGGAAAACCTCCCCTTCAACAAGGCGCTCCCTCCGGAAAAACGGCAGCGGACCGCCGGAGCCCTCGCCGGAGAGGAGAGCGCCGGGGGAAAGAACATTCATGACATCTGGCTCCGGGAGCTCCCGACGCTCTGCGCGGCGGCCACCCCGGCAACTCCGAAACGGCTCGTGCTACACAACGCCTATTTCTTCCCCGCAGCTAATCTCATCCATGGACTGAGCCGGATGGTGAACGGGGATTATGACTGTTCCAACGTCACCGTCACGGTGCTCACCAACTCCATTCAGACCACCGACCTGAGCGTGGTGAACCTTGCCGCCCGGCATAGCCTCAAGGCGTTCACGGAATTCTACCAGCAGCAGGGGAACCCGACTCGACGGGCAAAATTCGACTATTTCGAGTACCAGGCCCGACCGGACACCCCCCTTTCGCTTCACAGCAAGGTATCGCTCTTCGGTGACGATATCGCCATCGGCTCGGCCAATGCCGATGTCCGAAGCTTCATGATGGATAGCAACAACGTCATGCTGCTCCGCAACGCACCGGGTCTGGTAAAGGAGTACCTTGCCTTTCTGCAACCGCTGCTGGATGACCCGACACGGACGAAAAACCTCAACGACTATTTCGCCACCACCCCCCGCGACGTCATCCTCCAGGAAGATCTGGCGACCTTTCGACTGATCCTGGCGAAATACGGGGTGGACAAGAAGCTGAAAGAGGGGGAACAGCAGAAGATCGAAACGCGCTTCGTGCAGATGCTGGGTGATGTCTATGAACTGACGAAGGGCTCCATCGACACCGCCGGCAGTAACCGTTCCCGGCGGGAAAATCAGAACAAATTCGACGAGGAGTTTAAACCGATCTGAGGCGGCAACGGCGAGCAAGGTGGGCGCGTCCACTCCTTTCTCTGGACCTGGAGGATGTTATGAGTAGAAGCAACATGATCATCCGGAGCATCGTCGCTCTGGCGCTGGCCGGCGTCCTGGCCGGTTGCGCCGGCAACACGCAGTACCGGACCTCCTACGAACCTTGCACGAGCCGGGAACAGGACGCGTGCAAAAAGAGCTCAATGGAGGAGACCGCCTCATATCTTCTTGGCTTCGTGGAGTTCGACGATCAGGGGTGGCTCTGGGACCGAAAACAGGCGGATACGCTGATTGATCGTCTCGTCAGCAAGGATGCTACGGAATCGGGCCTCATCATGGTCGTCTACGTTCACGGCTGGCGCCACAACGCCTCCTTCGCCGATGACAACGTGGCTTCTTTCAGGGGTACGCTGCAACGGATCGGCAGCTACGAGCAGTTGGCAAGCCGAAATGAAGGTCGTCCCCCCCGGAAGGTGGCGGGAGTATATATCGGGTGGCGGGGGCTCTCCGCCGACCTGGAGCCGTTCAGAACCCTCTCCTTCTGGGACCGGAAGAACACCGCGGATAAGGTCGGCCACGGTGGGCTCACCGATCTCCTGATCCGGCTGGAGGAGGTGCAGCTGTCACATCTGGCAATCTACGAGGGGGGGAAGAACAGACCGGCTCAGACCAAACTCATTGTCGTCGGCCACAGCTTCGGCGGACAGATGGTCTACTCGGCCCTCTCCCAGATTCTCATCGACCGCTTTTCCGGAGTGCAGGGAGAGGAACCGCAGACGTTCGGCGACCTGGTGATCCTTGTCAACCCCGCCTTCGAAGCCGCCCGCTTTGCTCCGCTCCACGACCTTTCCGGGGTGAGAACGTGGTACCCGGACGGGCAACTCCCCCTGGTGGTGATCTTCACCTCGGAAACGGATCAGGCGACCAAGGTGGCTTTTCCCCTGGGACGGCAGATCTCCACCCTGTTCGACAGCTATCGCAATGGCGAACAGAAGCAGGCGGATCGGCAGGCGGTGGGACAGTACGCGCCGTACCGGACTCACGAGCTCCGTCCCCTCCCCGTTACCGGAGCGCCCCCCCCAGTGGTGGCGGCAGGCGACAGTAAGGGGAATGACCTCCGCCTTGCCCAGTCGGCGCGACAGCAGTGGATTGATCTCTCCTCCCGCAACGGGTGGGACCTGGATCTGGGGGGGGCCAGGCTCTCCCACCTGGGGAAGTCGGGGCCCCGCAACCCCTTTTATCTGGTGGCGGTTGACAAACAGATCATCGATGGTCACGGAGACATCTGGAACCCGACCTTCCTTGAATTCATGAGGCAGTTCATCCTCTTCACAACCATCGTCAAGGAGTGAGCGGGGAGCGGGAGGAAGTTTCAACAGGGCCGGCAGCGTCATGCTTCCGGCCCTGTTTTGTGGCGTATTGAGAGCCTTGACAAGTTATCAAAGCGGGAGTATATATCATTTGTATACTATATCAAATGACATCCACTCTGAGCGCCAATATGGAACAGATCAGGGAACCCATCCGTACCGCGGTCCTCTTCACCCCGGGGGAACAGATCAAGCCGGTCTGGTTCGACTGGCGCCGGCGACAGCATCGGATCGTCCGGACCACGTACCGGTGGCAGGAGAAGCAGGGGGAAACCCTCCTTCTCCATTTTGCCGTGACCGACGGAGAGACGCTGTACGAGCTGATCTACAACGTGCAGCAACAGCAGTGGCTCCTGAACTCCCGGGAAGCGGGGTAGTCATGTCCCTTACCGGACGAACGATACTTCACCTGGACCAGAACGCCTTCTTCGCCTCCGTGGAACAGCAGGCCAACCCGGAGTTGCAGGGAAAGCCCATTGCCGTGGTCGGCGCCGGCCACCGGACGGTGATCACCACCTGCTCCTACGAGGCCAGGGCCAGGGGGGTCAAGACCGGCATGGCCATCTGGGAAGGGAAGCGCACCTGCCCGGAGCTGATCATCGTCACCGGCGACAACAAGAAATACACCCACACCGCCACCCAGGTCGTGGCGATGATGCGCGACTACACAAATCTGGTGGAGGTCTACTCCATTGATGAGGCTTTTCTGGACATCACCGGCTCCCTGGTGCTGTTCGGGAGCGCCGAGAACATCGCCTATGGACTCAAGGCCCGCATCCGGCACCGTTTCGGCCTCACCTGCTCCATCGGCATCGCCCCCAACAAGCTCCTGGCCAAGCTGGCCTCGGAGATGCAAAAGCCCGACGGTCTGACCGCGATCACTCCGGAGGAGGTCACCGGGGTCATGGAACGGACCCCCATCGGCGAACTCTGCGGCATCGGCAAGAAGATGGAACAGCACCTGCACCTTCTGGGGATCCGGACGTGCGGCCAACTGGGGCGCTACCCAGTGGCAGTCCTCAAGAAGAAGT
>CAIUUR010000532.1 GCA_903902345.1 uncultured Geobacteraceae bacterium | reverse complement strand
TGATCTGCCCGGCCCCGGAGTCCTGTTCCCTGCTGGAGGCGTTGATCTCCTGCAACAGCTCCGCGGTTTTCTGGATATAAGGGAGAATCCGGGTCAGCATCGCCCCGGCCCGCTCCGCCACCAGCACGCTGGAGGCGGAAAGGTGGGAGATCTCCTGGGCCGCATGTTGACTCCGTTCGGCCAGTTTACGCACCTCGGAGGCGACCACGGCAAATCCCTTGCCATGCTCCCCGGCACGGGCCGCCTCGATGGCGGCGTTCAGGGCCAGCAAGTTGGTCTGCCGGGCGATCTCTTCGATGACGGTGATCCTCCCCGCGATATCCCGCATGGCAGTCACGGTCTCGGCCACGGCCTCCCCTCCCGCCTTGGCGTCGGCGGCGGACTGCACGGCGATCTTCTCCGTCTGCTGGGCGTTATCGGCGTTGTGCCGGATGTTGCCGGTCATCTCCTCCATGGAGGAGGAGGCCTCCTCGGCGGCGGCGGCCTGTTCCGACGCGCCCCGGGAGAGATTCTCGGCGCCGGAACTCAGCTGATGGGAGCCGGCGGCAACATTGTCGGCGGCGGATTTCACCTCACTCACCACGGAGGTGAGCTGACGGACCATGGCGATGAGGGCCTTCATCAGCTCGTCAGTAGCGGAACGCTCCACCAGATCCACCATCAGGTTTCCCTGGGCCACCTCCCGGGCGCCGGCGGTGATCCGGTTCAGCGCCTGGATAAGGTCGTTGAGGTTATTTTTTATGATATTGTACTCACCACGGTATTCGGCGGTGATGGGGGGAGGCATGTCACCTCGGGAGATTCGCTCCACATAACCGGCGGTAACCATGAGGGGATTAACGATATTGGTGATGGTGTCATTTACCCCGACGACCAGCTTGTGCCAACCACCGGCAAAGAGGGAGGCGTCGGCCCGCCGGTCCAGGACGCCGTCGGCGGCCCCCTTGATTATCTTGTCGGTCTCGGACAACAGCTCGTTCATCATCTTCACCACGGCATTAAGGTTGAGCTTGATGACATTGTACTCCCCGCAGTACTCAGTGGTAATGGCAGGTGGGATGACCCCCTGGGAGATCTTCTCCACATACTCCGCGGTGACCATAAGGGGCCCGACAATGTTGGTGATGGTGTCGTTGAAACCGGCCACTAACGTCCGCCACTCCCCCACGAAGAGTTCGGCATTGGCTCGACGGTCCAGTCGCCCCTCGGCGGCGGCCGTAATGAGCTTGCCGGTCTCGGAATGGAGCTCGGCCATCATCTTCCCCACGGCATTGAGGTTGTTCCTGATGACGTCATACTCTCCCTTGTACTCGCCGGTGATGATCTGGGGGATCACCCCTTTGGCAATCAAGTTCACATACTCGGAGGTCCCCTTGAGCGGAGTGACGAGGGTGGTGATGGTGGCGTTAAATCCGTCCACCAAACGGTGCCACCCCCCCACGAAGAGATCGGCGTTGGCCCGCTGATCCAGGCGCCCCTCACCGGCGGCGACGATGATCTTGTCGGTCTCCGACTGCAGCTCTCCCATCATTTTCACCAGGGCATTCAGGTTGTTCTTGGTGACGTTATACTCCCCCCGGTATTCCGCGGTGATAAGGGAGGGAATGATCCCCCGGGCAACCTGGTCAACATAGTCGGCGGTGACCTCCAGGGGGGTGACGATGTTGGTAATGGTGTCGTTGATCCCGTCCACCAGTCGATGCCACCCTCCTACGAAGAGATCGGCGTTGGCCCGCTGGTCCAACCGCCCATCGGCGGCAGCCCTGATGAGGGTGTCGGTCTCCCCCTGAAGCTCGTTCATCATCCTGATCAGGGCATTCAGGTTGTTTTTGATACCGTTGAAATCGCCGCTGTAGGTGTCGGTAATTATCGGAGGAACAATCCCCTTGGCGATCTGATCCACATACTCGGCGGCCACATTCAGGGGGCCGATGACAGCGTCCAGGGTATTGTTGAAACCGGCCACGATCTGCTTGAACTCTCCCCGGTGCCGGGAGGTATCGGCCCTTGTGGCCAGGTTCCCCTCCACCGCCCCCTTGGCCAGGACATTGGCGTCGGTCAGCATGGCGTTAATGGCGTCAATACAGGTATTGAGGTTGTTCTTAATCGCGTTGAAATCGCCGTCATAGGTATCGCTTATTTTGGGTGGTATGTCCCCTTTTGAGATCCGGTCCACATATTCGGCGGCCACGTTCAGGGGGCCGATGACCGAATCCAGGGTGTCATTGACCCCGGCGACGATCTTTTTAAAATCTCCCTGGTGTTTGCTGATGTCGGCCCTGATGGCAAGTTCTCCGACCACGGCGGCCCGGGAGAGAATCCCCACATCGGCCACCAGGGCGCTGACGGCGTCGATACAGGTGTTCAGGTTGAGTTTGATCTCGTTGAAATCACCGCTGTAGGTATCGGTAATTTGCGGTGGAACGTCCCCCTTGGAGATCCGGTCCACATATTCGGCGGCCACGTTGAGGGGGCCGATAACGGCGTCCAGGGTCTCGTTAACCCCGGCCACGATCCTCCGAAATGCCCCCTGATGCCTTCGGAAATCGGCCCGGGTGGAAAGTTTGCCCTCGACGGCGGCCTGGGAAAGCATCCCGGCGTCGGCCACCAGGGTATTCACCGCGTCGATGCAGGTATTCAGGTTGAGCTTGATCTCGTTGAAGTCACCGTTATAGGAATCGGTGATTCTGGGGGGAATGTCTCCCTTGGAAATCCGGTCCAGATACTCGGCGGTCACATTCAGGGGGCCGATAACGGCGTCCAGGGTCTCGTTAACCCCGACGATGGTTTTTTTGAAATCGCCCTGGTGGCGAGAGGAGTCGGCCCGGGTGGCGAGCTTCCCGGCCACCGCCGCCTGGGAGAGCATCCCGGCGTCGGCCACCAGCGCCTGGATCGCCTGGGACATCCGGTGCATGGCCACGATAATGCTCCGGGGAGATTTGCCGGTAATGTCGATCCGGGTGGAGAGATCCCCCTCGGCGATGCTGCAGGCCAATTCGGCCACAAAGGCCGGCTCACCCCCCAGTTGCCGACTGATCCTCCAGCTGACGAACAGACCGGCGCCAAAACCCATGAGGAGTGCCGCCAGGGAGAACCCGGACATGATCCAGATGGAGTGGTTCGCCAGAGCGGAATTGCCGTCCGAATTCTCCTTTCCCAGCTTGATCTTCACCTCCACCATGCCGTCGATGTTTTTTTGAGCCTCCTTGCGGGCGGGAGTCATCTCCTGCCGCCAGACGACCGCCGCATCGCCCAGCTTCCCCGCCATGGCCAGGGCATCGAATTTTTTTTGAGCCACGTTGTAAACAGCGTAGCTATTTCGGAGTTCCTTTAACTTCTGTCGCCCCTCGTCGGCGAAGAGAGTCTTTTCGATCTCGGTTAGAAGCTGTTCGATATCCTTCTCTCGCTCTTCAGCGGATTTTTTAAGTTGCGCCCGCGCCGCCTCATTCTCGGCGAAGAGGAGTTCCGCCTCATTGCAGCGCATCCGATGAAAAGACGTGGAAAGTTTCCCGATCTCCCCCAGGGGGACCGTGACCTTTTCGTAAAGTTTCGTGTCGGCCCTGTTGATGCTTTTGATATTGAGTATTCCGACTCCGCCGACGATGACGGCAAAGAGCGCCACCACCAGAAATCCGCCTATCAATTTTACTCTGACCGTCAACTCCCGCATGCTCATTCTCCCTGTACCGTTGCCTACTTTTTCAATTCCGTCTGCACCCCGGAGTCCCGGATGGCCGATACTGATAATCAAGAATAACGTTTAATGCTCCCATCCAGCCTTCCCGCAACCGATGACAACAGCGAGATGTCGAATTTTCCCACCGAAAGCAACTCCTTTTCATTCAGCAGATACCCTTCTTCCTTGCAGGCCTCCGCCAGACACAAAGAGGCCCGGTGGCGAAAGTCGTCATCGGTAAGCATGCGACCCAGCACTCTTTCAACATGGTCTTGTGACATGACTCCCCCCATGGCAGGTGCACAAATATTGATACACTGCATCTTGTCCTGCAGGGAGTATTACATCTGTCGTGCCAAAACGTTAAAGGGTCAATAATCAGGGAGTTATCTTGGGTAGGAATCGCGAAGGAGAGAAGTGTTGTCCTATTTTAGTACTGATCGTCCTGAATTTGAGCGGAGATTTTGTCAGCAGGCGATGACCTGTTTCGCCCGATGATAATAAAAGGTGTTGCGGGAAATTTTCAGTAACGCCGCGGCCTTTGTTTTGTTGCCGGCGCAATGTTCAAGGGTAATATCCAGCACTCGCTGGTTGATGGCGTCGAGGGAAATATCATCAGGGGTGAAGAAAAACCGGTACTCAAGTTCACCATTACCGGCGGTGCCATCGTCGGACGGGGCGGGATTCCCCGGCGCCTGGTCGCTCCCCATGGAGAAATGCTCGGGAAGGATCAGCGCCCCTTCCGGCACCAGAATGGCGGCCCGTTCCAGACAGTTACGCAATTCTCGCACATTGCCGGGCCAGTCGTACGCCAGCAGCCGATTCATGGCGCTCTGGGAGATCCCCGGCAACGATTTACCCAGATGGTTCCGCAACTTTTTCAAAAAATGATCCACCAGGATCACGATGTCCTGCCGACGGTCACGCAGGGGAGGAATGGTGAGGGGAAAGACATTGATACGGTGATAAAGGTCCCGGCGGAAACGACCGGCCTCCACCAGCGAATGCAGGTTGTGATTCGTCGCCACGATGATGCGACAATCAACGTTCACCGGCTGATTGGACCCGATCTTCTCAAACACCCGGTCTTCCAGGAGTCGCAGCAGCTTTGCCTGCACGTCCAGCGGCATATCGCCGATTTCGTCCAGCAGAAGGGTTCCACTCCGTGCCTGGGAGATTTTCCCTTCCCGATCACGATCCGCTCCGGTGAAGGCGCCTCGCACGTGGCCGAACAGTTCGTTCTCCAGTAATGTTTCGGGAATAGCGGCGCAATTGATCCCGACAAAATTACCCGGCATGCCGCCGCTGGAAAAATGGATGGCGCGGGCGAGGACCTCCTTGCCGCAACCGCTTTCTCCGAACAGGGCCACCGTGGTGCGGGGAGCAGTGGCGACGTTGGCAGCCATTTCCAGGACATGCCTCATGGTGGGACAACCGGTGACAATATTATGAAAGGAGTACTCCTGATTCAGGTGCTGCTTTAACTGCTCGTTTTCAGAGAGGAGAGCCTGATAATCAAGAGCTCTGGCAAGGGTTATTTTCAATTCATCCGTCGAACAGTGCTTTTCCACATAATCGAATGCCCCGAGTTTCAGCGCTTCCACCGCGCTGGCGACAGTACCGTGGGAGGTTATGACGATAAAGGGGATGGTGCTCCAGGTTTCCCGAACCAGCGAAAGAAAAGCGAGGCCGTCAATGCCGGGCATAACCATATCCGACAGGATGAGATCCACGGACTGCCGCCGGAGCAGTGACAGCGCCTCTTCCGCGCTGGAAGCCGTGGTAACGCTAAACCCCATGTTCCGCAACTGTTTTTCCAGTACAAAGCGAAAGCTTTGCTGATCATCCACAACAAGAATGGAGGAACTCATTGATTCGTCCCGTTAACAGGAATGGCGCTCGATTCCGAAAAAGTGTGCAGTATGGTAGCATACACCGACCGTAACCGAAACAGTTTCTCCCGGATATGTTCAAAAGCGCCGTTTCGCGCATCAGCCTCAATGTTCTCCACCATTTTTTCCGGCCCGGTGTCCCGTAAACCCCGCGCCAAACCCCTGACGGTGTGTGCGGTCTTTGCGATGGCGACGGCGTCCTTCGCCCGGCAGGCTGCCTCCATGGCGTCCAGTGCGACACCAAGGTCCTCCAGGAGGATCACCAGATACATCCTCACATCATCGGAATCTTCACCGAGACTTTCGGCTACCTGAGGTGCAATGAGCATCCGGGGATCATAATTTGCCGCACCTGCGCCTCCAGCCCCCGGGGTAAGCGTTTCGTCCGGACCCGTCCGCGAATAGCGTTCCGGAACGCAGCGGGACAACTCATCAAAGAGTGATTTAACCATGATCGGCTTGGCCAGATAGCCATCAAAGCCATACCCCAGAATAGCCTCCCTCTCTTCACTCAAGGCAAGCGCCGTTACCGCAATAATGGGCTGATGACTCCCCAGCCACTTCTCCCTGCTCCGTATGGCCTGAGTAGCCTCGATGCCGCTCATGACCGGCATATGGATATCCATGAGTATGACATCAAACCGTTCATTCTCCCATTTCTCCAGAGCTTCACGTCCATCGTATGCCTCCGAGACGGAATGACCGGCTTTCTGCAAAAGTGTTCTTGTCACGAACAGGTTGTTTTTTTGGTCGTCAACAAGAAGTGCCCGCAGGATTGGCCCGTTCCAGAGTCGGGGTAGCGTTTCGGTGCTCCTCCGGTCAGACCGGATCACACCGACTTTATTAACGACAAAGGGGATCTCCAGATAAAAAGTACTCCCTATTCCCACGCTGCTTTCAACCCAGATTCTTCCCCCCATCATTTCCGCCAACTTGGTGGAAATGGAGAGACCAAGACCGGTCCCCCCGAATTTTCGGGTCGTGGAGGAGTTTTCCTGGGCAAAAGGCTCAAATATTTTAGCCATGGAGTCAGGGCTGATGCCGACGCCGCTATCCGTGACTCCGATCTTCAGCAGGGCGACGTCGTCACGTCGTTCACTGACTCCGACGGTGACGATGATGCCGCCGTTGTCGGTGAACTTGATGGCGTTGCTTAAAAAGTTGAGGAGTATCTGCTTCAGCCTTAATTTATCTCCCGTAAGGTTATCCGGTATCAGGGAAGGTATATCGGTATCCATGCTGAGCTTCTTGCCATGGATAAGAGGAATCTGGCTTTTGATGACGTCAGCGATGCTCGACCGCAGGCTAAAAGTAACATTTTCCAGTTCAATTGTGCCGGAATCAATCTTGGAGAGGTCCAGCACATCGTTAATCAGGGAGAGGAGAATTTCCGAAGACGTTCTCATCGTCTGAAGATATTCCATCTGTTCACTGTCCAATGCGGTATGTTCCAGGAGTTGCGTCATCCCCAGGATACCGTTCATGGGCGTTCTTATTTCATGGCTCATATTGGAAAGAAACTCGCTCTTGGCATGATTGGCGGCCTCGGCGGCCAATCGTGCCAGGTTCAGTTCCACTTCGAACTGTTTTCGGTCACTAATGTCCATAATCATGCAGAGGTGCAGGGGGTAATCATCACACGTCACCGTCACGGGAGCAATCGTCATACTTACCCAGAGCAGGGAACCATCGGGTTTGGTGTAGCATTTGTCCATCTGGAAGCCGGAAATCTCTCCGGGTTGCAACGGAAACATGTTGTGCAGGTCCGCAGGCAGATCATCCGGACGGGCTCTGCTCATCCAATCGGTGGAGACCATCTCCTCGCGGCTTCTCCCGGCAATTTGGGCAAAACGACTGTTTACCTCCCGGATTTGCCCGGTCAGCGAATCAACCAGCGCAATTCCCAGAGGGGCGTCTTCAAAGATGGTGTGGAAGCGCGCCTCTGACTTCGTCATCAGCGCCAGAGCCCCCTCGGTTGCCTCATGGGCCTCTTCCAGGTTACGATCATACTCTTTTCGCCCGGTGATATCCTGCGCCACGCCATAGATGCACCCTTCATCCCGGTCGAAATTCGCCCGCCACGATAACCAGCAGATCGTGCCGTCTTTACGCAGATAGCGGTTTTCAAAGTCGAGAGTGTAACCATGCTGAAGCTGATTGGCCACCTCATCGATTGTTTTCTGCCGGTCATCGGGATGAATAAATTCCAGATACGAACGGTGGGTGAGTTCCTGATCGGAGTAACCCAGCATCTCATTTCCGGCAGGATTTATTTTCGTGAACCGTTTCGTGACCGGGTCGAAGATGCACATCAGGTTCGGCGACGTCGTAAACAACCTGAAATACTGATCACGTTCCATTGAAGTAGTCAACAACTCGAGATTCCGTTCCCGCTCTTCTCCCGTCAGTTTTTTCTCCGTAATCTCCCGAAACATGACACGTAATGCCTCTGCCGTTTCGGGAGAAAACCGCTGACTGTTTGAGATTTTTTCAATAAAATCGTTGACCATGACTTGAAGCACCTCGGGTTGAACGCTACGTATGGTTCACTTTTATACCATACCGGAATCGGATAAGATATATTGTACCCGACAGGGCCTGCTCATGGATCGAAGACACCCAAGGTTCTGAATCGGCAAGGATTCCCGAAAATGTAAACATACTTTCGGGAACCAGGGCAAAATAGTTGACATAACCGGGGAAATTGTCGACAATGAGTT
>CAIUUR010000531.1 GCA_903902345.1 uncultured Geobacteraceae bacterium | reverse complement strand
TGAATGGGGAGGGTGGAGGGTTCGCCCCCGCCGACAAAGCGGGGGATAATATAGGACTGCTTGGCAACGTCAGTGGCCACAACACCGGCATAACGCTTTACGGCCTTGGGATCATTGACCCCGACAACGGTACGTGCCATGATAAAACTCCTTTATCATTCATGGCACTCCAGCGCCGGGTTCGTCTGAGTCACGCCCCTCTTGAGGCAGCAGTTCGTTTCTAGTGGAGCTGTTCAAGCGTCCGGATCACCTTGACCGGTTGCGTTTTATCAGCTGATACTTCCACCCTGGAGCGTCTTCCCGACTTCTCCATGAGTGTTATCCGCACGGGAGGCCCATCAAGCCCTCCCACCTCCACGACATCGCCCGGCTTCAGCAGCAATAAGAGCCCCATGGCTTACCCCTGCCCGTGCAGATAGCGTTGCACCTGCTCAGAAGACATCTTGCTCACCGCCGCTTCCAGCTGCAATCCCGACAATTTGTCGAGAGCGGCAAACTCACCAGCGATCTCGTTGGCATCAGCAGCCGGAGTATGCGCCAGTGTCTGGAGAGTCGGACGAGGCATGGTCGCAGCCTTCCCCGCAGCCTGAGGCTTGACCGCACCACTCTTCATTCCGAACGCATCCGCCACATTCTGCTTGGCTGCCTCGATCACCTGAGCGCCGGAGTACCACTGGCACCGGGGATCTTGGCCAACCCTGATGACCTCCGCGTTGAAGGCACCCCACACCACCGGATTCAGTTTCTCCTGCGTCCATTCGGGGTTGCGGGTATAGAAGTTGTTGCAGGTCCGGTCCCACTGCTGACCCTGCCACTCCTGGTACTGCCCCTGCTCCTTCGTATTGCGGTTCGCCGCCTGGAGCTTGTTCAACTCCCGGTGATACTCCGCCGCCGATACGTCCCCTTCCACCATCTTTTCGTGCAGCTCGCCCATGGCCTGCTCGAATTGCGGCAGCAACACCCCATCATCGATAAAGCGAAATGCCTCAACCGGACCTTCAGGAACCACCGGAGCCACCGGATCGGCAGCCGGATCAAACGGGATTGTCGTAACCTCGGGGGTAGCAGCATCATCAGAGCCATCAGGAGTACCATCATCCTCACCACCCTGCTCATCCTCCTCGCCATCCTCATCCCCCAGGAGCTCTTCCAACACTCCCGTTTCATCGGCATCAAAGGCGCTAATCGCTTCCCGTTCGGCATCTGTCAGACCATCATTCCCAACACTCATGTGTTCACTCCTTTGCTGGTACCCCGGCTTTACAGCGGGTCTTTACCTTCGCCCATATCAACCATCTGCTGTGCCTGGTCACGACGAATCTTGTTCTCTTCCAGTCGCTTCTTGGCCAGCTCCTTCACCTTCTTCATCCGATCGGGATCTTTCCTCACCGCAATTGCCCGAGTCAGAGCCTCCAGGTCACCTTCTATCCGCCAATCTTCAACGTCGCAACAGTCTACACTCTTGGTTTTTGCCATCATGCTCCCCCTGGTCCCGGCATATTGTTTACCTGCTGACTCCCTGCCACCTGCTGATAGGTAGGAATATGGATATTTTGCGCATCAGCATAGATTTGGTCAGCCGCCCGAGCGATATGAGGCATGTTCGCCGCTGCATTCGCCACTTCAAGAGCCTGCCGAAGCGCCTCGATCTTCTTCGATATCGCCTGAATCTGCTCCTTGCTGGCCTTAGCCTCAACTTCCTTGGCCTTCGCCTCCAGCATCTGCAACTGAGCTGCAATCTGCCGCTGCTGCAACTCCTGCTGTGCTCCCTGTTGCGCCTGTTTCGCCGCCTGTTCCTGAGGATCTTCCTCCGCATTCGGATCAGGCATCCCCGTCGCTTCCCGCAGAACCTTCACAAACTCATCACGTAGCGGTAGGTCCGACATCTCAAACGCCAATGCCAACAGCTTCAGGCCAATCTCAGGAGGCAACTTCGGCACAAACTCCATGATTGACTCAAACATCGCCTGTCGCACACTGGAACGGAAATCCTGCTCATCCACCACGAAATCGGAGCGCATCCGGGTAATGATATTCTCCCCCGTGGCGAAGTCGTTGATCGTGGCATAGCTGGTCGACCGGTCTCCGGTGATCCTGATCTCCTTCTCCTCCCGGTAATACTGCTCGATCAACGCCAGCTGCTTCTCTCCCGAGAGCTTGATAGCCAGGCGCAGATTGTCGAACAGATCAGCCGTAGCGGTATACCCCTGGTTCTGTCTCGCCTCAATCGCCTTCCCGGAGATAGCATTACTCTGCCGCCCCAGGTTCTCGTCAGTGATCCCCGCCGCCTCCTGAATGTGCCGGGCATCCTGTTCCATCAGCGCGACATGAGATTGAGCCAGCACCGCCTGGTTGCGGATCTCAAAGCGCTTATTCTGTCCCAACAGCCTCACCACGCCATCAGGACGCTGCACCTCGCTCATCGCCTCATCCCAATCAGCTACGGCCCCATCGTCAGCCACCACCTGATTGACCGAGAGGAGATACAGAGCCTTGGAACGCCGCTTGTTATAGTCATCCTGAGCGTCACGCATCCCCCGGATCAGACCATAGGGAGTATTGTCCCGTTTCCGGCGATAGCCCCATACCGGCGTCAACGAAAAGCGGTTATGCCAGTACGGTGAAATCTCATCCTGCAACACCAACGGAATGCCCCTCCCGATATCCCGAGGCGAATCCGCAAAAATCATGACCCGTACCTGCATCCGCAGAGCGTCATAGGTAGAGGCCAGACCGGCGTCAACCGCTTCCTTCTGGACCGGATCACCCTGGTAGACACTGCCATGCCACGGCTGATCATCCCCCTTGATAATCTGTACCGCCTCCGGCTGCTTGTACCAGCACTCGCAGAGCCTCACCCGCTTGCGACTGTTCCAATCCAGCGTACTGGCCGCCATGGTAGAGCCACCGTACAGGTAGGGATTCCCCAGGATATCCTCTTCCTCCCGAAAGCCACCCAGGGCGAATTGCTCCGCCACCGTCGTCAGCCGGTCGGCAAACTTCGGGAACATCGCCTGAGCTACGTCCAGATCCACCCAGCGCACCCGGAACAGATACCGGCCATCAGAGTAGTCCGGCTCCACCGACATGCAGTCATACCAGATATTGCGCCAGGACTCGGACCGGACATACAGCGGTTCTTCCTCGCTATCGCCCCGTACCCCCTCTTCCAGCCACCCCAGCCCCACCGCCGCGCACTCACCAAAGGCCCGTGATCGATGAAAACCGGCGTTATTCTGGTCAGCAACATACTTCAGGAGCTGCGTCTTGACCTCTGCATCCTTGCCGCTCTCCTTCCGGCGCCCCACACAGCGGTAATCGATCCGAGTCCGCTTCTCCGTCCCCGTCACCCAACGATGATTCAGCGATATGAGATTGAACACCAGAGGAGCCTGGTCCCGCGCCTGCAACGCCGCCTTGTCTTCGTCAGACCACTGGAGACCATCAAGATAGTCCTCATCCAGCGCCATCTCCCGGCGAGACTCCTGTTGTGACAGTCGTGCCTGGTCCCACCATTGCTTGATCTTCTGGACCCGCTCCTCCGCTCGACGCTGCTCCTTCTCCTTCTGCGTCTCAGGAGTGGCGCTCTCACCTTCCGGCCAGCGGTTGGTATCCATGACACTCACGACAGCAACTCCCCGCAGTGATTCTCACCATCCACACTGGCCGTAAACTCACCCACCACCTTCTTATCACGGCTCCCGAACGGCTTCATCTTCAGCAGATCGTCCAGACCATCAGCCACAAACATGGCGATATGAGCGCAGGTAGCCGCATCTTGAGGAAGATCCAGCGCACGGGCAATGTTCTGGCAGGAGACCAGGATGTCCCGCTTTTCCTCGAACGTCCTCGGCTCGTCATAGCGATAGGCCGACTCCAACGGGATAATGGATGATCTCCCCAGGACCGCAGGGAGATAGACCATCATCGCCGGTTCGTTCTTATCACCGAAATAGATGCACTTGCGCTTGATCCCACCCGTAAACATCAACATCTATGCCGACC
>CAIUUR010000530.1 GCA_903902345.1 uncultured Geobacteraceae bacterium | reverse complement strand
TGGTTGAACAAGGAGATGAAGGTCTACTCCTTCGGCCGTGACGGGGTGGTACGGGATATTTCTACTCTTGACCCTGGTTCAGAAAATGGGGATGAATCCGGGTGGGGTGGTCTGACAGAATTCTCTTCCCACATCGGTGATGTCGTCGCGAAAGTAGCGCGCCGGGCAGAGGGGTTGTGATGGAATTTAAGCCGGCGATAGAAAATGGAACTGCTGCCATCCGAACAGCTTATTACGTCGGCTTAACGGCTCTTGGGAATAATTCTAAAAGAGTCTCCAGTGAAGATCCTCGGAGATAGTGACGATGATACAGAAATTGCAATGGCTTAAGATGTTTCTTAACGATCCCGAAAATGGACGGTTAAAAGCACTGACTCTGGCCGCCGCTACGGAATCTTTTACGCCATTTCAATGGATTGCATCAAAAGGAGTCGATCTGAGGCCGACCACCAAACAAGAAAAGATGCTGAGGATGGCAGGGTTTGACCGGCCAAAAGCGTATTTGAAGCTATCATGACTCATGCCACCTCCCTTATCTACCGTATTCCGGTGGTACTGAAAATTTGCAAAAAACAGGCCACCGAGCAGGGGATGAGTAGAAACTGTTCTCAACGGTGTAAAGAAATCCGACAGTGGCGGGGGTGAAAGTGTCGGAAAAGCTTACATGAAATCATGGCATTAAATTAAAATAGGTCCTAACGGGTTGATTATTCGTTGTGTAAAGTGGGCATGTTACGTGCATATATTGCAAAAGTTTTAAAAATAACAGTCCTGAGACCTGACATGGCCATTATCTTGCACCGACCGACCGACCGACCGACCGTAATTATGTAGTCGCCAGTATTCATATTCAACGCCACAAGAACCGGCGTCGCGGGAGCAGAACATGCTCTCCGACGCCGGTTCTTTGCGTTCAGGGTACAAGAAATATATTGTTTATGTAGGGGCGCATGGCATGCGCCCGTTTTGAAAAGTACGTGTTACCAATGAAAAATTGGGGAAATGACGATTCTGATTCAGGGCGAACGCCGTTCGCCCCTACGAAACCGGGATGTTTGCCCTATCCCGACTCTCTTATCCCGCCACAAGCGGGCAATTTTCCCAGGAGGAGGTTGTATGTACAAAAGAGTGGCACAAGCAGTAGTCAGTCTGACGTTACTGATGGCGGGAGCGGCGCAGGCGGACTTACAGGTGATCGGCACGGCGGATATCGCCGGAGTGGGCACGGGGTACAACCTCATCTATGAGGAAACCGGCACCTTCGGCCCCACCGTCTGGCTTGATTAGACCAGAGGCTTTGATACCTGGAATGGTAAGTGGCCTCTTTTCGTAGACAATACCAAAGGTTTATATAGTTGGAATGATCAGGTCGCCTGGGCAGATGGGATGAATGCTCTGGGTTCGGTGACCTATCATCTGAATTCCGGGATAAGCATTAACTGGGGAGATAGCAACTGGCGATTGACGAGAGTTGATGATTCTTATAGCTCGTATATGAGCCTTGGACGGTGGTGTGCCAGTAGAGATTTCACGGCTGCCAGCTTTCCCGCTGTTCATTGAGATATCCCT
>CAIUUR010000529.1 GCA_903902345.1 uncultured Geobacteraceae bacterium | reverse complement strand
TCTTGCAGGGCCGCTTCGGGAAATTGGATGAGGGCTCGGAAAATTTTATCGTCGCGGAAAATTGAGCTGAAGGTGTGCGCCGGGGTAGTCATCTTAGTGCTCCAGTGATAGTACGAGGGTATGTCGGTCTCACCCTTCCAGAGAACGACGTAAATCCTTCATCAAAAGAAAAAGGTGGAGCGGATCAGTCGGCGAAGGCTCAAAACCGAAATGTTCATAATACCTCTTTACAGGTTCATCTTTAGCATGGACGGCAAAAGCACGAATACCGCCAATCTCGGCGGCCTGTAGAGTGCGAAGCATGGCGTCACGCAGCAGGTAGGAACCTATGCGGCGGCCTTGCCAGGAGGCGCTGACCGCAAGCCGCGCCAACAACATGATCGGCGCAGGGTGCTTCGCCAATCCCCTGGTCAACCGCTCCGACGCGCCGATAAAGGCAATTACCCCGACAACAAGGCTATAGAATCCGATAACATCCGTCCCGTGAAGAGCAATATACGTTTGTGCGGCGT
This sequence comes from uncultured Geobacteraceae bacterium, assembly GCA_903902345.1. GTDB lineage: Bacteria > Desulfobacterota > Desulfuromonadia > Geobacterales > CAIOGM01 > CAIOGM01. Next base: position 1,913 of record CAIUUR010000529.1, on the reverse strand, counting down.
TGGCCTGCTGGTTCCCCAGGGCAAAGCGTTTGAGGAAACGGTCAAGCTCTTCCCTCCCACTGGTAAATTGGTCAATAAGGTGATCACGGCGCAGCTTCTCGATCCTAAGGCTACTCGTCATCGACTCTCCGGCGCATCAAAAGGACTGGGTTCACTGAACAACCGTTGAAGCTGGGGCACGACACGTGGCGAAGCATCAAGCGCGGTCATGAACGCCTCCCATTGCTGTGCGTTGAGTTCAAAACAACGCCGCTCCGTCAGGGTTTCGGCGGCGCGCTCCAATGCGCTCGTCAATACAAACTGACTAACGGAACAGTGCGCCTCATGCGCGGCGGCGTTCAACGTCTGCTTTGCTTCCGGTGATAAACGTAGATCAAGCTTGCTCGTACGCACAGATCGAGATGTCATTAATCGAGTTGTCATGATTTCCTCCATTTCAAACTACAGTAGCTCATTTGACCGACATTGTCATTACAATCCGTAGTTCCTCCCACTTCCTTTCCCTGAACCATGGAAGCCTCCAGTGTGATGGCTGTCAACACACCAAGTTAATGGGTAGCAATAAACAGAGAAAACCGGCGAACAGCATCGTGCCGTCCGCCGGTTTTTTCGTTTCAGTCCCACTCCTTCACCCACATTTCAACAACCGTCCGCTACACTTTCTCCTTCAGCGCGGCAAAGGGGCTGTTCTGAAACGTCGGTCGCGGCTCCCGTTGTTGAGGCGGGGTGGAACGAACCGGAGCCGGTTGGAGTTCCGCTTCGGGCTCCCTGACGGCGTCGGCTTCTGACCGTGCCGGCGACGCCTGGGATGAAGCAACCCCTTCTTCCCTCTTGCCGTTATCCCGGAAATAGTAGCGATCATAGAGCCGGTGATAGGCGGTCCAGCGGTTGTCGTTGTCCAGCTCTTTACCCATATGGGTCTGGATGCCGTTGATCTTGGAATCCATATCATCCAGATAGTTGAGGACGGTGGCCTCCACCGTCTTGGGCCGCTTGGGAGAACCGTATTCGTACTGACCGTGATGGGAGAGGATCATGTGCTTCAGCAGCATCCCCAGTTCCCGGGGAAATCCGTCAATCCGGATCATCTTCTCGTGAATCATCTCCACGCCGATGGTGATGTGTCCCAGGAGTTTTCCCTCGTCGGTGTAATCGAAAGCCCGGGCATAGGCCATCTCCCGCACCTTTCCCACATCATGGAGAAGCGCCCCGGCGACAAGAAGGTCGCGGTTCAGGTGGCCATATTGGGGAAGTATCCGATCCACCAGGGTCGCCACGGAGAGGGAGTGCTCCAGGAGTCCCCCCAGGTAGACATGGTGCATCCCCTTGGCAGCCGGCGCGCTCCGATAGAGCGCCATGAACGGTTCATCACCCCGAAAGAGGGCCAGAAGACGTCGAAGCCAGGGATTTTTGATGCTTTCCAGCAGGTGATCCAACTGGACGCACATCTCCCCAACCGGACGGGGGGACTCGGGGAGAAAATCGGCCAGGCACACCTCAGCGTCGGGAACAACCTTCAACTGGGCGATGATGAGCTGCATCTTTCCCAGATAGACGCTGGCCTTGGCGCGGATGGAGATGAAGTCATCCTTGCCGAAGGTCGCTGAAACCTCGTCGGCGTTGTCCCATACCCGCCCCTCGATCTCACCGGACTTGTCCATGAGTCGGACCGTCAGGTACGGTTTGCCGTTCTTAGCCATGGCGGTGATCTTGTCTTTCACGAGAAAGACCGACGCCACCTGGTCCCTGTCATGAATCTCTTTTGCAAATATCTTGGTCAAGGGGTGCTCCTTGGGGAGTAACAATTTTAGTTCAGACAGGGTGATTCGGGTATCGGTTCATGATTGGCCTGCATATCGGTCACGACACCTCCGATAATGTTACGAATTCCCTTCAGTGCAGCTGCCGGGGTA
>CAIUUR010000528.1 GCA_903902345.1 uncultured Geobacteraceae bacterium | reverse complement strand
TTTCGTTGACCAGGTGCTTCAAACGTCTGAAGATGATCTGAAGAAAAAGAGCAGATACCACCGAGAGAACATTGATCTCGAGAAGGTGATTTTGGCTGTAGGCATGGTTCTCGGAATGGAACCTCTTGAGGTATGTAAGGCGGGAAAACAGCCGCGATATGTTCGAGCACGTGGCCTGTTATGTTACTGGGCGGTCCGCGAAATTGGAGCGACCGAAACTGTTTTGGCGAAACATTTAAATATATCGCAGCCTGCCATATCACAAGCAGTCATGAGGGGTGAACGAATGATTTTAGAGAATCAATGGAAACTAGAAGAGGTGCTAAGGGGAATCTTATGATCTTATACGCGTCCCCCTGGCCGCGTCCCCCTGGCCGTCCCCAAGGATGGACGAATTTGCTCCTTTTTCTCAGCCTCTACGTGGCGGCAGTTGCCCGGAAACGGCTTCAGCGGTAGTGACGGGGATCAGTCCTGCTTGAGACTTGCAGACTGCTACGCACAATAGCAGTTGATATGGGAGCCAAAGCCATGGTACTGACGGTGGTAAATTGATGACTGAATTTAAAAGTAGGGGCCGTTAATGAGGTTTAGGTTTAGAGAAAAAGTCATCATCATGTGTGCCTTGTCGGGGCTAATGGCCGCCTGCGCTGGGGAACGTCCTAATAATCTGGGGGTTCGGGGCGGCAGGTTATCTGCCTGTTCGTCACCGCCAAACTGTGTGTTCAGTCAGGCTTCCGACGAGCGACACCGTATCGCATCGTTGGCATTCAATGACGATCCTGATGCCGCCTTTGCACGGTTGAAACAGATTATGGCACGGCGCAATGATACTGCTGTTATCGAGGAAAGCTCAGAATATATACGGGTCGAGTTTCGTACGACTTTTTTTGTCGACGATGGTGAATTCCTGCTGGACAGGGTTGGGCGGGTTATACACGTCAGATCTGCATCACGGTTGGGGTATTCGGACCTTGGTAAAAACCGCAGCCGTATGGAGGATATCCGTCGTGAATTCTCCCCGGTGGAAGTAAAACCATGTACAGGAGCGACCATTGCCATGGCAACAGAAGAAGCCCCCTACACTGTTCTGAAAACAGACGATATTTTCGAATTGCGCGAATATCCGTCTCAGGTCCTGGCCGAAATCATTGTTGAGGGAGAATTGGAAGATGCGGGTAACAAGGCCTTCAGGCCGCTGTTTCGTTACATTTCCGGTGACAACAAATCACGCGGAAAGATTGCTATGACGGCTCCTGTTTCGCAGGAAAAGAAGGGAGAAAAAATATCCATGACCGCTCCCGTCAGTCAGCAGAGTATGCAGGGAAAGTGGGCCGTCAGTTTTATGATGCCGGCCTCATACACCGTGGAAACCCTGCCTACTCCCGATAATTCAAATATCAAGTTGCGTCAGGTTCCTGCTCGACGGGTAGCAGTCGTTCGCTATTCCGGTTTCTGGAGTGAGGAAAAATATCTGCTCCACAAAGGAAAACTGGAAAAATGGATTAAAGATAACCGCTTTGGCACCACTGGTGATCCTGTCTGGGCTCGGTATAATCCACCTTTTACTCTGTGGTTTATGCGGCGCAATGAGATCCTGATTCCGATAGCTGCGGGTGCTAACTGATCCAGTTCCACCAACTAGCGCACACCAAATCAAGCCACTATCTGGCGTACATTGCCGCCGTCGGAGATCTGCTCGCCAACAAGACCGTCCGCAAGATGACTGAAATGGGGTAAGGGCCGAAGCACGCGGATTAATTCCTCTCCGGTCCTGCTTGCTCTTCACCTCGAAGTTGCCGAACCCGGCAATTTTGAATTTCCCCTCCTCTGTAATGACCTGTTTCATCAGTTCAAACTACTGATCCGTCAGCGCCGCTGATTCGTTTCTGGTGATGGACAACACGTCGGCACTTTGGCGGCGATATCCGCTTTCGTCATCTTCTTTCTCCCGGTGGCTGAAATGGTGTTACTATTGAGTTGTACCAAGGGTATGTGTGCCCGAATAATACCGGGGGTGGGCTGCAAGATTTCATCGACCAGAACCGGAGATGACGAAGATGAGCACTCTCTTCGAAAATATCGACAGCTTTTACAAACAAGCCAGCCTTGCCGTTACGCTTCTTGGCCTGCTGATCTGGTTCTATCTGTACTATCTTCCCTCCATCCTCCTTGTCTGGCGTTGCCTGCTGATGGAAAATCACTTCCCGCTTCTGGGGACCATAAGAGCTTGCTGGGTCTCGGTGTGGCCTTTGAAACCGGCAATCTTTCGTAAACAGATGCATCTTTGGCTTGAGCTCCGGATACTGTACCCAAAACCGGTTATAAACCGAATTTGGGTAGAGATGCACCATCATCATTCTCCGTACACCACCGATCGCTGTTTCCTGACCGATTCAAACTGTTGTCGGACTCTCGCCGGGAGTTCGTTCTCGGTTATCAGTCGCCAGGGACCGTTGGCATGGGTACTGGAGAACCATTTCCCCTCCTGACAGGCAAAGTAGCGATTGTCGTAGGGTAGCAGATCGTAGGGAACCCCCACCTCAAGTGCGACCCCTGGGGTAGGGGGTGTCTTGGCCGGAAGTGGGGCTTTCTGTTCACTGGGCGCGATCGGCGGCGAGGGAACTCCAAGGTTGACCAAAACGCCGAAATTCGAATTGGCTGCCAGCACCGGAGTCGATGCCAGAATCATTGCTGCCGTCAGGATGGGGAGGTATTTTTTCACGGCTTATCTCCTTGGTAGAAGTAGCTGCTGACAGAAATTTGCATAAGTCATGCCGAAAGCGCTGAGTGTCTACCGTTGTCAGTTCACTTTGCTGAACTGAATCGCGGTGCGGTTTATTTGAAAAAAATACAAACGGCTCTAAACAGAGGCGGTTCCGGGGAAACGCCTTTTCCCTTACTTCGCTCCAGTTAGATCTGAAAAGTAACGTCGGGAATCAGGATGAATTAGAATTTAACTTTTTCCGATCTGAAATAATTCAAAAAAAATGCGTCAAATGACGGTGATTCATCGGGGTGTTAAGCTCTTTCACGTAACATTACACTGTAGCAACATTTTAAATTCTAAGCATATACGTGCCTGAACGGTCGAGTGCAGGGCGTGAATAATTATGACGAAACCATGGTTCTGCAACATACCGAAATTGCGTTTGTTTTTTTGCAAATTACTATGTGCAGCCAATTGACCGGTATACCTCTGTTGCTTGGCGTTATCGGCTCATTAATTGCATCAGTGCCGCAGTTGCTTCCACCTCGTGGAGCAATGCGGCAAAACTCCCTCTGCATATCTCATGACTTCGGCGATGCTGAAAAGTTACATAGGAGAAAATAATGGTACTTAAAGGAGAATCCGTATGTTGAAAAAAGGAGCCATCTGGAGCCTGCTCTTGCTTCTGTTGCCCGCCGTAGCCCTGGCGACCGTACCCGTTTTCAAGGTGAAGTTTGCGGCGTCGCCGGTAACAGGCGGATCGGTGTCGGCACCCGATACCCGAAATCCGTATCCCACCCCCGGTAACGTTGGCGCCCGTTTCCGGGCCATGGCCAATTTCGGTAAAAATGTTCAGCTTGTTTCCCTCACGTCTCCGGCTGACGGGGTAATCACCTATGACCCTAATTTTGCAACGAACGGTTACTTCACGGTGGTTCCCCTCAGGGACACGATCCTGACGGTCACCTTCGGCATCGCACCCTCGGCGGTGTACGCCAACGCCGGTCCGGGTAAAAGCATCATCGGCACGGGGGTCTCCAAGACGGTTACTCTTGCCGGCGCCGCCTCCACTGTCCCCACCATCGCCGGACTGGTCTATACCTACCAGTGGTCGATTTCCGATCCCAACGGGCATTTTACCAATTCTGCATCGGCAACCCCGGGATTTTACGCCGATCTCCCCGGTTCCTATTCTCCGGTACTGATCGTCACTGCTGCCGGTAAAACCAGCGCACCGTCACAGACCATCGTAACGGTCACCACCAACAGCAACCTGGATTCCATTACCTGCATTTCATGCCACTTCGCACGCTCTCCCCTGGTTGTAGCCGATTACAAGGCATCGCTGCATAACACCAGTACCAAGCCCGGTGCTCCCAGCTGTCAGAATTGTCACACCGTGGCCGATGCCGCCGCCGGTCACCCCGCAAACCTCGCCCCCCTCACCAGCCTGGGGTATGTATGCCTTTCCTGCCATAATGACGGGGCAGGCAATCCCCCTCCACACCCCGTTACCACGGCGGGAATCAAATGCACGTACTGCCATAATCCCCATACGACTGTTCCGACCATCCCGGATTTTCCTCAGGGTCTCCATTATAACAACATCACCGGTGGCGCCTATCCCGCCTCCTATATGACCTCCCGCGCCACCTGCTACAGCTGTCATGTCGGCACTGTTGCCAACGCCACGGTCCGAGGTCAGTGGGCAGGTTCGGGACACGCCAAGGTGAACAGCCCTGCCTGGACGACCTACGATTTCAAGACCATGGCCGGCTGCGTTCCGTGCCACACCACCACCGGCTTCATAGCCTACTCCACCGGCAGAGTTACCGCCGCCTGGGGATTGGGATCCGACAAGACGAAGGAGCTTATCACTTGCGCCGGTTGCCATACGAATATCGACAGTGGAGCTGTTGCCCTGGTCAAACCGGTCAAACCCTTTGCGGATGACAATTATGTCAACAAGGATTTGAATGCTTCGAATCTCTGTATGGATTGCCACAGCGGCCGGAACAACGGAGTCAGCATCACCAAAAATGTGGGAACGGCCAATTTCAACAATCTCGGTTTCGTTTCTCCCCATTACATGGCTGCCGGCGGTGTATTGCAGGGGAAGGGGGGGTATAATTTTCCCGGCCAGAGTTATTCCTTTTATTCATCCAATGCCCATCGGGTTATCGCCATGAACGACGTTAACAGTACCGGCACGGTGGGGCCCTGCGTCGGCTGCCATATGAGCGCCACACAGCGTCACCTTTTCAAGGCCGTCTCGTCTGCCACCAGCGGGATCATCGGCAAGATCACCACCGATATCTGCGCCAACTGCCATGGTTCGTCACTGGCCGATACGACCATCATCAATGCCCGCCAGGCATCCTACAAAAATGCCCTGGAGATCCTGAAGAGCACGTTGACATACAGGGGATTCGTCTACTCCCCCGTGTACCCTTATTTCAACTCAACCACCTGGGGACAGGACCAGGCCGGGGCCAATACCATGGGAGGAGCATTCAACTATGTGCTGCTCCTGAAGGATCCCGCAGCCTATCTCCACAATGCCGACTACGCAAAAAAATTGCTACTGGATTCCATCGATGCCGTATATAACGGCGGGATTGTCACCGGCTCCATCGAAGGGACTCTGGCCAGTCTGGTGAGCAACGGCGCCATTACCCAGGGGCAGGCCGACAAGCTCATCGAATACAAGACCACCACCGGCTGCCTTGCCTGCCATCCCAACCTGGGGGGGGCACATGCGGCTCATATCGGTGATCTTCAGGGGGCCGTGGCGACCTATGGTGACGGCGCAAATTATTCCACCGAGACCATGTACCGATTTGGCTGCGCCAACTGTCACCCCACCGATACGGCACTGCACCGCAACGGTACCGTTGACGTCACCCTTCAGCCGGACCCTGCCGCCGGTTCGCTACGGATCAAGAATTATCTGGTGACTGCCGACGGTCTGAACGCTTCGGGAAGCGGTGTCTCGGGAACCTCCAGGGTGAGCATCACCTGCTCAGCCTCCTATTGCCACAGTAACGGCTATGGCAACAATAAAGTCTACGCAGTCACGCCTGACTGGTACGGCGGCCACCTTACCGGTGACAAATGCGCCAGTTGCCACGGCAACTCTCCCAGCAGCACCATTGACGGCTCCGTCGCCCATTCCATTCATGTCATCGGTATCCACGCGCTGAACGTTTACAGCGGTGATTCCGGGAATCTCCCGGTGGGGAGTAGCGGCAACGTGGGGCACGGGGTCGCGGCTCAGTCCATGACCATCAACTGCAACACCTGCCACGCCTATACGGTGACTTCCACCAGGAACGATAATAATACCATCTGTGTTTCCTGTCATGCCAGTCAGGGGAACCCGGCTGCCATCGCCAACAAGATCTACCATGTTAACGGGACGGTGAATGTGG
>CAIUUR010000527.1 GCA_903902345.1 uncultured Geobacteraceae bacterium | reverse complement strand
GGAGGAAACCGGCAGCCTGTTCGAAGGCTTTGTCGCCGAAGCGAGGAACCTTCCGGAGAGAATCCCGGCTGGGGAAGGGCCCCTCCTTGTCGCGCCGGGTGACGATAGCCCCGGCCAGGGATGGTCCGATACCGGCCACGTAGGCAAGGAGCGGGCGGGAAGCGGTATTCAGGTCGACCCCCACATAATTCACGCAGGATTCCACCACTCCATCCAGCGCCTTCCCCAGCCCTCCCTGGTTCACGTCGTGCTGGTATTGCCCCACGCCGATGCTCTTGGGGTCGATTTTCACCAGTTCGGCCAACGGATCCTGAAGACGCCGGGCGATGGAGACCGCACCCCGTATCGTCAGGTCCAGCTCTGGAAACTCCTCCCGGGCAACCTCCGAGGCCGAGTAGACGCTGGCCCCCGCCTCGCTCACCGCGATGACCGGAACAAGCAACCCGGATCCGGCCAGAGACTCCTTGACGAACCGCTCCGTCTCCCGCCCCCCCGTTCCGTTCCCCACGGCGATCATCTCCACCCCGTGGCCGACCACCAGCCGCCGCAGTTCCCCCGCCGCCACGGCCCCCTTGCTCCCCCCCGTGAGAGGGTAGATCACACCATGCTCCAGAAGTCTCCCCGTATCATCCACCACGGCCAGCTTGGAGCCGGTGCGAACTCCGGGGTCGATCCCCAGGGTCCGGAGATTCCCCGCGGGAGGAGCCAGCAGGAGGTTGCGCAGGTTCCGGGCAAAAACCGAAATCGCCTCCTCATCGGCCCGCTTCTTGGCCTCCAGGCGGAGTTCCACCTCCATGGAGGGGGCGATGAGCCGTTTGTAGGCATCAGCCACCACCTGCTCCAGGAGCTGTTGGAAGATGCTCCTCCCCTTGATCATCAGCCGTTTCAGTCCCGCCAGAATCGCATCTTCCGGCGCCTCCAGTGCCAGGAAGAGTACCTCCTCCTTCTCTCCCCGGCGCATGGCCAGCATCCGATGGGAAGGGATGCTCTTCAGCGGTTCCCGATACTCATAGTACATCTCGAATTTGGTGACGCTCCCCACTTTGTCTGCGGCAACCCGCGACGTGAAGAGACCTTCCTGACCGGTGAGCCGCCGGACCAGCGCCCGGGCGTCGGCATCGTCGCTGAGACGCTCGGCCAGGATATGCCCCGCCCCCGCCAGAGCCGCAGCGGCGTCCGGAACATCCTTCTCCGGATTAACGAAGGGGGTAGCGACCTCCTCGGGGGTTCCACGGGTAAGTTCCTGAGCCAGCATAATCTCCGCCAGAGGCTCCAACCCCCGTTCCCGGGCGATGGTCGCCTTGGTGCGGCGCTTCGGCTTGTAGGGGAGATAGAGGTCCTCCAGCTCGGTCTTCTGCCGGCATACCCCGACCCGCTCCTCCAGCTCAGGGGAGAGTTTTCCCTGATCGCCGATGGCCTTGAGAACGGTTACCTTCCGCTCCTCCAGTTCGCTGAAATACGCCAGCAGCTCCTCGATGGTCCGGATCTGAACCTCGTCCAGTTCCCCGGTCCGCTCCTTCCGGTACCGGGCAATGAAGGGGACCGTCCCCCCTTCACGGAACAGCTCCACGGTATTCTCAACCTGAAAAGGCTTGAGTCCGGTATCTTCGATAATGAAACGGAGTATCCGCTCCTGGAACGATACACTGTTCTTCACATACACCTCCATAAAACCGGATTACCTAGATCGTGAACAGATTGCGGAGGGTTATTACCAGCAGGGAAAGGAGTGCCGCCAGGATGATTTTTCGGTTGCGGGACGCCCGTGTTTTCAGCACCAGCTTCAGCGCCACGAAAAGGATCACCGACTTTCCGGCGACCACCAGGAGGTCGTGCTGCAGCAGAAACGGCTTGGGAAGGAGTGGAACGGAGATCACAAGGAAAATAATAAGATATTCCAGGGGAGTGCTGATCACCGCCGCGGGGTTGGCCCGAATAGCCGCCAGGAGGAGGATCACCAGGAGGAGCAGGCCGAAGACGACATCGGAGACCGTCAGGAGCGGTATACCCAGGATTCTGACGTCGGTGGTATAGTTCTGCATCAGATAGATGACGAACGCTCCGTTGAAATAGATGGCAAAGTGCGGTAGGCGGTTATGGAGGTCACGGATCCGGAGCATCACCACCAGGAAGAGGAGGAGGAACAGGGCGATTATACCGATGACCCCCTTGAGGACCGGAGGGATGAACATGGTCAGGACAAAGACCCCCACCAGCAGAAATTTGGCGCTTCTCAGGAGTGTGCTATACAGCT
>CAIUUR010000526.1 GCA_903902345.1 uncultured Geobacteraceae bacterium | reverse complement strand
CTGGAAGGGTGAGACCGACATACCCTCGTACTATCACTGGAGCACTAAGATGACTACCCCGGCGCACACCTTCAGCTCAATTTTCCGCGACGATAAAATTTTCCGAGCCCTCATCCAATTTCCCGAAGCGGCCCTGCAAGAGCTGGAAAAATCGCTGTTTGACAAGAACGGCAAGCCGCATATGGTCTGTCTCGCCACCGGCAAGGAACGGCAGGTCAAACCTGAGGAGATTGTTCGGCAGCTTTGGATTCACCGGCTCCTCACCCATTACAGGGGAGGTTCAACAACGCCACCGATAAACGGGTGCGGCGGTATATCGCCGAGAACTGCCGCATTCTGGCCGTGGTCGGTCTTCATCCCAATACCTTCAAACCCCACACCGGCACCAAGACCAGCGTCCTCTTCGTGCAGAAATGGAATGAAGATCCCCAGGCCGGGCCGCTCTGCCCAAGGTCGGAGGATTACAACATCTTCTTCGCCACGCAGAAATTGGCGTCCAAGGATAATTCCGGCGATAAGATTTATCTGACCAAGCCGGTGGTTTCCGTTTTTGAAGAGGATGCAACCGGCGGAAAGCATACGCTGGTCAAGTATGATCGGGAAGATTTCCTGAAGAAATACGGGAGTCTCAAGGCCGCGACGATCTATGAATTTCAGGAGGGCGGCAAGCGGGTACGGATGAGCTTGGAGCGGATCGAAGAACTGTACGGCGACTTGAAAAATGTGGACAAATCGCTCAACATGGTCATGCCGCTGGAATCAAAGGCGCTGGTTCACGATACCCATGGCCATTGGGTGGTGCAACACGATCTGTTCAATCATGACGGGCTCACCCAGGATGGAATCGCCGAGGCGTTCGCGGAGTTCGCCAAGAAGGAGCGCTTAAGTTTTTTTGTCTGAGCCCCTTTGACGAGGCCCGATATCGGGCATTGTTGGAGGGGCTGGAGATATCGGAAATAGCATTTTCATCGCTGGATGAAACTATTCGCGTTGATTCCGAATACCATCAAAAAGTTTTTCTTGAACTAGAAAAAAGAATTATGCAACTCCCACACGAACTATTGGAGGAGAAAGGTGTTTTTATGCCCGGCCCCTTCGGCTCAGATTTTCACGTGGGTAACTTTGAGGAAGAGACAGGTTTTCGCTATATTCGTTATCCCGTTGTTGCCGTTGCCTGAACAGGAAAAGCTCAGAGAACTGATGGAACAATCCGAGGCGGCCGGAAAAGAGGCGCATTCATTGCTTGAACGGGCGAAACGGGCGGTGGAGATCGCCATTGAGGAGGGCGAGGCGGCAGGGTTGGATTATCTGAGCAGAGGAGTTGCCGTATGAAAAGCGATATCATCATCCAGTTGCACAAGAACTTTGAGGATTACGCCCACCAGATCGACGGTGAGGAATTCTGGTTTGCCCGGGAGTTGCAATCTCTGCTTGGGTATACGCAGTGGCGTAATTTTGAGCAGGTCATTGATAAGGCCAAGGTTGCCTGTCAAACCGCCGGGCATGCCGAGTCCGATCATTTTGCTGACGTCAGCAAAACGATCCCGATGCCTAAGGGGGCGGAAAAAGAGATCGTTGATCTCATGCTTACCCGCTACGCCTGTTACCTCATCGCCCAGAATGGCGACCCGCGCAAGGTGGAGATTGCCTTTGCCCAGACCTATTTCGCCGTGCAGACCCGCCGTATCGAACTGATTGAAAAGCGGCTGGCCGATCAGGAACGTCTGACTGCCCGACAGAAACTCTCTCTTTCCGAAAAGGAACTATCCGGGCTGATCTTCGAGCGCATCGGCGACAATAGCGGCTTTGCCCGGATTCGCAGCAAAGGGGATTCCGCCCTGTTCGGGGGTAAGAGTACTCAGCAGATGAAAGAGCGGTTGGGAGTTGCCGATGGTCGCGCCTTGGCGGATTTCCTTCCTACCATTACCATCAAAGCCAAGGACTTTGCCATAGAGATAACCAACTTCAGCCTCAGGCGCGACGACCTGCGACATGAGGGAAAGATTGCTCAAGAGCATATCAAAAATAATCTTGATGTGCGAAAAGTTCTCACGGACCGGGGTATCAAACCGGAAGAGTTGCCGCCTGCCGAAGACATCAAAAAGCTGGAACGCCGGGTGAAGTCCGAAGAAAAGCAGCTGGTGAAGCAGACGGCGAAAATCAAGGCGAAGCCTGCGGGGAAAGAAGGAGAATTTTGAACATGGGGTGTGAACTTCCAATTGGTATGCTTGCCATGTATGTTCGGTTCTCCAAGGATGAACCGTCGGAGCTGTTCGGTTTTTGGTATTTCAAGGAGATGGGCTTGCCCTCCTCCGTTGTTGAGAAACAGGCTTTTTTCATGGATTTGATGGCTGAGCGATGTTGTCAGGTGAGCCTCAAGGGCAGCCTGGACCAGATAGGGGAAATCATCGGCGTCTCGGAGCAAGAACAATCTCGAATTCCGCCATATCCGGAATTAATAGCCGCCGTTGATCAATATGGTACGATCAGGGTTGCCTTTGATGACTTGTCGGCGCCGGCGGGAACGTCGTTGGGAGTTGATGTTCTCGTCAAGGTGAAAGAGTCGCAAGATACGGTAATCAGGGAACTCAAAAACGGAAATAGTGTCGTTAACCTGGAAATAGATCCGGAGTGGAGCTTGCTGAATCGAATCTTCGGAGCCGACGGCGATAGTCTTCATGATTCGGACCTGGCGGAAGAAGATGAGACGTTTTTCGATGATTCAAGCCATGATGACATTGACGCTAAATTTGATCCTCACTATATTTCTCTTGAGTTGAAATCGTGGGGCCATATTCACAGAGATGATCCGAGTGATTATGTTTCAACCGTGAAAATCGACATCCTGTACGCGGAGGAGCAGAAAAAGATCGGCGAAGGTCAGGTGATTCAAGTCAGGATGGATCAGTTCTTGAGCGACGATAATTTTTCCTTATTTGATGTATTTGATTGTTACTCGCAGGAGCTACATGAGCTCTATGGAGAGTTGTTTATAGATGACGAACTGAGACCATCACTTGAAGATGAACTGTGCGATATGGGCAATATCGTTCTCATCGAGTCTATTGCCCTGAAGCCGGAATATCGCGGCAAGGGGCTGGGCGGTATCCTGGCTTTGGCCATTGCGGAGCGTTTTGGAGGACAGGATCTCGTAGCGTTAAAACCGTGGCCCATGAATTCGAGTGATCCGGAAGACGGCGAACAAAAATGGGGAATGAAGCCGCTTACAAAAACCCAAGAGAAGCTTGTCGCCAAGAAGCTCAGAAAGAGTTATATGAGCGCCGGATTCAAGCCCCTGTTCAGGGGAAGCGAGCATCTTTTTTTGACTCACTACCGAATCCCAACTGCGACCCAGCTGATTGATGGTCGCGATAGTTGAAGCTTAGGGAAAGCCCAAACAAACGCTTTGACCCAGGCGAATTCAACGTGATAAATATCCTAACATTTTAAAAATAGATGAAATAAGGTCATTCACTTCCCGTCATTGCGCATACTGTCCGGGTGGGCGATGAAACAATAGCCGGGCTGTTTTTGTTTTGCCCCGAAGAGGATATGGATTTCTTCAAAATCAGGATCCCGCCACCGGAGCCGAATTTCAAGTTTCGTTTTTTGGAGTACGAACTGTTGAAAACCATACCGGAAGGGCTGTTTTCCCTTGCCTCAAGGGGTGTAGCCGAGGGGTTTAAGAGTAATCAGAGGTACTACAGGTTTGGGAAAGTGGCCAGGCGGCAAGGAAAGAAAACGATGATTGTTTCAAGGGTATGATTTTTTGTCCACTATTGACGGAGCAGAGCTTGCAAGGGTATAGTGGAGGCAAATTTAACACGGGAGAGATACATGACGTTCGATATCATCGTGGTAGGACATTTGGGGGTCAACTGTTTCGTGCTGGGGTGCGAGCAAACGGGTATCGGTGTGGTAGTGGATCCGGGAGCAGATGGGGATGAGATCCTCGCGTTGGTAGCCAAACGGGGCCTCACCATCAAGACGATCATTAATACCCACGGCCATGTCGATCATATCGGCGCCAATAAACTGCTGAAGGATACCACAGGGGCGGAACTGCTCATCCACGATGGCGATACCCCCTATCTTGGCAGGGCTGCAGAGGTGGCGACCATGTACGGCCTCCGCGCCGACAACTCCCCGGCGCCGGACCGGTTTCTCACCGATGGGCTGGAGTTGACCTTCGGCAACTGCCGGATGACTGTCCTCCACACTCCGGGACATACGCCGGGGGGGTGCTGCCTGTATTTCCCGGAGGAGGGAAAGGTCATCACGGGGGACACCCTCTTTGCCGAATCGGTGGGACGGACCGATCTCCCCGGCGGCTCTTCGGAGACCCTTATTGCCTCCATCAGGACCAAGCTCTTGCCGCTTCCCGAGGCAACGATCGTCTATCCCGGCCACGGCCAGGAGAGCAGCATCGGGCACGAAAAGCGGCATAACCCGTACCTGGGCTAGAACTGCGTAATCCGCAGATGACGCAGATTTTTTAGAGTCGTAACAGTTTTTTGTCTCGGACAAGTGTCTCGCACCGGTTGTTTTTACTCGGATAGCTCTGTTGTTTATATCTGCGAAAATCTGCGTAATCTGCGGATCGAGGTTAAAATGCTGAACGGTAAAACCATCATTCTCGGCGTCACGGGGGGCATCGCAGCCTACAAGTCCGTGGAGCTCCTTCGTCTTCTCACCAAGGCGGGGGGGGACGTTCATGTCATCATGACCCGGTCGGCCCAGGAATTCGTCACTCCGCTCACCTTCCAGACCCTCTCCCGCAATCCGGTGCAGACCGAACTGTTCAATCTCATGGGCGAAAGGGAGATCGGGCATATCTCTCTGGCGGATCGGGCAGACCTCTTCGTCATCGCTCCGGCAACGGCCAATGTCATCGGCAAGCTGGCCTGCGGCATCGCTGACGACATGCTTACCACCACGGTCATGGCCACCAGGGGAACCGTAGTCCTGGCCCCGGCCATGAACGTGAATATGTACCTTAACCCCATCTATCAGGGTAACGAAGAGCGGCTTCGCCGCCACGGTTACCTCTTCGTGGACCCGGTGAAGGGGGATCTGGCCTGCGGCTGGGAGGGGGAGGGGAAGCTTCAGACCCCGGAGATCATCTTTCAGGAGGTGCTGAAGGCCTTGACCCCCTCCGACCTTGCCGGAGAGTCGCTTCTGGTCACCGCCGGACCAACCCGGGAAGAGATCGATCCGGTCCGCTATCTGAGCAACCATTCGTCGGGTAAGATGGGGTACGCTATCGCCCGGGCCGCCTGGCGACGAGGCGCTCGGGTGACTCTTATCTCCGGTCCCACCGCTCTCCCGGCGCCATGGGGGGTGGAGATGGTTTCGGTTGAGTCCGCCGGGGAGATGTACGACGCGGTTATGGCCCGTGCCGGGGGTAGCAGCGTTATCATCAAGGCGGCGGCGGTGGCCGATTACCGTCCCGTTCTCCGCGCGGGGGAGAAGCTCAAGAAGCAGGGGGGAACCATGACCCTGGAACTGGTGAAGAACCGGGACATTCTGACGGAGTTGGGGAAGGATAAAGGGCGCAGGCTCCTGGTGGGATTCGCGGCAGAGACCACGGAGTTGCTGCATAACGCCAGGAAGAAGCTGTCGGAAAAGAACGTGGACCTGCTGGTGGCCAACGATGTCACCGAAGTGGGGGCCGGATTTTCCGTGGAGACCAATGTCGTTCATCTCCTGCACCGCGATGGCAGGGTCGAAGCGCCGGGGCTCCTCTCCAAGGAGGCGGTGGCCAACCTGATCTTGACCAGAGTGGGGGAGCTGCTAAGGGAGAGGGAGTGATACCATGGGACCACTGGCGCTGAAATTGGAAGAACGTTACAGCTACGGTGACTATCTCACCTGGGATGACGAACAACGGTGGGAGTTGATCGACGGGATATCCTACAATATGTCCCCTGCGCCCAATCGAAGGCATCAGGGGATATCAATGGAGCTCTCCGCACAGTTTCACGATTATCTCCGGGGCAAGCCGTGCAAGGCGTACCACGCCCCCTTCGATGTCCGCCTTCCCGAAGGGGATGAATCCGACGAGGAAACCTACACCGTGGTCCAGCCCGATCTGGTGGTCGTCTGCGATCCGGACAAGCTGGACGACAAGGGGTGCCGGGGGGCGCCGGATCTGGTGGTGGAAATCCTCTCCCCCTCAACCTCCGGCAGGGATCTGAAGCTGAAGCTCAACCTCTATGAGCAGCGGGGGGTGAGGGAGTACTGGATTGTGGATCCCTCGGGAGCAACAGTGATGGTCTTCAGGTTGGGAGAACATGGGCGTTATGGCAGGCCGGAAGTTTATGCCGGAGAGGATTCCGCGCCGGTGGGGATCTTCCCTGATTTCACCATCGACCTCCCTACACTCTTTGCTGCGTAGAGCCGCAAGAGCTTTTCGTCACTACCGTGATCAGATCAGGAGCTGTCCCCGTTTTTTCCGAACCGGTTTGAGAGCTATTGGGTGTTCGTCCTCGGCGGAGAGGATCTCCAGCAGTTTTTCCGGTTCCCAGATGGCGCTTCGGAGTCGCGGCTTCAACTCCCGAAGCTGCTCCGTTGCCTCTTTTTTGGTGATCTTCCGGGTCAGGTAGCGGGTCCGAAAATTCCTCCGGACGGTCTCGGCTGCGGCCAGCGCCCGTTCTCCGGTGGGGTCCGAGAGGAAGGTTCGGGATTCTTCCTGATTGGACAGAAAGTCCAGGACCGCCTCTCTGGTCAGCGTCATGTACTCCTCCCGGTCGCTTTCCGTAAGAAGATAGCGCGAGGCTCCGGTGAGGGATCGACTTACCTGTTGCCACTTCTCGAAGCGGCTCAGGAGGAGGATGGAGTTGAAAATCCGTTTGTTGGTGCCGAAGGAGAAGAGGGTGTCGGAGAGTACCCGGCTCAGCAGGAGATCGTTTCCCCGAAAATGTTCCTTGGCAACCTTCTTTCCCACGTCCCATGTTTCGCGATCCACGAAGGTTTCGAACCGCATCTCCCAGTAGGTATGCTTGAGGGTGAGGCTGGGAAAGCTCATCATCAGCTTGTAAGGGACGTAGTAGTTGTGGGCGATGGCGTCGGCGGCCAGGTGGGAAAGATAGCCGTAGGCGCAGGCGCGCTGGGGGCCTGTCTCGGCATACTCCAGCACCCTGAGTCCCATCTGCCAGCGGTGGCAGTGGAGGAGGTAGTGGGTGAATTTTTTACCGATGGTGATGTCGGCGGCGATGCAGCCGTAGAGGTAGTCGAAAGGGTAGGCGCCGATGATGGCAGCCACCGCTGGACGGAGTGCCGGAAGGTTTTCCAGGACAGCGGAGCCGATCTGCAGGTGGATGCCGCTCCCCCAGGCAAGTGCGTCATGGGGAAAAATAAGAAATGCCGTAACGACGCAGAGCAGACCAATCATGGATGTTACGTTAGTCCATTGTGACAAAAATGTAAAGAGGTACTCCATGGCAACCAACGAAGCGCTGGAACTGATTGCCTCCCTCCAAGGTTACCTGCGTGATCTTCGGGACACGGGGGTGGAAGGACTTCCTGCGGGAAGCGTATTTCCCGCCGTCAGGGGGGCAGTTCCGTCACTGCAGGTGGAGCACCCTCCTGTGGCGGCGGCAGAGCCGCTCAGGACGGAATCCACCATCGTGCCGGTTCCTGCGGTGCAGGTGGGAGGAATCGACGGGGTCCGCCAAGAGCTGGGGGATTGTCGGCGCTGCGGACTGGCCGCGACCAGGACCAACCTGGTCTTCGGCGCCGGGAGTTCCGCCGCTCGTCTCGTTTTCGTGGGGGAAGCCCCCGGAGGGGATGAGGATCAACAGGGAATTCCCTTCGTGGGGGAGGCGGGGCAGCTCCTCACGAAGATCATCTCGGCCATGGGGTTT
The DNA here is from genome assembly GCA_903902345.1 of uncultured Geobacteraceae bacterium. Classification (GTDB taxonomy): domain Bacteria; phylum Desulfobacterota; class Desulfuromonadia; order Geobacterales; family CAIOGM01; genus CAIOGM01. The sequence continues at coordinate 4,174 of CAIUUR010000526.1, read as the reverse complement.
CGCCGGGATGAGATCTATATCTGCAACGTGCTCAAGTGCCGCCCTCCCCAGAATCGGAATCCGCATCCGGACGAGATTCAGCAGTGTCACCCCTTTCTTCTCAGACAGCTCCAGGCCATCGGCCCCGAGGTCATCGTGGCGTTGGGGACCTTTGCCGCCCAGACCCTCCTTCGGACCAAAGAGCCGATTTCCAAACTCCGGGGTGTTTTTCACGACTACCATGGCATCGCGCTCATGCCGACCTTCCACCCGGCTTATCTGCTTCGGAACGCGGGGATGAAGCGGGAGGTCTGGGAAGATATGCAGAAGGTCATGAAACGTCTGGGAGTGGAGCCGCCGGCGAAACGGTAGGCTGAATCATTTGAACTTTTTTGCTATCTCAGCTGCCTCCGTCGTAGGGTCTGCGGCTCCGTCAAGCCAGTGGATGACCGCGCCGCGCCGCTCCATCCGCCGAAACCAGTTCCCCTGCTTTTTGGCAAAGTCGTGAATGGCGCTGTTTAACTTCTGGAACAGGTCGTTTTTTGTCAGCTCTCCCTGAAGGTGTCTTGCCACGTAGCGATATTCCAGCCCATAGAACTCCAGCTGTTCCCAGGAAATGCCCTCACCATGAAGCCGCGCCACCTCCTCGACGAGCCCTTCGCCCAGTCGTTGCCGCAGGCGCTCCGTAATCCGCTCACGGAGCACGGAGCGTTCCCACCGGAGTCCCAAGACCAGGTGGCGGAACTCCGGCAGTGACTCCGGGGGCGTGCTTTCCCGAAACTCGGCAATTTCTATGGCGCGGAGCAGTCTCTGTCGCTCCAGGGTATCGGTGCTGTTGTGCAACCGTGGATTTGTCTCCCTTAGACGCCGGGCCAGGAGTTCCAGCGGTTCCCCCGCCAGTTCCTCCCGCAGTGCGTGGTTCTCCGGCACCGCCGTCAGCCGGTAACCGCTCAGTACTGAGTCCAGATAGAGACCGGTCCCCCCCACCAGGAGCGGCAGCTTTCCCCTCCCCCTGATGGCCGCATCCGCCTCCAGAAAACGGCGTTGGAACTGGAAGAGGTTGAATTCGTATCCCGGGTCAACAATGTCGATGAGGTGGTGAGGGATCTCCCCATACTCGGCCAGATCCTTGCCGGAGCCGATATCCAGCCCCCGATAGACCTGGCGGGAGTCGGCGGAGATGATTTCGCCGTTCATCCGGCGCGCCAGTTCCACTCCCAGGCGGGTCTTGCCCGAGGCGGTGGGGCCGAGGATAATCAGTAGCTTCTGTTTCATGATGGATGGCACTGTACTGTCGTCGGCGGGATTTGTCAAAGAGTTGGATGTGCGGGTGAATTTATTGGTCGTGTCTGATCCCCCGCAGTCGCCCGTTTTGCGATTATCGGATCGTTATTACAACCTATAGCGGGCGCCCGCAAGGGGTGCCCCTACAAAACCAAGTCCGGAATTCGTGATATATTTTTTATCGCGAATCACCTAAGTTTTCGGTCACTGAAGAGTCGGTAAGGGGAGCGGTAGCGGGATCACGTCTTGCCTCTATGGATTTCCATTTTTGCTGATCACCGTGGATACGTCATGAGTATTGATTTCTTCGCAATTTTCTGACAACCTGTACCCCATTCCCGGTCGATCCGGAGTTGACGCCGTCGTTACGGATGTCCCCCCATCAGAAGGAGGTTCACCCATGTTCACGCTGAAAGATCCCACCCTGCTCCGTAACCGCTGCTTCATCAACGGCCAGTGGTGCGATGCCGACTCCGGTGAAACGATCACCGTCACCAATCCCGCCACTGGCGAAATCATCGGCGCCGTCCCCAGGATGGGTGCCCATGAGACGAGACGGGCCATTGAGGCGGCCAGGGTCGCCTTCCCGGCCTGGCGTGCGCAAACCGCCGGCGAGCGCTCCATGGTTCTCCGCCGCTGGTTCGAACTTCTCCTGGAAAACCAGGAAGATCTGGCGATCATCATGACCGCCGAACAGGGGAAGCCGCTGGCCGAGGCCCGGGGGGAGATCGTCTATGCCGCTTCCTTCATCGAGTGGTTCGCCGAGGAGGGGAAGCGGGTCTACGGAGACACCATTCCCCAGCACCAGCGGGACAAACGGATCATGGTGCTGAAGGAGCCCATCGGCGTCTGCGCCGCTATCACCCCCTGGAACTTCCCGGCGGCCATGATCACCCGCAAGGCGGGACCGGCCCTGGCTGTGGGGTGTCCCATGATCGTCAAGCCCGCCTCACTCACCCCCTTTTCCGCTCTGGCCCTGGCCGAACTGGCTTCCCGTGCCGGAATTCCCGCCGGGGTCTTCAGCGTGGTCACCGGCGCTTCCGGCGCCATCGGGGGGGAGATGACGTCGAACCCGGTCGTCCGGAAATTGACCTTCACCGGTTCCACCGAGATCGGCAAGCAGCTCATGAAAGAGTGCTCGGGGACTGTGAAGAAGCTGGCGCTGGAGCTGGGGGGGAACGCCCCGTTCATTGTCTTCGATGACGCCGATCTGGACGCCGCGGTGGAGGGGGCCATCGTTTCCAAATTCCGTAACACCGGCCAGACCTGTGTCTGCACTAACCGGTTCCTCGTGCAGGAGGGGGTGTACGACGCCTTCGCGGAGAAATTGGTGGCGGCGGTATCGGCATTGAAGGTGGGGGACGGGTTGCAGGGAGATCCACAGCAGGGGCCGCTCATCGACATGAATGCAGTGGTGAAGGTGGAAGAACATATCGCCGATGCCGTCGCCAAGGGGGCGCGGATCGTCTGCGGCGGGAAGCGGCACGAGCTGGGACGGAGTTTTTTTCACCCCACGGTGCTGGCCGACGTGACCAGCCATATGGTAATCGCCAGGGAGGAGACCTTTGGGCCGGTGGCTCCCCTTTTCCGGTTCAGCAGCGAAGAGGAGGCGATCCGAATGGCCAATGACACCGAGTTCGGCCTTGCCGCCTACTTCTACACTCGCGATATCGGCCGGGTCTGGCGGGTAGCCGAGGGGGTGGAGTACGGCATCGTCGGGATCAACACCGGCCTGATCTCCACGACCGTGGCCCCCTTTGGGGGGGTGAAGGAGTCCGGTTTCGGCCGTGAGGGGTCCAAGTACGGGGTGGATGATTTCCTGGAAATAAAATATCTTTGTATGGGGGGAATATAATGGCTACCGTAAAACGAGCAGTGAAGGGATTTGTGGCCTTGGCGTTACTGATGGCGGTAGTGACCGGTCCGGCAGGGGCCAGTGTGCTCACCAACATCGGCACTGCGGAAATCAGCGGCGACCTCACGCAAACGCCCTACAACCTGATCTACGACTCCGACCAGTCTCTGTTCTGGCTGGACTACAGCCATGGAAAAGCCGTCTGGCAGAGCCAGAAGAACTGGGCTGACGGATTGAGTCTTACCAACATCGTTACCCCTGGCTACACTGTCGACTTGTCCGGTATCGGTTGGCGGTTACCGACTACCGTTCCGGCACTATCAGGCTATAATCAGAGTGGTTCGGAGATGGGGTACCTCTATTACACCGAGCTGGGAAATGCCGGATATCCCCTTGCCAATACCGGAGCCTTTACAAAATTGGCGCCGGATTGGTACTGGTCGGGTACGAAGTATGCGGCGGGTCCGGTTCAGATTCAGAGCTTTGCCTGGTACTTCGACGCCTACGACGGTTATCAGGATGTGAACTACAAGGGCTTCAGCGGCTATGCCCTGGCTGTTCGTCCAGGGCAACTTATCACTCTCGGACCATCTGTCACTCTTGGAGAGTTTGGCTCCAACCCGGTGCCCGAACCGTCCACATACTTCCTTCTGGGGATTAGTCTCGGCGTGGTGGGGTACGCGCGACGGAGAATGAACGCTCGTTGATTTTTTGGTGCTTCGGGCGCTTAGACCCGTTCGCGAAGGGTGGGGGGCAGAATCTCTGTCAACAGACTGTTTTGTCTCCCCTCACCCTGTTTCTCTCCCACAAACGGGGAGAGGGGACGTCCTGTGTCCTCGCTTCTTAAACGATTACGACTCCTGCCAAACTCACCATATCCCCTGCTGACAGATTCCTCTCCCGTCTTCCGGATGGTCCCGTTGTCACCCTTGCCGTGCATGGCTGACGCACGAAACGGTTTAGCCCGATAGACCGGCACGTTAGGCCACCCCTAATAATTATTTTGTCGCAAAGTTTACGTAGACAGGGATCTGGCCATTTGATAGTATAGCGTGG
>CAIUUR010000525.1 GCA_903902345.1 uncultured Geobacteraceae bacterium | reverse complement strand
CACCTGATTCTCCCTCCTTCTTCACCTCCCCTCCTGGTCAAGGGGGATGGAGAGAAACTTCGTCAGGCATTTCTGAACATCATCATCAACGGACTGCAAGCCACACCACCCGGCGGAGAGCTCCTCATCACCATGCGAACAGAGGGAATCACGTCAGGTGAGGTCGTTTTTCAAGATACCGGCGCCGGTATAAAGCATGATCAATTGGAGCGGATTTTCCAGCCGTTCTACACCACCAAGGCCCAAGGGACGGGGTTGGGGCTGGCGATCACCAGGAAGATCATTGAGAGTCATGGCGGGACAATCGCCGTCGCCAGTGAAGCCGGTTCGGGAACAACGGTGACGGTGAGGTTGCCGCTGCAGGGTAGAATCAACGGAGGAACAGTGTGATGTCGAGGATTCTGGTCGTTGATGACGACATCTCCCTGCGGCGTGTTCTGGAATATAACCTCCAGGAAGAGGGATACGAAGTTCAGACGGCATCCTCCGGGGAGGAGGGGCTGTATCTCTTCGGTCAGGCTCAACCCGATCTGGTCATCACGGATATGAAGATGCCCGGCATGGATGGTCTCACGCTTCTCACCTCCATCAAGGAACGCTCTCCGGAGAGTCTGGTGGTCATCATCACCGCCTTTGGGACCATTGATCTGGCGGTGGAGGCGATGAAGTCCGGAGCTTACGACTACATCACCAAACCGTTCAATCGTGAGGCTCTCAAGCTGACGATCCGAAAGGCGTTGCAGTTCAACGGCCTGACTCACGAAAATCGCCGCTTGAGACGTCAGTTGGCTGACCATGCCGATTTCCGCACTATTGTCGGCTCCTCCCCGGAGATGGAAAAGGTATTTAACGTCATCAGAAAGGTGGCCGATACCGAGGCTCCGGTGCTGATAACCGGCGAATCGGGCACGGGGAAGGAGCTGGTCGCCCGTTCCCTTCACGGCAACAGTTCCCGCAAGGATGGGCCGTTTCAGGCCATCAACTGCGCCGCCATCCCCCGCGACCTGCTGGAAAGCGAGCTGTTCGGGCATCTGAAGGGGGCGTTCACCGGTGCGGTACGGGACAAGGTCGGCAAGTTCCTGCTGGCCGAAGGGGGGACGCTCTTTCTGGACGAAGTGGGGGAACTCCCCCTGGAACTCCAGCCCAAGCTGCTCCGGGCGTTGCAGGAAAAAGAGGTGGAACCGGTGGGGGGGAGCTGTTCTCAGAAACTTGACGTGCGGGTCGTCGCCGCCACCAATCTTAATATGGACCAGGCGCTGGCCGCCGGGAGTTTTCGCGAAGACCTCTACTATCGTTTGGCCGTCATCCCGCTTCATCTCCCTCCTCTCCGGGAACGACGGACGGATATCCCGCTCCTGATTCGCTATTTTTGCGGCAAACATGGCGGCGCGCAGGTTTCTCTGGACAAGGATCTCCTGCTTGCCCTGACCCTTTACTCCTGGCCCGGCAATGTGCGCGAGCTGGAAAACGTCGTGGAACGTCTGCTCATCATGCGCAGTGGCGACAACCTCACGTTGGGGGAACTCCCGGAAAAAATGCTCAGGGGTACCTCACTCCCCCCCGGCAGAGCGGTTTTCACTTTGCCGGACGAGGGATACCCGCTGGAGCAGTTGGAGCGTGAGGTTGTGCTGAACGCCCTGGAGCGTAACGACTGGAACCAGACCGCCGCCGCCCGTTTCTTGAGGATTCCCCGTCATACCCTCATCTACCGGCTGGAGAAATACGCCATCACGGTTCCTGAGAAAAAGTCGTAACTACTGCGAGGTTTCCATGCCACATCGGTTCACTATCTTCGCTATGACGGTCGTGATGACCCTTTTCGCCAGGCTCTCTTTGGCGGCAGACGTGATACCGCCGGAGAATCTGGGGCGTCTGATTGCCACAGCCCTGACCCACAATCCGGAGATAAACTCTTCCCATTCCCGCTGGCAGATGTTTGTCAGCCGATCCCGGCAGGCGGGCGCCCTGGAAGACCCCATGTTCATGTTCAAACTGCAGAACATGGTGGCTCGGGAGCCGTTTTCCACCAGCAAGGACCCCCAGACCGCCAAGGTCATCGGTCTAACCCAGCAGATCCCTTTCTGGGGGAAGCGGGCGCTCAGGGAGGAGGCGGCCCGGCACGAGGCGGAGTCCTATCGATGGGTCATGGAAGAGCGCAAACTGGAACTGGCCCGAATGGTCAAGGAGAGCTACTATCAGCTCTACTCCGTGGACAACTCCCTGGAGATTGTGGAGAAGAACCTGAGACTCCTGGCGGACTTCAAGAGCATTGCGGAGTCCAAATACTCGGTGGGGCAGGGGGTGCAGCAGGATATCTACAAGGCTGCCCTGGAGCAGTCCAAGATGCTGGAGCAGCAGATTGCCCTGAAACAGCAGCGGAGAACTCTGGAAGCGAACCTCAACTATCTCCTGAACCGGCCCGATTCGACCCCCGTGGGGAGGATCGCCGATTTTTCGCTTCCCACCCTGACGTTATCCCCTTTGCAGCTCCAAAATAGTGCCGACGAGAACCGACCGCAGGTGAAGAGTCTGATCAGCCTGACAAAAAAAGGGGAGCTGTCCCGACGACTGGCGGAGAAAGAGAACTATCCCGACTTCAACCTCTCCCTGGAGTATATGTTCCGGGAAGAGTCGGGTGGCGATCCGGGATACAACATGTTCACCCTGGGAATGACCTTCAACCTGCCGCTGCAGCGGGAGCGCCGCCAAGCCATGGCTGCGGAGGCGTCCTCTGAAACGACCATGGCACAGGATGAGGTGAACGGACTCCGGAACAGCATACGTTACGCGGTGAATGACCTGTTGGCCCAGATGGAGCGCCGGCGGAAATCGGTGGAGCTCTATCGTGGTGGGATCATCCCCCAGGCGGAGCAATCCCTGGCGTCGGCGGTCATCAGCTACAAGGTGAACAAGGTGGATTTCCTGACGTTGCTGGATAACAGGGGCAATCTGTATAACTACGAGCGGGAACTCTACGACTCCCTGGCAGATTACATGATCAGATTGGCCCAACTGGAAGCGGTGGTGGGGATGGAGTTGAGGGAGAGCCACAAATAGAACCCTAATTATTCAAGAGGTTATTCATGATCAAGAAAGCAGCAATTCCCTTTCTGCTCATCGTCCTGGCATCGGCTGCTGGTGGCGGCTGGTATGCCTGGCGGCATCAGGGACACGACCATTCCGCCGGTGAGAAGCCGGCCCAGGGTAAACAGCTCTACACCTGCTCCATGCACCCCTTCATCGTCAAGGATAAGCCGGGGAGCTGTCCCATCTGCGGCATGGAACTGATCAAGAAGCTTGATGGCTTCGACTCCGCTCAGCCACCGGGTTCCGGTTCAACTCAGCCTTCACGGGAACAGGTCGAGATGTTGGGTCAGGTATCCCTCTCTCCCATCCAGCGGGTCATGGCCAACGTGGCCACCGTGGCGGCAAAACAGACGTCTCTGGACAAGGAGATCAACGCCGTGGGGATCGTCCAGTACGACCAGTCACGACAGGCCAAGGTCACCGCCTGGATCGCCGGACGGATCGACAAGCTTCTCGTAAACAGTGTCGGCGCCGTCGTCACCCGGGATAAGCCGGTGGCCGAAATCTATTCGCCCGACCTCCTCTCCACCCAGCAGGAGTACCTTCTGGCCGTCAGTAGCCGGGAGCAGTTGAAAGGGTCCACCATCCCCTCCATCGCCGGAAGTGGCGAGGGGCTGGTAGCGTCGGCGAAACAGCGACTGATGCTCTTCGGGGTGAAGGAGAGCCAGATTGCCGAGCTGGAAAAGGCCGGCAAACCCACCATCCGGCTCCCCATCTATACCCCCCTTGCCGGTGTGGTCATCGAAAAGATGGTACAGGAGGGTCAGTATGTCAACACCGGAGAGGTGCTCTTCTCCATTGCGGATCTTTCCCGTGTCTGGGTGGAGATCGAGGTCTTTGAAAACGAAGTACCCTACGTCCGGGTGGGGCAGCAGGTGGAGATCCGCTCTTCGGGCGATCAGCATATCGCGGTTCATGGGAGGATCGGTTTTGTTTATCCGTTTCACGATCCCAAGAGTCATACCGTCAAGGCCAGAGTGGAGTTGGCAAACAGCGGCGGGATGCTGAAGCCGGACATGTTTGTCAACGCCATCATCCGGGTCCCTCTGGTGACGGGGATCGTCATCCCGGTGACGGCGGTTATCGATACGGGGAAGCGGCAGGTGGTCTGGGTGGAAACGGCGCCGGGGACCTTCCAGCCCCGGGACGTTCGGGTTGGGGAGCGGGTTGATGACAAGCTCCAGATCCTCTCCGGCCTCAAGCCGGGGGACAAGGTGGCGGTCTCCGGCGGCTACCTCATCGACTCCGAGTCGCAGCTGAAGGGGAGCGGTGGTACTGAAAAGATGCCGAAAATGAAGATGGATGACATGAAGATGTG
>CAIUUR010000524.1 GCA_903902345.1 uncultured Geobacteraceae bacterium | reverse complement strand
GCCATCGAGCTGAAACGGGTTTTTTCATATAAACCACCTCTGCAATCCGTCCACCACACGGCGTGTCTCTTGCCGGCGTCCAGCCGGGTAGCAAGAGACGCGCCCTCAACCCCTCAATATCCAAGCAAAACTTCCGTCATCAGCACGCGACACCCCAGCGACGGCAGCAGCACCACCGTCAACCACTCCACCTTCCCCCGCTGCAATCTCCTCCCTCCAGTACGTCGATCCATTGCGATGGATCGTCGGGACCGACCTTCGTGCGTCAGCACGAAATCGACCTCCGGGACGATTACCACGTCGGAGCCGGAACGGTGCATATGCCCACGGGCCATGCCACCGCACCGCCCTGTCCACCCCGGACAGGCCCTGCCTACACTCAACAGAAAACTGGCGCCAACGTATGCGCCGATTAAGGAGGTGTATGTATGGGGAAGCACGAAAGTCTTGCCAGCCAGGCGCTGGCCAGGATCGGGAAGGATTGGTCAAAGTCGAGTTTGACTAGGGAGAAACTGCTATCGAATACCAGGGAGTTCGCCCGGCACGTAGCATCCAGCTACGGGCTGGAGCGAATCGACCATCTCAAACCGGGACATATCCAGTCCTATGTGAACAGCCTGCATGAGCGTGGACTGTCACCCTCCACCATGGCGCGGACAAGATGACCGCCGTGCGGGTGATTGCTTCCGCCATCGGCAAACAGAATATCGTCGAACGGCACAATGCCGGTTACGGCATCCAGCGGGACCGGATCAACCCACAGGCGGTGAACCATGAGCGCCTCGTCGAGGTGCGACAGGCGATAGCGGCCCGCGCCGACCAGGGCGACAAGATTGCCCGGATGGTCAGGGCTGCTGACGGCCTGCGGGTCGCGTTTGGACTGCGTGCCAAGGAATCACTGATGAGCAGCAAGGTGGAAGTCAGAAACGGCAAACAGTATCTGACAATCGAAGGGGCCAAGGGTGGACGCCCCCGTGAATTGGAAGCCAGAACTGAAGCCCAGGTCAAAGCCCTTCAAGCTGTCGCTGAAACAGCCAGAGACGTGGGCTCGGGAACAGGCCGGATCATTCCACCGGATATGAGCCTGAAACAGGCCTATGACGCCCAGAGAAATCTGTGGCGCGAATGCGGCGGTACCCGTGTCGCCGGTGCCAACATGCACGGTGAGCGACACGGGTAGGCAATCCATGACCAGTACACGAGTATTCAGAACCGAGTCCATCGACCTGGCCGCGTTCCTCACATCCGCCGGCCACGAACTAACGATCTGTTGCGCCCCTGACAGTCGCAGGGCGCTGTTTCAATTTGTCGAGACCGAAGCATTGCACCAGGCCATCGTCAGTTTCGAGAGTGGCGCACAACAACCGGCCAAGCGACTCCTGAATATCAGGAGCAGGCTCTATCGGGAGGCGTCACAGGTTGTGCGGGGAGGTGCGTGCTTATGAGAGTGATTACCAGAACGTGCGCCTGGCAGCTGGTCTGCCTGCGACGTAGACTGGAGAAAAAGCTGCTGCGTGAAGGATTGGATCGGCTGGAACAAGCCATGCTGGACTTTCTCAATGACCTGCTGGGTCGAGAGGAGGTGCTGCAATGGCTGATATAGAACTATTTGTCGAGAAAATACAGGCAACCCTTGGATTTGCGCCACCAATCACGGATATCCTGCCGGGCAGGATGGCGCGATTCGCCACCTGTGACCGGAAAGGAGATGATGCCGGTTGGTGCAAGCTCTTCGATGATTGCGAAGGGGGTGTCTTTGGCTGCTGGCGTCAGGGAATCTCCGGAAAATGGCTGTCCGAATCGAACAGGACTCCGGAGGAGCAGGCCAAGTTCCAAGAGCGGGTGAAACAGGCACAGGCAGAGGCAGCCGTAATAGAAGCGGAATACCGGAAGGAGTGCCGGGAAAAATCAGCGGACCTGTGGGATAAGGCTCGGGACGTTGACATGAAACATCCCTACCTGGCGGTAAAGGGCATCCATCCCTTTGGCATCAGGCAGTGGTATGACTCTCTCCTTGTTCCGGTTCGTGATGCCAGCAGCATACTTCACGGACTGCAATTCATCATGCCGGATGGAACCAAACGTTTCAAAAGCGGCACCGCCGTTGCCGGTTGCTACCATGCCATCGGTAAGGTGAACGGGAAGATCCTGATTGCCGAAGGCTATGCCACCGGAGCTACTCTGCACGAGATCACCGGCCATGCCGTGGCCTGCGCCTTCTCTGCCGGCAACCTGAAACCGGTGGCGGAAGCCCTCAAGAAAAAGTATCCAGATACCGTCCTGATCATCTGCGCCGATGATGATCATTTCACCGAAGGAAATCCCGGACTGAGCAAAGCGACTATAGCTGCACAGGCTGTTGCTGGCCTGCTGGCAGTACCCTGTTTTCCTGACACCAGGAAACAGCAGGATACCGACTTCAATGATCTGGCACGACTGGCAGGATCGGAAGCCGTCAGGAACTGCATCGAGACGGCAAGAAATCCGGAGAATGTATCGGTACGCCATATCGAGAGAATTGAAGAAGTCGATCACTGGCCTGAACCGATACCGCTGCCGGATGGTCTCCCGCCAGTGAAACCGCTACACCCGGAGATGATTCCTCTCCCCCTGCGTGGCTGGCTGATGGACATTGCCGACCGGATGCAAATTCCGCCGGACTTCTCAGCGGCTGCTGCGGTTGTGGCGCTGGGGAGCATCATCGGTCGCGGCTGCGGCATCCATCCGAAACGGCATGATGACTGGCTGGTGGTGCCGAACCTGTGGGGTGCTGTCGTAGGCCGACCGTCATTGATGAAAACCCCGGCAGTGTCGGAAGCACACCGGCACCTGGTCCGGCTGGAATCGGAAGCGCGGGAGACATACCTGAATGCGACGCAGGAGTTCGAAGTCGACAGGGAGATCCAGAAGGTTAAGAAATCGGCCATTACCGATGACATCAAGAAGGCTGCCAGGAAGGGCAACACCGTGATGATCGAAGATGGGCGGGAAAAACTGCTGGCACTGACTCTTGATGAACCCAAACGGCAGCGGTTCCAGACTCAGGACGGCACCGTCGAGAAGATAGGCGAACTGCTCAATGAGAATCCGCGTGGTCTGCTGGTCAACCGAGATGAATTGATCGGCTGGTTCCGTTCTCTGGATCGTGACGGCAGAGAGGGAGACCGGGCCTTCTACCTGGAAGCCTGGAACGGCAACCGGGGTTTCACCTACGACCGGATCGGACGCGGCACCATGGACATTGCAGCCCTCTGCTTCTCCATCTTCGGAGCAATCACGCCGGGGCCGCTCTCGTCCTATGTGTATCAGGCCAATCGGGGCGGTAATGGCGATGATGGCTTGCTGCAACGCTTTCAAGTGTTCGTCTGGCCTGATGCTCCGGCAGAGTGGAAGAACGTTGACCGTTTCCCTGACACCGTGGAGAAAAACCGGGCTTGGGATATTTTCAAGGCGCTGTCCGGGGATATTCCGGGTGCAGCAATGGAAGAAGGGGCGGCCATTCCAGCCTTGCGCTTCTCTCCAGGTGGACAGGAGGTCTTCGACACCTGGCGGCATGATCTGGAGATGCGCCTGAGAAGCGACCACGGTCTGACACCAACGCTGGAAAGCCATCTGACGAAGTATCGCAAGCTGATGCCATCACTGGCCTTGATCTTCCATCTGGTGGACGTGGCTGACGGGAATGAACCAGGGCCGGTATCGGAACAGGCGGCGCTCATGGCAACGGCTTGGTGTGATTACCTGGAGAGTCACGCATACAGGCTGTACGGCGGGATGGTCGCTCCAGGGATGGAAGCAGTACGGGAAATCATCAAGCACCTCCGCCGAGGAGCAATCAGGGACGGCGCGACGTTGCGCGAAATCTGGCGGCCTCAGTGGTCAAAGCTCACCTCGTCGGAGGAGGTCAAAGCCGGGATCGAGGTGCTGGTTGAATATGACTGGCTGACGGTCGAGAAGGAACACACTGGAGGAAGGCCGACGGAAAGGATACGGCTGAATCCGGGGATAAAATTATGATGGATACTTGAAGGACGGCACTGTCAAAACTGTCATAAGGGCTTTTGGCGGTTTTGGCAGTGCCTTGGTATGGGAACCATTGAAACTTTTGTTACTTCAAATAGCGGTACGATAACTACAGTTACTATACGTAATATCGACATATTAGAGGGTTTGCCTTTGGGCAAAAATGAGTGTATAGATTCATATCTGTTATCTTCAGGATGGCCTTGAAAATAAGCACGTTTTCCTCTCCTCTGAAGGGTATCAGGGTTGCAGACCTAAACAAAAAAGAGGAACTTTATTGGAAGCTGCAATATTCGGATTCATTGGTGCCATGATCGGGGCAGTTCTCGGCTTTGTAGGGTCGCTTCTAAGCACCTTCGGTAAGTCAAAGGATACTCAGCTTGACGTTCGTACCAAAGTCGTAACAAATGAACGTGCGCAGTGGCGCAAGGACATGCGTGAACTTTCTGCAACTTATGTCGCGCTGTCCTATCGCGTCGCAGCAATGCCAAAAGAGGATGACGAGTACGAATTTGAGCGCACTCGGGTTCAACTTCGACTGAGGCTTAACGCAAACCCCGAACACAAGCTAGATGCCCAATTGCTGTTGGCGCTTCAGACAATTGCAATAAGTGCTCGTGCAAAGGATCTTCATGATCTCAAGGTTAGGCTCGATGAGTTTGAAGCAGCTATGCAGGCCCTCCTGAAAAGAGAGTGGGACAAATCTAAGGGTGAGGCTGAAACCGGCAACATCGCAGTGTCTGACAAGTACGCAACCTAACCAGTCTGAAAGTCACTTGAGGTTACGCTATCTTGAAAATTCCAAAGTACTCGCTGAAATTCAGCATGCGGTTGTAACAGTTATCGCAGAAATCCATCGTGAACAGCTTAGGCTCTCTGAGCTACACGCCGAACTCGCCGTCCTTAACGCCACCACTGACGATGGGTATCGACAGGCTGAGTTCCTGGCAATGAATCCTGTGTTGGATGACGAGGGCTTAGGAACAGCTATCCACTGGGATACGTACTTTGGTGTTGACAAAGATCGGTTTCACAAGAGCGCAGAGGTCGAATTGTCAGAACAGCGAGTCGCGGCCCGCGAATTCTCTGTTGCCGCATTGAGCGGTGTTGAAGTAGATAGGGATACGGCTGTTGCATACGACATTGTTAATAATCCTGGGTATTTATTGGTGACATTCAAACTTGGGGCAAAGAAGAAAAAGGTCGATCAATATAAAGATATCTTCAGAGCGTCACCTAGCTTGCAAGTCGTTAAATGCGAGTGGATAGTACGTGATAAAAAATTATGGAGTTGGGAGTGTGGCGGAATATAAACTTGTGCGAAAAATTGGTAGGGAAAGAGAAAACAACATGGCCAATGAGAAAAACCTTCGCATAAGAAACAGTACCGCAGAATTTCTGATTTTTTCCAAGCAGGCAGGAGAAAACAGCATTGAGGTGCGAGTTGAGGATGAAACCGTCTGGCTAACGCAAAAGCTGATTGCCGTGCTGTTTGAAGTCTCTGTACCAACGGTTTGCGAACACTTGGCCAACATATACCAACAGGGGGAACTCACCCAGGAGGCAACTGTTCGGAATTTCCGAATAGTTCAGAAAGAGGGAAATCGGGAGGTTACCAGGAATGTTGACTGCTACAACCTCGACGCCATCATTTCGGTCGGCTATCGCGTCAACTCAACACGGGCAACCCAGTTCCGCCAGTGGGCCACCGGTGTTCTGAGGGATTTCGCCATCCGTGGCTATGTGCTGGACAAGGAACGCCTCAAAAACGGCGCATTTTTCAGCAAGGAATATTTTGATACGCTGCTGGCGGAAATCCGCGAGATCCGCGCCAGTGAGCGAAAGTTCTACCAGAAAATCACCGACATTTACGCCACAGCCATGGATTACCGCGCCGATTCCGAGATCACCCGGACCTTCTTCGCCACGGTGCAGAACAAACTGCACTTTGCTATCCATGGACAGACCGCCGCGGAACTAATCGTGCAGCGGGCCGATCACAAGAAAGAGTGGATGGGACTGACCACCTGGAAGAACGCCCCGGACGGCAAGATCATCAAGACCGATGTGGTGGTTGCCAAGAATTACCTGAATCAAAAAGAGATGAAGTCGCTGGATCGCTTCGTCACCATGTATCTTGACTATGCCGAAGACCAGGCAGAGCGGAACATTCCCATGACCATGGAGGATTGGGCCGGCAAGCTGAATGCCTTTTTACAGTTCAATGAACGGGAGATCCTCGACAACCCCGGAAAAGTTACCCAGGAAATAGCCAAAGCCTTTGCGGAAAGTGAATTTGAAAAATACCGGATTGTACAAGATAGGCTGTATGAATCGGACTTTGATAAACAGATCAAGCGGCTACTGGAAGAGAATTGAAGGAGCTTATTATATCGATTACATTTTATATGGTGGACGATTTCCGGCGTGAGGATAATTCTGTTTTCAGATTTTCCAGGATAATGTTTTTGATTTGAAGCGACTGGGAGCGGACAGCGTCACCCATGGCGATTGCCATTCTGTTCAGTTCTCTATCGGTTAGTTCTCTTGTTACGCTGTTTACGCAGGGTGTACGTTTCATTGCTAACCACGTGTCCGGATTTTCTCTCGCAATGTCCGGGTCTGCTCCTCTGACCTGGCACGGGATTCGGGAGTCATCTTGGTCCGCAAGGTAGAAAATGATTTTGGCTTGGACTCAGCAACGTTGTTTGCTGCCAGCCTGAAAATCTCATGATCTCCTTCTTCAATGGCCGCATTCATATATGCCGCAGCTTCCGACGGATCTTTCAGCGCCTCGATCAGGTCTTTTTGATACTCGGTTGTCTTGGTCACCCCAATCGCCTCCATACAATAACTTCAGGCCGAGCCATGCAATGCCTTCATGGCCGTTTCCGGCTCCCTGTCGAAGATGGTCAACAGTGCCGCTGCAGCACCGGTCGGGTTGCGACGGTGCTGCTCCCAGTTCTGCAGAGTCTTGACTTTCACACCGATCATGGCAGCAAACATTGCTTGTGAAAGCCCGGTTTTTTCCCGTACCGTCTTTACATCCGGCGGCTGAATGGTAAACACCCGTGACGGCTGGATTTCTCCCTTTGCGATGGCTACCGCTTCTTTCATGCTTTGGTGTAATTGATCAAAAAGTTCTTTATCCATGACGTTCCAGCTCCTTTACCAATGCCTTGAGCAGTGCTGTCTGTTCCGGCTCAAGATTTTCCTTCTTCGCCTTGGCGTATGCCAACAGCATGTAAGTCTTGTCCTTCGATGTCTGCCAGTAGTATATCAATCTGGCACCGCCCCGCTTGCCTTTGCCGGGCAGAGCAAAACGGAGCTTTCTGATGCCGCCGCCCCCGGGTATGATATCACCAGTCTGCGGATTCTTGGCAATGTCATCTTGCAAAAGTCGGTAGCTGTCATCAGGCAACATTTCCGTTATCAGCTTGGTGAATACCGGGGTTTCTATGAATTCCATGCTCGCGTCCTATTATCCGCCATTGGCGGATTAAGTCAAGATTTGATTTGCTGATTCTTCTTGCGACTGTTGATTGCTACGACATTGCTCTTGGTCCCGGATATGATGCTGTTCAGTTTCCTCTCCCAGGCCTCAAGCGCCTTCTGTTTTTCCGCATCATAGCGATACTGGTTGTAGACCTTGATCACGCCTTGCTTGGCATGGTTGAGAACCGCATCGATCACCTCGTCCATGTTCCCCATTTTGGCAAGAAAGGTTGCCGCCGTGCGGCGCAGATCTTGCGGGGTGAACTGTTCGATGCCCAGCTTGTTCTCGGTGACTGGATTGACGTCGGCATCTAACAGAGGCTTTCCATTTTTATCTGTTATCCGTTACGCGATTCTTGTCTCGCCTTCCTCCTTTGTTCCGTGTTGATATTGGGAATGATGCCGGGTGATACCTCTGAAATTCTTTTACGAATTGATCAGAGAAAGACCCGGTAACCGGTGTTAAGAACCTTTTGACTCATTCGTAGGGCGTCAAGCGGCCAACTTGAACGATGCAGATACCTCATCCCACGGGACTGAATAAAGCCCATTTTCGGCTTTCTCCACAAGTCCCGCCTGTTCCAATAACTTCACGTCATCAAAAACGTTCTTGTAGCTCCGGTTCAGAAGTTTCGCCAAGGCTCGGATACTGATTGCACCATTGCGGTGCAGTTCCTCCAGGAGGTCAATCCTCTTCGGAGTGATGTATCTGAGGAAGGTCTTGACGTCGTGGAAGAATACCCGCTCAACAGGATGAGCTGTAAAAACTCCGGCGTCAAACTGTTCGAAGAGTTCCGCAGTCTCTCTGCTGGACTCATCCCATGTTTTTATACCGATCTTAAAGTCTCTCATCTGTCCTCCATAGTACGCTTGATGTCTGCTTCGAAATCGAACAGCAACTGCTTGAGTCCCTGGAAAGCATACTGCTGTTCAATACTCAATAGGTGCTTATGATCCCCTTTGCCCCGTTCGTTGTCATAGCGCACAATGCATAACCCGTCATCTGTCCCGAAATAGAAGCGATACTTGAACAAATGGCTGCACCCTGTCACCGGTTCCGACAAACGCCAGACTACCATTTCCCGAATAAACCTGTCGCGGGTTTCCTTTTGCCTGAATATCAGCTCTGCGTTCATACCCCACCTATAGTGTTAAATACCATATACCCTTACCATCATAATTTCAAGCGTCAGGACTCGCTCTTCCCCTAACATCCTGCACGATCCTGAAAACATCTCTTCGTCGGGATGTTCATTGTCATCCCTTGCCACCGATGCCGCCTTCTTCACCGTGCCGATACTCACCACGTTATCTTTACCTTTTTAGGTGATGATGGCGTGTAACTTTCGACCCCAGGATTCAAGCGCCGCCTGCTTCTCCCGGTCGTAGCGGTTTTGATTATAAACCTTGATGATTCCCTGTTTCTTGTGGTTCAAAACGGCGTCAATCACTTCGTCCATTTCTCCCAACCGGAATGATGACGTTTGAAGAATATCTTGCTCGATGGCAAAGTTGAACATCTTGCGCGCAAGCTTGAGGAGTTGATTCGACGTGGCCGGACTTCCGTGATCGACGATAGTATCGAGCAGCACGCTGACATCACGTTTTGTGATATCTTTAACCTTCCGCTTGCCCCATGAAGGGTCGAGTTCCTTGTTAAGCATCCGCTCAGTGTCTTGCCAGTTCCGAGTCTTCGGTTTGGCATGACGCTTGATAAACTCTTTGATCAGCTCATGGACAGTGGGGGCTTGAAGCTGCTCTGCAACGGCCACTTCCTTCTCCAATATCGGGTCGATGCCATTCTTCGCTTTTTTTCGAGAATCCTCAAATTTGCCCCTGGCTGTTTCAAGAGAAACCTCGGGGTAATTGCCCAGATTTAATTCGCGGCGTTTGTCTCCCCTGGGCTCGTCCTCCTTCAATCGCTCCATCCCACACTGTATAACGTCCCAATACAGCAGGCAGGATTAATACTAATCTGAGATAATAACTATAATGCAATGATTTGAGCTGGATAGCCACGATTGTTGCACGACGGACCTGTATAAGTATTCGATACTGCACACTGCTCCACCAGATGGACTCGATAGAGTTGAGATGTTAAAATCTGTATGAAAACAGAATGTTATATGTTTATTGACTCCCACTGCGGTTTTGGCACGGTTTAAGCTATATCATGATCAAGAGGGAAAAGAAACGCAGACGAGGAGGACGCCATGAAAACCACACTGAGGACCATAGCTACCGCAGCAGTAGCAACCCTGGCAGCAGTAACCCCGGCATTCGCAGCCCCAACATATACCGACAACAGTGGTCTTCTGGTTTGGTCTTTCCTCGGTTTCTGCGCCGTGATCGTGGTAGCCCAGGTCCTCCCCGCAGTGATGATGATGGTGGGAATGGTGAAAGGTGTTGCAACTGAAGGGACCGAAGTTAGAGCCCGCAACTGACCTTCTACCTTCTCGAAAGGAAAAACACCTGAAGGAGGTATTCGTGGAGCAGACGACAACTTGGCAACGACAGTAAAAGGGGCAGCACCCGCAACGGTGACTGACCCTTTTCTTATAGAATATCAAGGTGCTTTCTGCTAAAGATAATCAATTTTCGAGGAACGTCGATTCCCATCATGAACACTCCTTACCACGCCAAATATTACGCCTGTGAACTGTTGCGCCGATCGGCGTCAAACAGCACCGACAAACTTTCCATTTCGCTTGTCGATGCATCGGTTGACTTGAACCCGCACCAGATTGAAGCGGCTCTGCTTGCCTTCCGTTCTCCCCTTTCCAAAGGTGTTCTTTTGGCGGACGAAGTCGGCCTGGGAAAGACTATCGAGGCCGGTCTTGTTCTCTGCCAATATTGGGCGGAGCGCAAACGGAGACTCATCGTTGTCTGTCCGGCGTCGTTACGGAAGCAATGGAGTTTGGAGCTGGAAGAGAAGTTCAACCTGCCCAGCGTCATCATGGGGGCGAAAAGTTTTCGCGAAGCGATCAAGGCAGGCAAAGAGAATCCGTTTCAGCATGACGGGATCGTCATCGTCTCAGTGAATTTCGCCACCGGCAAAAAAGATAGTGCCCGGCTTATCCCGTGGGATCTGGTGGTGATTGACGAGGCGCATAAATTGCGGAATGCGTACCGTCCCAGCAACAAGATGGGCCAGGGGTTGCCGCGTTCGATGATGAGGAATTGAGCTTCGAGCTGCAAAAGTCTCCGGTTGCCGTGTCGCCGACTGGAAGATATCACCTCATTTCCAAGTCCAGGGAGAACGTGGAAGGGGCCTTCCTGTAAACGAGACGGCGAGGGACGGCTGCAACTGAAAGGCAAACCCAGGACCTGCACTGTTGGCGAAGGATGGACGTTCCGCGAAGTGGAAGGGAAAACGCTTGGTGAGGAAAAAATTCTCATCATCTGGCGAACCCTGAGCGACAACGCCGAAGAAGACAACCTCATGCTGGAATCCTATTTCAGCAAACGCAACTACAGCACCCTCGATTTCGAGTTCAGCCGTATCTATGTGAACGGCGACAACAACCTAGAGAACCTGAAAATCTGTGAGGAACGCTGGAAGGTGACGCTCATCGAAGAAGAGTTCAAGCGGCTGATGTTTGATGTCGAGGGGGTGTAAAATGAAATTTATTGTCGTCATCGCCGGACCCAATGGCGCCGGTAAAACCACCTTTGCCCGCGAATTCCTCCCCCATGAAGCCAACTGTCCGGATTTCATAAATGCCGATCTTATCGCGGCGGGGCTTTCTCCTTTTCAACCGGAAACGGTGGCGCTCCGTGCCGGTCGTCTCATGCTGGAAGAAATTCATGATCGGATACGCCAAGGGAGAAGCTTTGCCTTCGAAACCACGTTGAGTGGTCGAACCTATGCCAACTTGCTCCGTGATTGCCGTAAGCAGGGTTACCATATCCTGCTAGTCTTCCTTACACTTCCGTCGGCGGATATGGCTTTGGCGCGAGTGACTTCCCGTGTAGCGCAAGGAGGGCATAACGTCCCTGAAGCCGATGTTCGGAGGCGATTCGAAAGTGGCGTTAAAAACTTCCACGAACTTTACAAAGACATTGTTGACGCATGGACACTTTATGATAACTCCGGAACTGCCCCAAAGGTTATTGAGCGAGGATCAAACAATGAGTGAAAAAAACGATCTGATTGAGAATCCGGAATTTGCCGCCGTCGATGCTGCCCTGAAACGTGCGGCCAAGGCTGCGCATACTCTTGCCCGTAAAACAAAGACACCCTGCTATATCTGGCAAGATGGTGCAATCGTCGATTTGACAGTTTCACAACGCAGGAAGAATATTAATAAATCCGGGCAGAATGCCTGAGCACGAGAAGTCTCTTGTGTATCCGGCACGCATGAAAGCATCACAAACCTTGTGATGAATTGAATCCATGATCCTCTTCGAAAAGGAACAGCAACGGGGGCATGGTGGCGGGGGCATGGGGACGCCCTTGATTTTCGGCGTTTCTCGTCCTACTTGAGTTGCCAGCCTCTTTCGGTGGCTATCCGTTCTCCACGGCAAGTTCCCCGAGTAACAGCAGACGGAGATAGCCCCAGGCGAAGAGCCACAGCGGTTGCCGATATGCCCATTTCCCGCGTCGCAAAAAAACAAAGAAGACTTCTTGCCTCCACTGTTGTTGACTTTTTTCTATGAAGCCAAACATCTTCAACATTCATCTGTAGAAGTTCAGCCGCCCTCTGTGCCGCTTGCTCCAGGCCATATCCTTCTCGCTCCCACACAGTTTTTTTCTCTAACTGCTCTTCCGCTGCACCAAGAACTGCTGCAACGAAATAACTGTCGCCAAGAATCCGCTCGTCGCTTTTCGGGAATGCTCCCGCACGTTGGGCTGTTAGTAATGACTGCCACCCACCAGCACTACGTACAAGCCCACCGCCTGTCAGTTCCGGTCTCT
>CAIUUR010000523.1 GCA_903902345.1 uncultured Geobacteraceae bacterium | reverse complement strand
TGTTTTTTGAGTAAGTTAAGAAGTAAAGTACGTCCCGCTCGGGCCTATATGACGATTTCCAGTCTCCAGGTCCGGCATTTTTCACGCCATGCCGGAGTAAAAAGCCTTTGATTTGTTGTTTGGCAACCCGTTCTGCTTTTACCGAGTCCTGACGGGCTCGAACTAAATCACGCATGGCTTCATCCTCTGCCCGGGGAACATAGACTGCGGTCAGTTCACCTGCACGGTGCAGGCTGGCCAGCATGATGGCATCACGGCGATCAGTTTTAATCCGGTTCCCGCTGCGCTTTGGAATCATGGACGGAGCTACAACCATGCACTCATGTCCGGCTTTCGTCAAATAGCGGTAGATGCCAAAACCACATGGTCCGGCTTCATAGACGAAATGGAACGTTGAACCTGGATGAGCCTGTTTAATCTTCTTGAGCGCTTTTTCCAGATCGGTGAGATCTCCACCGATCGTGCCGTAGAATCGAACCGTGGCGGTTCGACCTTCTTCAACAAGGGCAACATCGATGGAATCTTTGTGAACATCCAGACCAACAAATATGCTAGCATCTTTCATGACTCGCCTCCTTGGTTATGGCTCTGCGTTGTGGGATTGATGCCAACAGCGTAACCCATGTTTGCAAGGGGCGGGTCTTTTTTTTCATCTGGCAGACATTATGTCTAAACGGTGAACGCCACGAAATGACCCTGGGGACGTACCCGGCCATGAGTGTCGCCGAGGCGAGAGTCAGACATGCTCAGGAATACGCCAAAGTTGCCAGCAAGCGCGACCCGCTGGAAGTGGCAACCGCTGAGGCTGACCGTATCCTGGAAGGAGCCCGGATAGAAGCTGACCGCATCCAGGTAGAGGCCGAGGCCAAGGTGCAGGAACTGGAGGAACATGCCAACCGCCTGCTGCGCAAGATCCAACAGCTACACGACGCCCCCACCGTAAAGTACCTCGTCAAGGAATACCTCACTCGTCATGCGATGATGCACAAAACCAGCTGGCAGGAAGACAAGCGGGTGCTGAACAAAGAAGTCCTGCCAATTTTAGGCAATCTGAGGGTCGCCGACGTCACCCGTAGCGACATCAAACAGCTTATTGAAAGTATTGAGCTAAGGGGAGCACCGGCAGCGGCCACACAAATGCTGAAGATCGTGAGGCGGATGTTTTCCTGGGGAATTGAAAAAGACATCGCACAGGACAACCCCTGTACAGGAGTCAAAGCCCCCAAAGACGGAGAGCGAACCCGAGCTCTGAACGATTCGGAAATCGCCTTGCTATGGAAGGCGCTGGAGAGCGATGCGCTCTCCATGGGGGATGACATCCGGCGCATATTGAAGCTGATACTGGTCACAGCAGCGAGACCCGGAGAGGTCGCGTCCATGCACAAAGACAACCTCGATCCTGATTTGAAAACGTGGACGATTCCGGCGCACATTTCCAAAAACGGACGGGAGCACCAAGTGTACCTCACGCCACTGGCACGACAGATCATCGGTGACACCACCGGCAAGGGATATCTGTTCCCATCGCCCCACAAGGCCAAGAAGACCCACATCGACTCTCACGCAGTAGCAACCGCCGTAAGGCGCAACATCCTGTCGCCCATGACCGACACCAGCGGAAATCCGCTCTTCACCGCTGAAGGCAAACAAGCAGTAGTCAACCTTTTCGGCATCACGCCCTGGGGAGCCCACGATCTCCGTAGGACCGCGAACACCATCATGGCGGAAGAGAAGGTCTTGTTCGAGCACCGGGAGCGGGTACTCGGTCACACCTTAGGGAAACTGGACCGCATCTACAATAAGTTCGACTTTGCCGATGAAAAACGAGAAGCGCTTGAAAAGGTGGAGCGCCACATCCTGAGGGCGATAGCACCGAAGGGAACCGACAACGTGATATCGATCACCACGGCAAAAGAGAACCGCAAGGCGGCATAAAACGTCTTGACTTATAGGCCTATTTTAGCATAATTTGCTTGAGGTGAAAATGAAAGGAATCGACTGGATAGGAAGTAGTTATCGGGACCTGTGCGAACTTCCGGAAGAGGTCCGGCGCTGCTTCGGTTTCGCGCTCTACCTGGCACAGTCTGGGGGGAAACACCCTGATGCCAAGCCATTGAGCGGGTTTCATGGCGCTGGCATTCTGGAGGTGGTGGAAGACCACGACGGTGACACGTACAGGGCCGTCTATACGGTTCGTTTTGCGGATACCGTGTACGTGCTTCATGTTTTCCAAAAGAAGTCGAAGCGAGGCATAGCCACCCCAGCCAAAGACATTGACCTGATCAAGACCCGGCTCAAGATTGCCGAAGAACTCCACCGAACCGCCAAGAGGTAATGACCATGACTGAAGAGACTGAAGTATTCCACGGCAGCAGCAACGTCTTTGCCGACCTGGGGATTCCCGACGCTGAGGAACTCCTGGCAAAGGCCGAACTCGCCCGACAGATCATCACCGTGATCAGCAAGCGCCGTCTGACTCAGGCACGGGCCGCAGAGATTCTGGGGATAGATCAACCGAAAGTGTCGGCTCTGGTCCGGGGAAAATTGGCGGGGTTTTCCTTCGAGAGGTTGATTCACTTCCTGAATCTCTTGGGGCGAGACGTTCAGATCGTCGTCAAGGCCAAACCACGGACCCGGCTGCAGGCCGGGTTGACGGTCGTCTGTTCGTAAATGTCACCACGAGAAGAAGATGAACAAGAACGTGGGAAGTCCGCATCTGAATGGGTAAGGGTTCTGACCAATGACCAACCAAAGACCAATGCTGAATATCACGATCCGGACCTCCGCAGGGAAAGCAGGGATCATCTCCAGGTAAGAGTGGGACGCCCCAGGCAAATACGCCGTCATCGGTCAGGGAGCGGTTACCGCTCGACTCTTGATCGAGACCGTCACCGGCACCATCGCAGCCCCCTGCGACCTCCAGCGAGCCGTAATGACTCTGGTGGAGCAGAGCCGAGTCACGCTACTCGGAATCGAAAAAAGACCAGCCAAAACCATCACCGAAGTACAATCTCCGGCAAGAATAGTCCGTAACAGAAGAATCCCCAGGGAAAGGATAGCCGTATGATTGATCATGGCAGCGTCGGGGACAGGTAGGAGTTGAAGCTGGGGCATAGTTATCTATGCCCCTTGTTTTTTATTAGGTTCGTTCATCTTTTTAAGTATTGCAACGACTGATGGCGACCTGTCAGCCTTAATCCAGTCAGAGCTGAATGACCTGGCCGGGAACATTCCCTTTGACGACAGGGCAGGCATTCCTCTGTTGCCGGTCATCGGGAAGCTGAAGGCACAACACGGCAAGTTGAACGAAGTGGAAGCGTTGTCAGCGTCATCCAGGATGAGGGCGAAACTGATGGGGTTGCTGCAGGCTGTCAAACGTCAACCGGAATCCTACGGGCTCTCAGGCCGAAAACTGGCACCTGGCCGATTGGTAAAACTGGCGGTGGGTGATCCGCGCATCTTCCGGAAGAAAGTTGACGTTGTGGAGGTCAACACCGCCGTTGTCGTGCTCCTCGATTTGTCCGGGAGCATGTGCAGCAGATACGAGGTGGCGAATGCCGCAGCATACGCCCTTCATGTCACCCTGTTTGGCCTGCGTGGAGTTGCGGTCTGTTCCCTCGAATTCAGCGGGAAGGAGCGAGAACCGGACGTGAACATCCTGGTGGACTTCGGCAGGAAACCGGCATCCGAGAACTTCAATCATTATCCCTTTGACGGAACGCCGACTCACCAGGCGCTCTGGGCTGGCCGGGTGATGCTGCTGCAGCGACCTGAACCCAGAAAAATCATGTTGGTATTGACAGATGGGCGCCCGGATAATGGCTCTGAGACCAGTGCCGCAACGAAGCGTATCAGGCGGGATGGCATTGAGATAGCAGCAATCGGCATCATGGACAAGAGCGTAAAGCGGTACTGGGACAACCACAAAATCATTCAGTCCATAAACGAGTGACCGACAGCGATGTTCTGGCTGATGGAGCAGCAGCTAACGATAACTGCATAATGGACATATTGAAAGAGGAATATGCCGGGGTTAATAC
>CAIUUR010000522.1 GCA_903902345.1 uncultured Geobacteraceae bacterium | reverse complement strand
GTCTACGGTTCCCGATTCATGGGGAGCCATCCGCATCGGATTCTTTTCTTCTGGCATACCATCGGTAACAAGTTCTTGACCTTATTGTCCAATATGTCCAACAACTTGAATCTGACCGATATGGAGACTTGTTATAAACTATTCAAGTCGGAAATCATCAAGGGAATCAGCCTTAGGGAAAAACGTTTTGGTTTCGAACCGGAAGTGACCGCAAAGTTATCAAAAATACCAAACGTGAGAATTTACGAGGTTGGCATATCATATTACGGCAGGACTTATGCAGAAGGGAAAAAAATAAATTGGAAGGATGGTTTTCGTGCTCTGTACTGCATCGTGCGCTACGGCATATTTGCGGAGTAGCATACGAACCCTGGGGCTTTATGGATACACGCTTGAAGGTGGCCAATCTGCTCACTAGACCTTGTCCGCGTCGACTGGGTTTTTATCTTTTCGCGACGTCACTGCTCCTCTCCGTCTTGATGAACTTTGTTTTTTTGCGAACCGACCAGCACCGAAATACCGAATGCTTTGATGGTCAAAACTATTTTATGCCCATGGCGCGCAGCCTCTGGAGTCAGGGGGTCCCTTTAAACCGATGGGGTATGTTCTGCACGCATCAGGGACCAGGCTACCCGCTCGTATTGGCGCCGGCTCTTGCCGCAGCAGAGGTGGTATCTTTAAAACCCGTTTCAGTTGCACAAACTCTTAATATTGTTTTGGCAAGTATCGCGGTGCTTGGTGTCTTTCATCTTGCCAGGCGGATGATGTCCTGGCCATTCGCCTTGATTGCCGCTTTAGCCTTTACTGTTTACCCTCCCTTTATTTGGCTGACAAGGGATGCGTATAATGAGCCGTTGTTTGCTGCTTTGATGGTTTGGGGGACCCTTACTGCAATTAGTGGCATAGAAGGCGGGAAAAAATTCACTCTTATATGTGGCATGATTTTGCTCGCGATGGCTACGCTTACGCGCGCAGTGGGACTCCTGACTCCCTTGGTTCTGATGAGTGCGTTCGTGCCCGGGTTCTATCGTAATCTACATTTTTGGCGGGTTGCTTTTGGTGGGCTTCTCATCTATGTCGCGGCTCTGACCCCCTGGATTTGTGCCGCAACCCGGCATGCCGGTCATCTGGTAATTGCCACCACCTCCTTCGCCGGAAGCCACATAGATGGACTTGTTTCCGTGAAGGGGAATCCTCTCTCACTGCAGGCTACTTCTTTCTTTCAAAAACATGCTCACGAAACATCCAGCATTATTGCTTTTCATCGACTTGAATTGCCATCTCATTCAGGTTCTTATCTGCTTCTTTTCGGACAAAAAATAATTGACAGTTGGACTGCAACAGAGGCGGGAACGGGAAGGACTATTCTCTCGATAATAAATTTACCACTCATTACTCTCACAACGTTAGCCCTCTGGTACCTTTTTTTCCATGCCAAGCGAACAACTCGTACGGATCTTCTGTTGGTGTTGCTGCTCTGCTATTTTTGGGGGATGAATATCCTTGTATGGTCAACCATGCGCTATATGGCGCCTATTGCTTTTTTACCGCTGTTACTAATAGCCAGGGCGGCGGATCTCTTCACGGTAGTTAATCTGTCAGCGACTTCGGATATTCACAATTGATTTCACTCACCCATAGCTTGTCAGCAATGTCCCTTACCGTCCTCCTCACCAATCTCGTGGCATCCCTGCTCCTGCCGCCGCTCAACGGACTGCTTCCCACCGTCCTGGGGTGGTGGCTCTGGCGTCGCCGCCCCGACTTTGCCCGCCTGCTCGTATTGGCCGGCGTTCTCCTTATCGTCATCCAGTCCCTTCCGGTTGTGGGAACCCTCCTCACGCGGGGGCTGGAGGCCCGGCCTCTTGACCTGAAACGGGCCAACGCCCAGGCCATCGTCGTGCTGGGTGGAGGGAGGTACCGGGAAGCCCCCGAATATGGAGGGGACACGGTGAGTGGCGGGGGGCTGGTACGGTTGCGTTACGCGGCAAGGCTGTATCGCGCCACGGGGCTCCCGCTGTTAGTCACTGGAGGAAAGCCCGATGGCGGCGAACTGTCGGAGGCCGAGACCATGAGACGGGTGCTGGTAAACGAGTTCGGTATTCCCGTGAAATGGAGTGAGGGGGAGTCGGAAAACAGCCGTGAGAGCGCAGTCAGGACAGCGAAGCTGTT
>CAIUUR010000521.1 GCA_903902345.1 uncultured Geobacteraceae bacterium | reverse complement strand
TGAGTCCCAGGCCGGTTCCCTTTCCCACATCCTTGGTCGTGAAGAACGGCTCGAAGATCCGTTTTCGAACCTCCTCGGTCATCCCTTTTCCCGTATCACTCACCGAGGCGCAGGCGAAGGCGTCGTCATGCCAGGTTCTCAGGATAATTTCCCCCGGCGGGTCGATGGCTTGTCCGGCATTGACCAGCAGGTTCAAAAAAACCTGGTTCAGTTGGCCGTTGTGGCAAAGAATTTCGGGCTGAACTCCGTATTCTTTCCTGATGGTTGCGACATATTTCAACTCATTGAAACAGATAGTAAGGGCGCTCTCCAGGCAGACAGTCAGCGTCACCGATTCCCTCTCCGGCGCATCCACCCGCGAAAAGTTTTTCAGATCCTGGACGATCTTCGTGACCCGCATTGCGCCGTTCAGGGACTCGTTGATCAGTTCGACACCGTCTTCCAGGATGGAATCAACCTCCAACTCCTCCCTGCCGATTGCCACGGCTTCCCGCTGGTGGGGGGAGAGCTCCCGGTCGTCCTGTTCCTGCCGGAGTCGGTCAAACCGGATGATCTGGTTAAAATACTCGGACAGGGTGCGCAAGTTGCTGGAGATAAAACCCAGGTGGTGACGACGGATAACTCCCATTCCCGATCTCCCATGAGGAGTCCGGTATGCCATCTGTTCATCCTGGACGATGCTCTGTCGGTGGTTTCGGGGAGTGAAGAGCGATAGACGACTTCCTGACCGCCGGCGGCATGGGGGTCCAGTACCTGAATCCGTAACCCGGCGGGAACTCTTCCCTTGATGGCGATATCGATCAGCTCATCCACCTTGACCACCGCCACGGCAAAACCGAGGGTGTGGGGTTGCGTTTCCGGAGCGTTGGGCGTCGGCAAACTCTGTATGGGGATAGGAGATGACTGCTAATACTTTATTTCCCGGATGATCTTTTCGAAACTCTTGAACAGAGCCGGTTCGTGCGCTCCTTTTGATCCCTCCATGGTCTGTAGCGCCTGTTCGGTGGTGACCGCCTTGCGGTACCCGCGGTCAGTGGTCAGTGCGGTGAAGGTGTCGCAGAGCGCGGCGATCTGAACTCCCCGGGGAATGGCGTCGGCGCTCAGGTGGTCCGGATACCCCTTGCCGTCGTACCGCTCGTGATGGTAGTGCACTACCGCCAGCGCGATGTTACTGAACACTCCCATCCGGTTCAGGAAATCGTGCCCCATGGTGGCGTGCAGCTTCATCATCTGGTACTCTTGGTGGGACAACGAGCCTGATGATTTACCATGATCGGAGTCGGCCAGGGCCATCCCCATATCGAGGAGAATCGCCCCGATTCCCACATCCTCAAGGGGGGGGCCGGTGATCTTCGGGAAGATCCTGGCGTGCACCAGCAGGGAAAGGGCCGCCACCTGAACGCCGTGGACGACGCTGTAGGGGTTTTCAGCGGTGACCGACTTGAGGGCGGCCATGGCGTCCCTGTCGTGGGCCACAAACCCGATTATCTGTCGGATCAGATTGCGACACCGTTCCACCTCTTTGACCTTGGGGGGGGCTTCAATGAGTTCCCCGGCGTAATCGGCGCAGATTTGAAAAAGGATTTTCCCTTTGACCAGGCTTTTCAGCTCCTTGTTTCCCAGAAGATTGGGCAGGTTATCTTCCTGGTACGCCGAGACCTCTTCCATGTCGCCGGTGCGAACATAGATATATTCCGACGACCGGCGCTGCAGCCGATCAAGGTCGTCCAGGGTCAACTTCCGGCCATGGGGTTTGTAGAGCATATAGTTATTGACACCGGTCTTGAGATACACGGCCACATCGGGGAAAAGATCGGGTACGATCCCTTCAATGGTGATTTCCTTGTAATATTCTTCCGTCATTACTGCCTCCGTCCGCTCGATTGAGAGCAGGTTAGTGTCATGATGTCATGATGTTTGGCTGTATCATTCGTTCAGGAACGTCGTTTCCGCTGTTTCCTCCTCCAGGAGGTTTCTCTCCAGTCCGTCCCGAACCGCTTGCAGCAATTTCTGATCATTCCAGGGTTTCAGGAGGACACGAAACGCCAATCCCCGTGCGACGGCCTCCTGGGCGGAGTTCCTGTCGGTGTAACCGGTGAGGATTATCCGGGGAATCCGGGGCGCCAGGGCCTTGGCCGCGGTGAGAAACTCCCTGCCGCTCATATCCGGCATCTGCTGATCAGTGAGGATCAGTCCGATATTCTCCGTGTGCAGCAGAATGTCCAGACCCTGGGCGCCGGTGGTCGCCATCAGCATCCTGAATGGTTCGCCTCGAAAGACGCGCCTCAACGCCTTGAGGACGTTCTCTTCGTCATCCACGCAGAGGATCTGCAGCGGATGCTTCGCCGGGGCGCCGTCATTGTGTCGTTGAGTCAACCTGTTACCTCCGGAGCACGGGGGAGTTTGACGGTGAACGTTGTTCCCTGGTCGACAACGCTCTCCACGGTAAGCTCCCCCTGGTGTCTCTTGATAATTTCGTGGGAGATGCTTAAGCCCAGGCCGGTCCCCTCGCTCATCTTCTTGGTGGTGAAGAAAGGGTCGAAGATCCGTTCCAGTACCTCCGGAGGAATACCGCTCCCCGTATCCTTCACCGAGGCGTAGACGAACGTTTCATCATGTCCACAGCTCAACCGGATCTCTCCCGGCGTGGTCATGGATTGACCGGCATTTACCAGCAGGTTGAGGAAGACCTGGTTCAACTGTCCCGGATGACAGAGGACCAGACACCCCGGTTGGTATTCCTTCCCGATGGCGGCCACATATTTCAGTTCGTTATGGCAGATGTTCAGGGCCTTATCAAGGCAGGTTTCCAACTCCACTGTTTGCATCTGGAGTGAGTCCATCCGGGAAAAGCTCTTCATATCCTGGATGATGGTGGTGACCCGCTCCGCGCCTTCCAGTGATTCCCGGATGAGATCGACGCCGTCCTCAAGTATTTCGTCAATGTCCTGAGCTGTCACACCGTTGGTAAGGGGTGACTGCTCGTGATCGTTTCCTTCACCTTTTTGACGGTTCCGATAGAACCGGACTATATCATCAAAATATTGGGCCAGAGCCCTCAGATTACTGGTGATATACCCCAGGGGATTATTGATCTCATGGGCTACTCCGGCGGTGAGCTGTCCCAGGGAGACCATCTTCTCGTTATGCATGAGCGCCCGATCCTTTTCCCTGCTTCTTTTTACCTCATCGGCCACCAATTCTTCCAGTTCCGTGTTAAATGTCTCCAGCTGGTGTTGCTGGTTCAGCAGCAGCTCCTGAACCTTGGTTCGCTCCGAGACCTCCTGATTCAGTCGTTCGGTGGCCTGTCGCAGAGGGGTAACGATGTTGGTGACGATGTTGTTGACCCTCAGGACCATTTGCCGCCATTCCCCCACGAAGAGATCGGCATTGGCCCGTTCATCCAGCGCTCCGTCCGCCGCGGCCTGGAGGACCCGGGTGATTTCGTTCAGGAGGTTGTTCATGATGTCGATACAGTTGTTCAGGTTAATCTTGAGGATGTTGAAGTCCCCCTGGTAACTGTCGGTGATCTTGGAAGGGATGTCTCCCTGAGCTATCCGGTCCACGTAGGTGGCGGCGACTCCCAGCGGCTGGGTCAATCGGTCCAGAATTTCATTGACGCTGCCGAGCATCTCCTGGTGATAGCCGTTATATCGGGAGGTATCGGCGCGCACGGTCAGGTTTCCCTGCAGGGCGGCGTTACTGAGAAGCTCAAGATCCAGGCCCCGCATTCTGACGGCGGCGATCACTGCGTTGGCGCCGGTCTTGATCGGTTCGTACTCCCCCGGATATGCTCCGGTGATCTCGGCGGGGATCTTCCCGTCCCCCAACTTCTGGAGGCAGTCGGCAGCCGTCTGCAGGGGGCCGATGACGGTGTCCAGGGTTGCGTTGACCCCGGTGACGATTTTTCTGAACTCTCCCCGATGTCGGGAGGGGTCCACCCGGGTGGAGAGACGCCCGGCAATAGCCGCGTCGGTGAGCATGGACGAATCTTCGATGAGGAGCACAATGGTGTCCGCCATCTTCTTCATGGCCGACATGAGTTGGCCGATCTCGTCATCGGATGTAACCGGAATCCCGATCTGCAGGTTTCCGGCGGCAATGTTGTCGGCAACGGTTATAGCCTGTCGCAACCGGCCGGTGAGGTTGCGGAGCATCAGAGAGAATATGGAAAGAATCATGCAGAGGAAGAGGACGCTGATCGCCGCGATTTCCCTGTTGGAACGGAGCAGCAGAGACGCGGACTCTTTTTCAATCTTCGCATGTTCCGCGGCGCAGAGGATGATGATCTCGTCGATTACCTGTCGATGGGCCTCGTAGGCCGGCGCCAGGGTTTCGCGGAGCACTTTTTCCGCCCGGGTATGTTCTCCCGCTTCCAGAGCGGGAAAATAGTCGGCAAGAGCGGTGTTGAGGAAGAGCCGTGCCGGCAGATCCGAACGCTGCAGCAGGATATTTCTTTGAGAGCCGGGAGGGAGTACCCTTGCCCAATAGAAGTGTCGCCGGTAGTATTCCTGACGAAGTTTTTTGAAATGCTCCTTGTGCCGGGCTATCCGGGATTTCTCCACTTCGGCCAGAGCCTGAAGCACCACAAGATAGGGCTCCAGGGCGTACTCCGGGGGGGGGAGGATGTCCGCCACCAGATCCTTCCCTTGGATAATCTCCTGATACAGCGGTCCGTTTATTTTGACCCGATCGGTGGATCTCTTCATGGTAATGATGATGACGACTGTCGTGGCGGCAATGAGCAGACAGGTCAGGATCATCTTTGTTTTTATACTCATGAAGGAGCGGCTCGCAGGGATCGGGGGGGGACGGTTCATGCCGGTAGCTCCGGAGTGCGGGGAAGCCTGATACGGAATGTCGTCCCCTGGCCGACGATGCTCTCCAGGAGCAACTCGCCATGGTGTCTCTTGATGATCTCATGGGAGATGCTGAGTCCCAGGCCGGTCCCTTGTCCCTCCTCCTTGGTGGTAAAGAAGGGGTCGAAGATCCGTTCCATGACCTCTTCCGGTATGCCACTCCCCGTATCGCTCACCGAGGCGTAAACGAATTCCGTGTCATGCCAGCACTTGAGCAGGATCTCACCCGGCGGCGTGATGGCCTGACCCGCATTGACCAGCAGGTTGAGAAAGACCTGGTTCAATTGGCCAGGGTGGCAGAGAATTTTCGGTCCCGGCAGATACACCTTCCGGATGGTCGCCAGATACTTCAGTTCGTTGTGGCAGATGTTCAGGGCTCTCTCCATACAGCTTTCCAGTGACACGGCTTGCATGGTATCCGCATCCAATCGCGAAAAGCTCTTCAGGTCCTGGACGATATCCGTGACACGCTGTGCGCCGTCCAGCGATTCACTGATCAGGTCGGCACCATCTTTCAGGAGGTTCTCGATGTCCAACTCTTCCCTGCTCTTGGTGACACTCTCCCTGTTCAAGGGGGGGACGGTATCGTCCGCTTCCTCCCTGAGTCGGTCGAATCTCCGGAGTTGATCAAAATATTGGGAGAGAACCCGCAGGTTGCTGGCGATATACCCCATGGGATTGTTGATTTCATGGGCCACCCCGGCCGCCAGTTGTCCAAGGGAGATCATCTTCTCATTATGCATGAGCGACCGGTCTTTAGCCCGGTTCTTCTGCACCTCCTCGGCTACCCGCTCCTCAAGTCTTGAGTTCAGCTTCTCAAGCTCCTCCTGCTGGCTCAGCAGCAGTTCCTGGGCGGCGCGACGCTGGGCGACCTCTTCCCGGAGCAGTTTCGCCTGAGCGATGAGGATACTCTCGTTTTTTTTCCGCTCTGTGATATCCCGAAGAATCCCCGCCGCATGCCAGCGGTCGCCGATCCGGAAGCCGGCAAGTGAGATCTCCACCGGGAATTCCTCGCCATTACTCCGCAGGGCGGACAACTCACGGATGCGGTTCATGGCGCTGCCGTCACCGGTTCTGGCGAAATGGTCGCTGGCCGCACGGTAGATGGCGCGATGCCGGGTAGGGGTCAGGAGCGAGTGGGCGCACTTTCCCAGGATCTCATCGGCCCGGTATCCGAAGATCCGCTCTGCGGCCGAATTCCAGAAGGTAACCACGTCCCGGTCGTCCAGGAGCACGATGGCGTCCTGGGCCACGTTGCCGAAGGTCCGAAATTTTTGTTCGCTCTCGGTGAGTTCCACCAGCAGGGCCTTGAGTCGCGCCTGCTCGCGCTCAAGGTCCATCTCGGCGGAAGCTCTCCGTTCTTCCGTTGCCGCGAATTCCAGCGCAAAGCCGATATCGGCGCAGATCTCCACCAGCAGCTTCTCTTCGTCGGAGGAGAAGAAGTCGCACTCCGACGAATAGAGTGCGAGGGAGGCGACCGTGCCGCAGGGGAGTGAGACCGGAAACGCGCCATTGGAGTTGAAGCCGTTCTCCGCCGTCTGGTTGCGCCAGGGATTCATGACGGGGTTGGCCGGAGTATCGTTGCAGATCACCGGACGGTTCTCCCTGATGGCGGTTCCGGTGGGACCGCGCCCCTGGGGAATATCACGGATGGAAGTCCGGATCGTCGTGAGATACCCTTTGGTGTCGCCGAATTCCGCCTCGGGGGCGATCCACCCACCTTCATCGGGGACACCGAACCAGGCCATCCTGAATTGACCTACCTCCACCAGTATTCGGCAGATGTCATGCAGCAGCTCCCGTCGCTTCATCTTGCGGGTAACGGCGCGATTGACGGCGCTGAGTACCGCATAGAGACGGTTAACGTGCCGCAGACGGCGCGTCTGCTCGGCGCCGGTCTGAATTTCTGTTGGTTCCGGATGCACGAACTCTGCTTATCGCCGCAGGAGGCTTCGTACCGCCTCCAGCAGTTCCTTATCGTCCCAGGGTTTGGCGAGGATGCGGTAAGCCCCCCCCTGATTAATGGCATCCGATGCCGCCTGAAGATCGGCATAACCGGTGAGAATCATCCGGGGGACATCGGGGACCAGGGTCTTGGCGGCTTCGAGAAAGACCGAACCGCTCATTTCCGGCATTCGCTGATCACTGAGGATCAGGGCAATATTTCCGGTATTCTGAATGATATCCAATCCTTCCTTCCCCGAGGTGGCGGTGAGTACGCGGAACGGTTCCCGGCGAAAAAGCCGCTTCAAGGCCTTCAGTATATTCTCTTCGTCATCCACACAGAGAATATGAATTATCTCTTGGGGGGTCTC